>JANXWE010000284.1 GCA_025351325.1 Fimbriiglobus sp.
AACATGTTCGGCCCGAACCCGTTCGCGGTCGCCAGTCCGACGGCAGCGGCCACGGGAGGCCACCGCTCGATGCCGACTCTCTCGGAGTTGTTTCACTCGTTCAAGCGCCGCTGGATCCTCGGGATCCTGATCGGTGGGGTCGTTGCATCTGTGGCGGCGGCCGCCATCTGGATGGTGCTGCCGTCCGGGAAGCACAAGGTGCAGGCCATCATCCAGATCCGGGCCAACCTGTTCACAGGAATGGCCAAGGATACCCCACCGGACAGGGACACTTTTGAACGGCTCAAAGACAGCCACCTGCAAACGATGGCGACTAAGAATTTTCAAGCGAGAGT
This sequence comes from Fimbriiglobus sp., assembly GCA_025351325.1. Lineage (GTDB taxonomy): Bacteria > Planctomycetota > Planctomycetia > Gemmatales > Gemmataceae > JALHQU01. Next base: position 336 of record JANXWE010000284.1, read on the forward strand.
CGGCAACCTCGAAAAAGTCCGGAGCTTGCCGATGATGGCGGCGGCCGGCGATAAAGCGAGCGTTTACGAAAAGCTGCTGAAAACCAAATTCGAAAAAGAGGAGATGCTGCACCTTTGGATGAACGGCGACGACAAAGATCAACTCCAAATCCTGCTGTCGGAATTCGTAAAGTATTACGTCGAGAATGCCGTGGCCGAAGAAAAGCAAGCCTACGTGAATCAGGAAAGTGTATTGGTCAAACAACTCGCCGACGCGAATGCCAAAATCAAAGTGTTGGACGCGCTTCGCACCCAACAAAAGACCCGACTGGGCAACGGTTTCGACCCGGTCATCAAGCGCCCACTGCTGGTCACGGATATCGGCAACCAGGCCCAAAACATCAACAAATTGCAAGGCGAAATCGATTTCAAGAACAGTCAATTGGACTTGGTGACGCGAACGCTCAGCGGGGAGCCGCAGCCTGATCCCGATTCGGTCTCGAAAGCGGTCGATTCGGATCCCGCGGTTCGAGCCCGGCTTTCAATGGTCGAAAAATGCAAATCCGAACTCTCTGATTACCGGAAAATATACCAGGACAATCATCCCAAATTGGCCGAAAAATCCGCCGAAATCGCGAAGCAAAAGTCCGCGCTCGAGGACGAGCGAAACGCGGTGAGACCGCAAATTCTCAAACGGGCGCAGGTCGAACGACGCGCTGAGTTGAACGGCGATCAGTTGAAACTTTCCAACGACCTGCAGTCCCTGAAATCGCAGCTGAATTCTAGCAAAACTAGAAAAGACGCCTTCGAAAAAGAATTGTCCGATTTGGGGCCACTCGCCCCCGAGACTGTCGTCGAGATCTCGGAATTGGCCCCGACGATCGAAATGAGAAATCGGTATGTCGTCCAACTCGGCGAGATCCAAAAAATCCTCACCAACAACCAGCCCCGAGTCCTCATCAAAGAGGACGCCGTGATCAACGAGAACTACAACCGCGATAATAAGATCATCATGTCAACGGGCGGCGCTTTTGTGGCCATGCTCGGAATTCTGTTGATCATTTCGTACCTCGAATGGCGGAACCGCCGGGTCGATGGTGTGGATCAAGTCGTTACGGAACTCGGAATGCGGGTCATCGGTACGATCCCGGCCTTCCCGAGTCGCGCTAGCCTGCGATCGGGCGAGGCGAGCCAGAATCAAAACTGGCGGTTCATTCTGAACGAATCCGTCAACAGCACCCGCACGATGCTGCTCCATGCTGCCAAAACCCAGCAAATGCAGATCATTCTCGTGACCAGTGCCATGCAAGGCGAGGGGAAAACGTCGCTGTCGAGCCAACTCGCCACGAGCATGGCCACGGCCGGACTTCGGACACTCATCCTCGATTGCGATCTCCGCAATCCGAGCATGCAGAAGCTCTTCGATATCCCGGTTTCACCAGGATGCTCCGAGATCTTGCTCCAGGAAATCGACATCGCCGATGCGGTGCAGCCGACCAGTGTGCCGAACCTTTGGATCATTCCTGCCGGGCAGTGCAACCACCGGGTCATCGCGGCGTTGGCCCAAGGGCATCCACTCGAAGCCATGTTCAACCGCCTCCGCGGCCAGTTCGACATCATCATCGTGGACTCTTGCCCGATCTTGCCGGTCGCCGATACGCTCCTCGTGGCCCAACATGTCGATGGGGTCGTCTTCAGTATTTTACAAGATGTGAGCCAGTTGCCGAAGGTGCAGGATGCTTCGGAACGGATGGTGCACCTCAACATCCCCCTGTTGGGCGCGGTCGTGAATGGCATCAAGCCAGACATCCAAGCGTACGGCTACAACTACGTGAAACAACTACCCGCATAGCCGAGCGAGTTCATGGCGAGCAAATTCACCATCGGCGCTGTGCTTGCACTGCTCCTCGGAGTCGGCGTTTGGAATGCATTGCGGCCGGGAGCTTCAGATTCAGCCGCCCCGGCTGTCGCCAACGAAAGAATGATGGCGATAGCCAAACAATTTGGCCCGTGGGTTGCTACCGATAGCGAAGTGAATTCAAAGACCATGAGGGTTGCAGAGGCCGAAGCGTATTTGAGCCGTAGCTATGTGAATCAGCTGACCAAAGAGTCTTTTTCCGTGATGTTGATTTATGGGCCACCAGGTGATTTGGGCGCGCATGATCCGAAAACTTGCTACGCGGGGACAGGCTTCGAACAATGCGGAATTGGCACGAAACAAAGCGTATCCAAAGCCAGTTTTGAACTTTGGAGATCTCGATTCGAACGGACGAGTCCGAGTCGAGAAACTTTAGAAGTTTTTTGGGGTTGGGGAACCGACGGAGATTGGAAAGCGTCTGGTTACCCTCGATTGGAGTTTGCGAATGAAAGTCGAATATACAAAATCTACATTCAACGTTCGTTATCGACCGGTAAGTTATTTCCTGAGGGAGATCATGCTTCGGAATTCCTGGAACCGCTCCTTGCAGGAGTGAAATTAGCTCTTTCGAACGTCAGCAAGTGACCCGAGCTACAAGACTATTTTTTTAACGCTAGCGACTATATGCAAACCAAAACAATGATCGTCGAACGGTATTTGTCCTCGTCACCCGAACTGTGGCGTGAGGCGGATCGGGTCTGCGCGAAGACACGTTTGCACTTGCCGGCCCCAGATACCGATTGGTATTCGGTGATGAAGCCGTCCATCGACTTCGTTGTCAGCATGGCATTGCTAATCCCGATTCTTCCGTTCACGGTCTTGGCTTGGCTCTTGGTGAAACTCTCATCTCGAGGGCCTGGATTTTACTTCCAAACACGCACGGGGCGGGGCGGACTTCCCTACCGGATTATTAAAGTACGCTCGATGCACCACCTCGTCGAAGCGACAACGGGTGGGCCGCAGTGGTCTCAGTCCGGCGACACACGCGTCTTTGCGATGGGAAAGTTTCTGAGAAAAACACACTTGGATGAACTCCCGCAATTGTTCAACGTGCTCCGCGGAGAAATGAGTTTGGTCGGGCCGCGACCAGAGCGCCCCGAAGTGATCGCTTCCAAAGGTCTATGCGACGAAGTTCCTGGCTACGATGTCCGAATGATGGCTCGCCCCGGAATCACTGGCTTGGCTCAAATCCAGCTCCCAGCCGATTCGGATCTTCTGAGCGTCCGCCGAAAAGTCTACTACGATCTCTATTACATCTTGAATCAAAGCCTTTGGTTCGATATCCGAATCTGTTTGGCCACCAGTTTCAAAGCCATTGGCGTCGGCCCGAAATGGTTGCGTAGGCTCTTTTTTCTGCCTTCACCAGAGGTCGTTCTTCAACAGTTCTTAAAGGTGGCACGCCCAAACCGTCTGGATCGACCCAGTTCGGCCCGACTTCAGCCGGTTCATTCGTGATGCATGAAGTTTCCACGTTTAAACCACGCGTGCTGTACCTGACGCATCGGCTTCCGTTTCCGCCTGACAAAGGCGACCGCATCCGCAACTTTCACGTTCTACGGGAACTGTCGAAAGTGGCTCGGGTGACACTGATCAGCCTCGCGGATGAAGAGGTGCACGAGCAATCGATTGCAAAACTCAAATCGTTATGCGAGACGGTCGAAATCGTTCCTGCGAGCGGTTTTCGCCGCTGGTGGAGAGCGGGTCGAAGCCTGCTCACGGGCGGCAGCCTTTCCGAAGGCCTATTTGCCGAGCCGAAGTTAGATGCGGTGATCCATCGATTTGCCAAAACGGAGGCGTGGGATGCGTCGTTGATTTCTGCGTCGAGTTTAGCCCCGTATCTACACCGCCATGGCCTACCATCGCACCCGCGTGTTGTCGATCTTGTCGATGTCGATTCGCAGAAGTGGTTCGACTACGCCGACGCCGCGAGTGGCCCGAAACACTGGCTATACACGTTGGAAGGACACCGCGTCCGCCGGCTGGAACAATGGATCGCCGAATGGGCCACTGCGGTCACCATTGTCAGCTCAGCCGAGTGTGCCGTGTTCGACGGATTCACGCACCCCGGTGCAGGAACTGTTGCGACCAATGGTGTCGATCTCGATTACTTCCGTCCACAACCCGAAGTGGAACAAGCGACGGCTTGCGCATTCGTGGGTGCACTCGATTACTTTCCAAATATCGACGGGGCCACATGGTTTGCCCACGATATTTGGCCCGCGATCCGTGAACGGCATCCGCGGGCGGAATTTTGGATCATCGGTCGGAAGCCGACTCCGGCCGTACTCCGATTGGGTGCATTAGAAGGTGTGAAAGTCATCGGAGCTGTGCCGGACGTGAGGCCATACGTGGCGAAAGCGGCGCTGGCGATTTGCCCGATTCGGATCGCCCGGGGTCTGCAAAACAAGGTTCTGGAAGCCATGGCAATGGCCAAGCCGACCGTGGCGGCACCAGCCGCAATTCAAGCTCTGTTGGCCTTACCCGGTGAACATCTATTGTCCCCCTCCACTGAAGCGGAGTGGATTTCCACCGTCAGCGAATTGCTTATGGACACGAAGCGTCAACGTGAGCTCGGCCTCGCAGCTCGGGAATTCGTCGAAGTTCATCATCACTGGGATCGTTGCTTGCAACCACTGATACGAACTCTGCTTGCGACTACGACTCAGCGAGTGCTGGCGTGAACGCTCCCACTTCGCTTCGATTACCTCGCATGGATTCCCGACCCGTCGTGTTCGATACCCGTGTCGTCACCGGATCTGGAGGTGGGCCTGACAAAACAATACTCAATTCACCACGCTTTTTGGAACCGCTCGGTTACCGGATGCTCTGCGGCTACCTCACACCACCCGGTGACCCTGGCTATGCCGATATCGAACACAAGGCTGCGAAATACGCGGCACCACTGATATCGATTCCTGACCGAGGCCCGACCGATTGGCGAATCATCCCCAACCTGCTGAAGGTCTGTCGAGACGAGAAGGTGGCCATCTGGCACGGCCACGATTACAAAACAAACGCACTCGGACTGCTGCTCAAAAGGTTCTGGCCGATGCGGCTGGTGACGACGCTCCATGGCTGGGTGAAACAGACCGCTCGAACGCCACTGTATTACCGGATCGATCAACTCTGTTTGCCACGATATGAACGTGTGTTTTGCGTTTCAGACGACCTTTACAAGGCCGCGCGGAACAGTGGTGTGTCGAAACGGAAATGCCTGTTGCTCGAGAACGGAATTGACACGGTTGAATACACCCGCCAACGCAGTGTGGTCGAAGCCAAGGTCGAGTTGGGGTTGCCGCCACAAGAGTTTTTGATCGGTGCAGTTGGTCGACTCTCCCCCGAGAAAGCATTCGATCTCCTGCTGCGTTCCGTTAAAATATTGCGCGACGCGGGGCACGCGGCGCGACTGGTGATTGTCGGGGAAGGGGATGATCGCGCACGTCTTGAAGCACTCCAATCCGAGCTCGGATTGGAAAACGTTGTGCAACTTCCCGGTTGGCAATCGGACGTCCGCACGTATTACGAAGCGATGGATTTATTCGTTCTCAGCAGCCTGCGAGAAGGATTGCCCAATGTGTTGCTCGAAGCGATGGCTTTGAAAGTGCCCTGTGTGGCGACACGAATTGCGGGTATTCCCAAACTCATCGAGCATGCCGTCGACGGTTGGCTCGTGGAACCGGGCGACGGTTCCGCACTGACCGATGGAATTTCTCGCTTGGTGTGCAATTCCGAACTACGTTTACGCTATGCAAATAATGCCCGAGCCACGATTGTAAAACGTTATGATTTCCAACAGCGAATCCAGCGATTGGCGAGCGTCTATGATGAACTCCTCTCTCAGCGTCACCCGGGCGCGTCCTAAGGGTAAATCTGCGATTTTGCAAAGTGTTTCCCCTTTCATTCGCTCCATGGCCTCCACCGCGTCGCCCGCGATCACCGTTTCGGTTCACCAACATGCGCGATTTTCACAGCGTTTGCCCGCGCTGACTCATTTGGCCATGTCCGGTGACGTTGTTCCCCTGAGTCGGCACCCTAGCTGGTTGAATGTCCTACACGATGGGTTGAAGCAAGACGTGTTCGCCATCGAAGCGCAGCGGGACGGCGAGACATGCGGTTTTTTGCCATTGGCTTTTGTCAATACTATGCTGTTTGGCCGTTTCCTCGTGAGTTTGCCATATCTCAATAGCAACGGCGTGATTGCCGACTCGCCCGATGTCCAATCGGCAATGATAAACCGGGCCGTCGAATTGGCCGACGAACTCAATGTGAATCATTTGGAATTGCGGCACGAAACGCCAATTGAGCACAAAGCCATCAATGGTTCAATGGCTAGTAAAGTTCACATGCGGTTGCCTCTCCCCGCGACGAACGAACAGCTATGGAAGAAATTCAGTTCCAAACTCCGCAATCAAATTCGCAAGGGAGAAAAGAACGACTTTCGAATCACTTGGGGTGGCGAAGAGTCGTTAAATCCATTTTATGCGGTTCTCAGTGAGAACATGCGTGATCTTGGGACACCCGTTTACGGACGATGTCTGTTCGAGTCGATCTTGCAGAATTTCCCATCTGATGCTGAATTGGCCATTGTTTGGGCCGGCGAGAAACCAATTTCATGCGCACTCTTACTTCATGGCCGCCGGTGCACTGAAGTCCCAACAGCATCGTCTCTGCGTGATTACAACAACACTTGCGCGAATATGTTGATGTACCGCCATCTGTTGGACAGGGCCGTGGAGCGCGGGCAGACAGTATTCGATTTCGGCCGCTCGACTGTAGATGGCCCGACATTCAAATTCAAGAAGCAATGGGGGGCGGAACCGACACCGGCCACTTGGCAATACGCGGTGCGTCGCGGAGAAATAGAAGCTATGCGCCCGGATAATCCACGGTACGAGCGTATGATTCGGCTGTGGCAGAAACTACCTGTTCGTCTGACGCAATATATTGGGCCGTTGATCGTTCGCGGAATTCCTTAACTTTGAGCATTTGCACTTGACCTTCGGCGAATTAGTAACGGTCGTACTAGAATTGATGAAAACGATGATTCTGATTTGCATGAACACCATGTATTCATTACATTACAGTAGTCGTAAAGGCTGTTAACAAACGGCGAACGATCCGACAACCGGTTCCCCCACCGGACACTCTATCGCCCTGTGGCGACCCCCGACCCAGGCTCGGCCTGACCCCTCTACATTGGCTCGGACGTATTGCGTCCGAGTTCCGCGCTCGCTGCGCTGGGAGTCGCTCGATGCTGTTCACACGCCGGATGTTACTCGTCGGATCCGACCTCCGATTCGCTCAATTAGTTCAAACCCACATTCACAAAAGCTTCCTCCTCACCACGCCTGCTGTGAGATTCGAGGATCTTGCGAATCTCGTCAGGCGGGATACGGATGGGGTACTCCTTTTCCTCGCGTCCGATGCCCAAGATGCTGAACGCATCGACGCGTCGGTTCGTGAATTGCGTTTGCAGCAATTACCCCCGCGTTTAGCGGTCCTCTCTGCCGAACAATTCTCAGCATCACGCCGGCTCGATGCTCTGGCTCCGTTTTTAGATGGTAGCTTCGTCTGGCCGGGCCATCTCCGGGAATTCAACAGTTGGATTCGCCGTGCCGTTGTCCCAGGTGCTCCATTTCCTGATACCCTCACGGAAAATTTGGCCCAACGTATTCGTGGTCGCCTCTTGCCCCTCACTCCCTCATTGGCTCCACTCGCCGATCAGTTGGAAATTGCCGCGACCCACGACGTGACGGTGTTGATCGAGGGCGAAACCGGGACTGGCAAATCGTACTTGGCGAAACTCATCCACGATTTTTCCCGGCGAGCGGCGCACCGATTTTTAGTCGTTGCGGGGGGAGCGCATTCCGGGCACCTCTTGGCGAGTGAGTTCTTCGGTCATTCCAAAGGCGCTTTCTCTGGGGCCGATGCCGGCAAGGTCGGTAAATTTGAAGCGGCTGGGGCAGGAACACTGTTGATCGATGAAATCGACGCACTGACACTCGATCAACAAGCGAATTTGCTACGGGTCATCGAAAACGGCGAATTCGAGCCGGTCGGCAGTAACGAAACGCAACGCAGTGATGCCCGCATCATTGTGGCAACGAACTGGAATTTGTCCGAAGCGGTAGCTCTCGGGACTTTCCGCAACGATTTGTACTATCGACTCAACGTATTACCGTTCCGCATTCCACCACTACGGGATCGCTTGCAAGATGTGTCGCCCCTCGTACGTGGTATGGTCGCCCGTTACAACACACGTTTTGCGAAACGAATTGGTGGCATTCACCCGGAAACCATGCGTGCTTTAGAAGTCTTTCCTTGGCCAGGGAACATCCGACAACTCGAGAATGTCGTTCAACAAGCCGTTCTGACTTGTACCGGTGACGAGTTGCGGTTGCAGCATCTGCCTCCGATTGTTCATACTCTTCGGGCGGAACTAACAGTTTCGCTTTCCGTGACGACCCCAGGGCCAGCCGGTTCTCTCGCACACAATCGCGAGACAACCGAACGTGTGGCGATTTTGCGAGCCTTAGAAAAAGTGACATTCAGTCGTACCCGGGCCGCAGAACTCCTCGGCGTTAGCCGGGTGACACTCTATAAAAAGATGAAGAAGTACGGCTTGCTTGGGAAACCGTCGGGGAGCGTGGCCCCACCCTACGAGCAACAGTTTTCCCGTGTGGGCGGATCCTAAAACCTCCGCGGAGAGAGATTGGAATCATGGCTGACGACTTGCACTACATGTACAAGCCGACCCATGCCGGGCCGCTGCCCGCCGGCGTCGAGTTCTTGTCACTCCCGGAGTTCCTCGCCGATGAAGCGGCGTGCAGCACGTTCTGGGAACTCATCGAGACTCAGTTCCGCACCCGGAGTAAGTTCCTTTCGATTTGGCCGTCAGTCAGATTTGTCTGCGTCCACCGCGATCAAGAGGGCGGCGCCGACGGATTTGTCCTGATCTCGGCGCCCGTGAATTGGCAGATTGATTACGTGGTCGTGCGGCCCGATTCTCGCGGCCAAGGAATCGCCCAGAAACTGGTGAAGGCGGCACTCGGCCAAGCGTATCTGCACAGTGCCCCGTATGTCATGCTCACGAGCAAAGAATCGTTGCGTTCGCTGTACGAAAATTGCGGATTCACCGTCTTGCCCACGGCTTCTGTTATTGTTTGATGATCCCACTACTCGTTTCCTGAGGCGACCCAGCATGTGTGGCATTATCGGTTTTACCGGGCAACGTGAAGCGTCCCCGATTCTGGTGGACGGACTCAAACGACTCGAATATCGCGGGTACGACAGCGCGGGCTTGATCACGGGAACTGGCGGTAAACTGCACCTCCGAAAGAAAGCGGGTCGCATCGCCGAACTCGCCAAGGAAGTCGCCTCCAATCCCGCGCCCGGTCACTACGGCATCAGCCACACCCGTTGGGCGACCCACGGGGCTGCGACCGATACGAATGCCCACCCGCACACGAGTACTTGCGGCTCGATTGCAGTGGTTCACAACGGGGTCATCGAGAATTACCAAACGCTCAAACACCAGCTGCAAGCCGACGGTGTGGAGTTCGTTTCCGAGACCGATACCGAAGTCCTGGCTCACCTCATCCGCCACTACTACAACGGCGATTTGTTGCAGGCGGTCAAGGCCACGGTCGAGCTCGTCAAGGGGACCTACGGCCTCGCGGTCATGTGCCGGCAAGAACCTGGAGTTCTAGTGGGTGCTCGCCTCGGCAGCCCGCTCGTGATCGGTCTCGGGCCGGATGGCAATTACTTGGCTTCCGATGCCAATGCGTTGTCTGGATACGCGGACAAAGTGGTCTACTTGAACGACCGGCAAATCTGCCAACTCGACGGAGAGAGCTGGGTCATTCGTAACATGGATTTCGACACCGTCGATGTCCCCGTGGAAGATATCCGCCATTACCTCGGCGATTTCGAAGCCGAGAAAGGCGAATACGAACATTTCATGCTGAAGGAGATCTACGAGCAGCCCGATACCATTGCCAACGCGATGCGTGGCCGCTTAGACGACGCCAGCGCGACAGCCCACTTCGGCGGTTTGAACCTGACTCCCCAGCAGCTGCGGAGTACCGAACGGATCATCATGACGGCCTGCGGCACCAGCTACCACGCGGGTCTGGTCGGCGAATATCTGTTCGAAGAACTGGCGCGGATGCCGGTGGAAGTCGAGTACGCCAGCGAACTGCGGTACCGCAATCCGCCCATGGATCAGAAGACCATCGTGCTCTGTTTGACGCAATCCGGAGAGACCGCCGACACCCTGGCGGCACTCAAAGAAGCCAAGCGGATGGGTCACCCGACCTTGGCCATCTGCAACGTCGTCGGCAGCAGTATTGCCCGCGAAGCGGATGGTGGCATTTACCTGCACGCCGGGCCGGAGATCGGCGTTGCCAGCACGAAAGCATTCACGAGCCAAGCGACCGTGCTCGCCATGCTCGCCCTCTTTTACGGGCGGATGCGGCACCTTTCAGCCGTGCAAGGACAACGCATCATTGAAGAACTGCGGGCACTTCCTGACATCATCCGCAAGACACTGCAATGCCACGATCACGTCAAGAAGCTGGCGAACCGCTATGGCGACATGCACAACTGCCTCTACCTCGGGAGGCAGTACTTGTACCCCACGGCGCTCGAAGGGGCGCTCAAGCTGAAAGAAATCAGCTACATCCACGCCGAGGGATATCCGGCCGCGGAAATGAAGCACGGCCCGATCGCTCTCGTGGATGCCGACACACCGAGCGTCTTCCTCGTGCCGCGTGGAAACGTCTTCGACAAAGTCATGTCGAACATGCAGGAAATCAAAGCCCGTGGTGGGCCGGTGATCGCCGTGTGCAGTGAAGGGGATCGCGAGGTCGCCTCCATTGCCGATGACTTCATCACGGTGCCCGACGTGCCGGACTACTTGCAGCCCATCGTCTGTAGTATTCCGCTGCAACTCTTCGCCTACGAGGTCGCCGTACTCCGCGGCTGCGATGTGGATAAGCCGAGGAACTTGGCGAAGAGCGTGACGGTGGAATAGATTGATGGACATGTCCGATGCCACCGATCATGACCAGTTGTTCAAAGAAGTGATCCGGGAGTTTTTCCCGGACTTCCTCCGGTTGTTTTTCCCCGACCAAGCCGCACGTTTCGATCTTTCCCAAGTTCACTGGCTCGACAAAGAGTTGTTCGCCGATCCTCCAGACGGCCCGCGGCACCTGCTCGATCTGGTAGCGGAATTGACCTTGCTCGGTGGCGGTGTGGGCGACACTTCGCTCGCTTTGATCCACATCGAAATCGAATCCGCCGAATCGGTCACAGACATCGAGCGGCGACTGCCGGATTACTATTTTTACCTCCGGCGTACCAGCCAGAAGCCGGTGCTTCCCCTGGTGGTGTTCCTCAAGGTTGGGCTAGATGGAATCGGCATCCGCGAAGTGACCGACCGATTCGACGGTGAGCCGGTGATGACTCTTCGCTATCGCTATGTTGGCCTCCCCGCACTGCCCGCCGCAGACTATTTGCGGGGCGACAATTGGCTCGGTATCGCGCTTTCTGCACTGATGAAGTCACCGAGCAACTTGAGAGTGCCGTTCGGAGTCGAAGCGATCCGACGGCTCGGCGATTCCCCGTTGTCCGACGGCAAGAAATCTTTGCTGGGCGATTGCATCGAAACGTACATCGATATCCCGGACGAGGACTCGAAGAGATTTCAGGATATACTGGAAGCAAACGCCACGGGGAGGGTTCCAGCCATGCATAAAACTCGCGTCCAAATTGCCCACGAGAAGGGCATCGAGAAGGGCATCGAGGAGGGCATCGAGAAAGGAATGGAAGAAGGACACCACCGCGGAATGCGTGCGGCAGTGACCGAATTGCTTGAAGCTAAGTTTGGCCCCATACCGATTGAGTTCATCGAATGGGTGGGCGCCGTGACCGACCAGCCGTCACTCAGGCGGTTACTCGTGGCTGCTGGTACAGCTGCTTCGTTTGAAGAGTTCCGATTGTCCACCGGTTGGTGAGGCTGACCGTGATCACTCTCCAAGTTGTAGGCAGATCAATTTCTTATCGTCTCGAAGGTAGAGTTTGCCATCGCTCAATGCCGGGTGTGCCCAAGTCTCGCCGCATACTTTGGCTCGGGCCAATTCCTTGTACTCTTTCTCGTTCGGTTCCAGCAGCATCAAACTTCCAGAGTCGTCGAGTAGGAGGAGTTTGCCGTCGCCGGTCTTGACGAGAGCCGCGTGATACTTCCCGACGTTCGGCTTTTCCCAAAGGATCTTGCCCGTTTTAGCCTCGACGCAGCGCAGCACAATGCTCGCATTCGTCAGGCTGGCCTTCCCGTTGACCATGTACAAGTATTCGCCTACGGCGACCGGCGTCGAGAAATAGCACGTCAGTTTGTCATTTTTCCAGACGCGTTCCGGCGAAGGCTTCCCGTCTTTCTCGCCGATTTTGATACCGACGGATCCAGACATCACTGACCCCGCGACGTACAGGTCGCCGACTTTCACCGGTGTCGTTGAGCTTTCCAATAAAGCGTCGGTGAACGGGAACTTCCAGAGTTCCGCTCCGTCGGTCGCTTTCAAACTGCGCACGTGCGAATTGGTCAAGAAGATTAACTCCGATTGGTCACCACTGCCCACCGTAATCGGGGAAGCGTAACTCGGCGTGTCTTCGCTCGATTGCCAAACGACTTTGCCAGTCGACTTATCGAACCCGACGATCCCAGCACCTTTGCCGCCCACCATGATAATGACCTGGTTTCCGACAACCGTCGGACTGGTCGAGACCCCGAACCGGAGATTCTTGGCTTTGAACTCCTTGAGCGTGTCGACCTTCCACACGACTTCGCCTTTTTTCGTCACATCCCAACAGGCGAGTACACCGGTGTTGCCGAGGGTGTACACCCGATCTCCATCAACGGTTGGGGTACCACGAGGCCCTTCGCCAAACAAAGGCTGGAACTTGTCGCGGTCGTAACTGGCTTCCCAGAGCAGCTCACCCGACTTGGCGTTGAATGCGGCCAACGCATCCGCGTCTTTCTTAGCCGGCTTATAGAAAGCGTAGACAACCCCTTTGGCCACGACCGGCGAGCTGTGCGCTTCCCCGACAGGTTTGACCCAAAGTTCCTTAGGTTTGCCATTCCAAACCGCTACCGTTTCCGGCGATGTGGAATCGCGATTGGTTCCCAGGAACTGCGGCCAATCGGCAGCGATGGCTGGGCACGACACAACGAGTCCGAAACAAGCAGCCAGGAACGAGCGCATGTTGATGTCTCCAAGTGGACGACGACTCATTTACAAAACGTCCAACGCGATTCGAGATTCGCGCGAAGCTGAACTCAATTGGACGCTCGGACGTTCCGCTGCATTCAAGAGCACATGCAACGGAGCATAGTTCCAGCCTGTGTCAAACTCATCCGCGATCACTTTAAGCTTCGCCACGGCGACTTCGGTAATGGCATTTTGCTTGTCTTGGTAACTTGCATCGCAAAAGTAAATCCGGCAGCCAAGGGGCCGGGAATCGCGGGCCGTGCAAAGCCCCTCCGCTTGGAACGGGCAGAAATCTCGGCTGACGGGCTGCGTGTAAGCCGGGGCCGTCTCCAGCAGCAGATCCGCTTCGAACTGGCTAAGAAATAGTGTGTGGCCGTACTCTGTGAAGCGGCAACAGCGGCCGGACGCATCGCAGCGTGGAGCTTCCGCTGCGACCGCGACATCGACGGCAGCGTACACTTCCAAAACCTTGAGTCGCAGGTCGGGTTTCATCAGATTTTGATGACCTTCACACGGCGTAAAATTTCTTCGACCGGTATCAACGGCCCATGGCCGGAGCCAGGGCAGTCGCCCTCGGTGCGCTCCCACGCTTCGGGTGATTCAAGGTTACTTTCCCAGAAGGGCCACGTGCGGCACTGGCGCGGTCGGACGGAGTAAACGGTGCAGCCGCGCTCGGCATGGAAGAAGACACAATCCCCATTGGCCTTCTCGCGCAGTGTCACCTTGCCCCGTGATGTCTTGGTGTACAACGCCGTAAACTCATGCCGGACGTCGCCGCGAAACTTGGCGAGTTTGTCGATCTCTTCGTCGTTGACCCAAACGAACCCCGGTTCGCCGGTGCAGCATTTCCCGCACTGCGTGCACTCGAAGCGCAGCCCGTCTCGGAACCAAGGTTGTTCAACGGCATCGGGCATCGACGAGGACTCACACAATCGCATGGTGAAACAATCTTACGATACGGAATCCCCGGTCACTTCTTCTCATTCTTCGCCCAATAGTCCCGCCACAGCTTCGCGTCCGGCGTCGTCGCATCGAAGCCCACGCCGTCGGGGTGACGGGCGAGGTCGCGGAGGACGAGGTCGGCCGTGGCCCGCGTCAGCTCGGCCGGATCGTCGAGCGCGTCCAGCACGGCCGGCACGGCGGCGGTCATTTTCCGGCGGCCGGCCTGGCACAGGGCGTAGTACCGCATGTCCGCGTCGTCCGTGCGGGCGATCAGGTCGAGCACCAGCCGGTCGGCCGTCTTCGCGTCGGCCAGCGCGAGGACGCCGTCCAGCGCCGCGGGGCGGGTGGGCGCTTCGGCTTTCCGGTCCCGCGCGATCCGCTCGAACGCGGGCACGGATTCGGTGTCGCGGAGTTCCGACAGGGCATTCAGGGCCGACCACTGCACCTGCGGTTCCGTCGAGGCGAGCAACGTTCGCAGCGTCGGCCCGTCGGTCTTCAGGTCGCCGTGCAGTTTGACCGCGTAAATGGCGGCGATGCGAACGTGGTCCGACACCTTCGGCATTGTCAGGACCGGCCGAGTCAGCCCCACGCCGCCTTTGCCCCACGCGGTGGCCGCGAACAGTGCGTGGTCCGCGCGGTCGTCGTCGCCGCTGCGGATCGCGGCCCGCAGGTACTTCTCGGCCGCGTCGTTCGGGCCGATGCCGGCGAGCACCCCGGCCACCACCGACCGCGGGGCTTCCTGGAGTTGCGTCAGCTTGTGCCCTTCCCGTTCGGCGAAGGCGATCAGCGGTTCCACGGCGGCCACCCCGAGCCGGACGAGAGAGTCGCCCGCGTGTTGAACCACGGGGTCGGTCGGCTGAAGGAAGAGGAGACACCCAAAAGGACCCGGCCTCGCGTATTTGGCCACGAGGTAAAAGGGCGGACCTTCGGAGCCCTCAAGGTTCGTCGTCGGATATTTGGCCGCGAGCAGTTCCACGGCGGCGGCGATCACCTCGACCGGGGCGGTCGGCGGGAGGCTCCGCACCGCCCGTATCCGCACGTCCGGGGCCTTGTCCTTCAAGTCGGCGATCAGCTTCTTCGCCTCGGTGTCGGTAAGCTCGCGGTCCTGCGGCACCGTGACCGGGGCGAACGGCGCGGTCACCAGCCGCCATTGGGCCTTCTCCCACCCGTATTGCCGGCGGAGTCGATCCGACGACTCGTCGTCCAGCCCGGCGACGTACAGGAACAGATCCTCGGAAGGCAAACTATTGCCGCCGCCCAGCCCACCTCCCCCTGGGATCGGTCGCAATTTCCCTTTCCCGTCCCACTTCTCAAGAGCGGCCCCCGGCTCACGGACGGTGAACGTCAGCTCGTTCGACCGGAACGTCTTGGTGACGACCTTCTTCGCGGCCGGCGGCTCGTTCGGGATCACCACGGTCATCTTCAGCTTGTAGGTGCCCGGCTTCCAGAACGCGCCCACGGCGTGGGCCTTCGTCGGCCACAGGGTGAACGACCAGTTCCCCATTCCGTCCCCGCCGATGCCGCCCCCGTGTTCCTCCAGGCGGAACGGCACCGCCTTCCCGGCCGCGTCGGTCAGTTCCACGGCGGCGATGCGGTCGAGTCGCGGGTTGACGGCCGGGCCGCTGACGGCGGCGACGGCGAACAGGTCGGCCCGCATCGGCTGGCCGAAGAACAGGTCCGTCCGCCCGCTGTACAGTCCGAGGAACCCCTTCTCGACCGGTTCGCCGTGCGGGCACGGTTTCCCGAACACGTCCGGAGGCGACCTCGGATCGGGGTCGGCGGCCGAGACGAACCCGACGAGAAGAACGAGTGCCAACACGGCGAGAATGGGGCGGAACACGGCTGGACTCCGTCGGGGAAGATTGGAGAGTACTACCCTCGCAACACGGAGCACCCGACGGCGTTGGCGCCGTGCGTCGGAGAATTCTTGTTGGCGTGGCGTACCGCGTCAGCCGTCGGGTGAATCGCGGAACGGGCACTCACACCCGCAGCGCCGCGAGCAACTCCGTTTGCACCAGCCCGTTGGTCGCACAGATGTCCATGCGGAACGGGTCGAACGGCAAGCCGTCGGCAGTGTGCAGTGCTCCACCCGCTTCGAGGATTAACGCTGCGCCCGCTGCCACATCCCAACTGTAGTTATCGTAGGCCCAGTACCCGTCGAGGCGTCCGCAGGCGACGTAGGCCAAGTTGAGGGCTGTGGAACCGGTACGGCGGATCGATTGCGAGTGATAGGCCACCCGTTTCCACGTTTCGAGGTTCCGCAGTTGCGTTTCGTAGTCGGACGGGAAACCCGTGCAGAGCAGGGCACTGCCGAGTTTTGCCGTTTGGCTCACCCGCATCGCCTGGCCATTGAGGAACGCACCGTGCCCCTTGGCCGCCGTGAAAAGTTCCTTCATGCGCGGGTCGAGGATGACCCCGACCACCGGTTCGCCGTGCAACCAGAGACCGATTGACACGCAATAGGCCGGGAAATCGTGGACGTAGTTGCAAGTTCCGTCAAGTGGATCGACGATCCAAACCGGGGCGTCGCCAGGGGGTCGCGTACTCTCGATTGTGTGGCCGAAATGATCCTCTTCACCAACAAACGCATGGTCGGGGAACTTACCGAGCAGGAACTCCTTCACGGCTTTTTGCGAAGCGTGATCGGCCTCGGTCACCAAGTTGTTGCGTTCCTTCTCGGTGACGTGGAACTTCGAACGCCAGCCTTCGAGAATCGCCGCGCCAATTTGGGCGGCTTCCACAGCGGCCGCGAGATACTCGGCCAACGGATAAGATGCGATTGGTTTCATAAAAATTATGATACGAATCTCGGGAACAAGTGTGTTCAGCATCGGGTGTACCTACGAAATCTGGTCTACGAATGGCCATCCCGGTATTACTCTGACTCCTGTACTTGTTTCCGCGGAGAATACCCCCCTCCCCGTTGCGGAACCAACGGAAGCAGCGGAAACAAGTGCAGCAGACAGAATGACGATTGCGACACGATCTTAAACGATGGGCCGGTCATGGGTTCGGATCGTTGTGTTCGGAGTTGCCTACATTTTGGTGAGTACTGTTGACTTTGCCAGTATCTTCGTTTTGAGCGGTGTCCTGCCGATACTCGGTTAGGTCCGTGTGCCAGAAACAATTGTTGCACATCACCCATCATCGGGTGCGATAACGATTCTTGGAGTCTTTATAAAACCCAGATGAACGCGGATGATACCCGAGATCAAGAGGATCAGAAAGTAGTCAATCTTTTCTGATCCTGCTTGTTTCCGCGTCATCCGCGTTCCTCTTGATTTGGTCTTGGTGACGTCGTGAGTGAAACAACCTCCAAAAATCGTTGGCACCCCCCATCATCGGTGGTGTTGCGATGAGGCCGAGCCGTCGGTACAACAACAACTCGATTTGAATCGACTCCAGGGACTGCGACGATGATTTCCCCGCGACGCTTTTTACTCGTGCTCAGTCTGGCATTACTCGCGGGCTGGATCGTAACCGGGGCCGTTCGGAGCAGTCCAGAAACTCCAACTACCCCAACACGTGTGTCGACCCCGGTGGTCGTCGAAGGGGTGCGCGTCCTAGTCGAACTTCCCGATGAGTCGAAAACGATCAAGCTCGACACCGAGCCGATGTTTGCCACGCTGCGATTCAAACCACATTACGGCACGGTGGAATTCGACACGGCCAAACTGAAACAGGTCATCATCGAGAAAGTCGAAGGCGACTCGGTGCGAGCTTCGGTGGAACTGATCGACGGGCACATGGTTCACGGACAATTACTTTCGACGAGCTTGCCGGTGAAGGACGGGGCCGAGATTCGACAGTTGCCACTCAAAGAGGGTTTGAAGCTCAAGTTCTATAAGCCCGGTGAGTTCGGCGTGCTCGCGGCCATCATCGGCCTCATCACGCTCACGCTGATGGAAGTCGTCCTTGGGATCGACAACGTCATCTTCCTCGCCATCATCTCCGGAAAATTACCGACCGAGCAGCAGCCGCTGGCCCGCCGCATCGGCTTGGGTGCCGCACTCGGCACCCGGTTGCTCCTGTTGGCGACACTCTCCTTTTTGCTCGGCTTGACCAAGCCCATTTTCGAGTTGCCCGAGATGCCATTCTTCCACGAGTATGAAGCGCGCAGCATCTCCTGGCGCGACGTGATCCTCCTTGCCGGCGGAGTGTTTTTGATTGGCAAGAGCACGCTCGAAATGCACGAGAAGGTCAAAGACTCTAAAAAGTCCGAGGATTCCATCTCGAAAAAGACTGCGAAATTTGCTTCGGTGATCGTCCAAATTGCCATCATCGACATTGTCTTCTCACTCGATTCGGTGATCACCGCCGTCGGCATGGTCGAACAACTCTGGGTCATGGTCACGGCCATGATCATCGCCGTCGGAATTATGCTCGTCTTCGCGGAGCCGATCAGCCGCTTTGTGGAGAAGTACCCGACCGTCAAAGTCTTGGCACTCAGCTTCCTGATTTTGATCGGCGTCCTGCTGGTCGCAGAGGGGTTGGGCCAGCACATCGATAAAGGTTACATCTACTTTGCCATGGCCTTCGCCGTACTCGTGGAGTTCATCAATACCCGGCTCCGACCCTGACACCGAAAAATTCCGAAGAGTCGGCTTGCCCGCACCCGCTTTCTCCGGCTAAAATGCAGCAACATGGAAATGCAACTCCTCTCCTCAATAAGCTCGACTCCGGATCGAAAGATTCCGCAGTTGAGTGTTTACGATGACAGCGAGACGGAAATCAACGATTTTAAGTGGATCGAAAGTGAGCGTGTTGGCTACGACCTTGGCGAATCGGCCGTGAAACGCTGGGTCGTTCAGCATTGGCGTGGGTACTTGCGGGCGCGGTGGCTGGAGCATTTGCAGGGCACACGGTTTTGGATCGAACTCGACCGTGGCGACTTCGGTCTCCTTCTCATTGCATTCGCCCAAGAGCGGGAACTCCTCCAGCCCATCTTGGATCGGCTCAAGTCGGGCGAGGAAAATTTGGACGTCATCTGTTGGGCGGAAAACAATCACATTTGCACCGAACCTGTCGTTCGCATTCTTGAAGCTCTCGACATCAATTCCCGCCGACTTCGGCACCGCTTCGACTGACTTCCCGCGACAAACTCCGCACTCGCCCTAACATATTTGCATGATCTCCATCTCCGTGAAAAACCAGCAAGAACTGGTCGAACTCGACTTCGCCTCCCTCAAATTGGCGGCCAAGACCGTGCTGGAAGGGGAGGGGGTGGCGTCCGCGAAAATCACCTTCGCCTTCTTCGACGACGCGACCATCCACGCCATGAACAAGCGGCATCTCAATCACGACGAACCGACCGACGTGCTGACCTTCCCGTACAGCATCCGCGGGGCGGCCAAACTCGAAGGAGACGTGGCCATCGGCGCCGGCGTTGGCAAAGCCGCAGCGGAGGAACGCGGGCATCCGGTGAACCACGAGCTTTGCTTATACGTGATTCACGCGTGCCTGCACCTGTGCGGCTACAACGATAAGAAAGAAAACGATAGTGCCGAAATGCGAAGCAAAGAACGCTTCTACCTCGCCAAGCTCGACTTGCCCGACATCGCCGGAGAATGACCATCCGCCAAATTCTGCCCCGAGACGTCCAAGCGTTGCTCTCGACCGGTTCCCCGGTCGTGTTGCTCGACGTCCGTCAACCCGACGAGCACGCCTTCTGCCACCTACCCGGCAGCGTACTCATCCCACTCGGGGAGTTGGCGACACGGTTCGAAGAACTCGAGATCCCCGATGACGCCCTGGTCGTGGTCTACTGCCATCACGGCGTGCGCAGCTTGAGCGGAGTCGGAATCTTGCAACAAGCCGGTATCCAAAACGTCGCCTCCATGGCCAGCGGCATCGAAGCCTGGAGTTTGACCGTCGACACCGGGGTGCCCCGGTATTGAGGGATGCTCTTCTTACATCACGTCCTTCGTGAACGGCACGTTCCCTTTGTCGACGATCTTGATCGGCCGGCCGCTGACGGCTTCGTTCTCCTTGGTGTGGTCGATGCCCAACACCTCGCAGACGGTGGCGAGGAAGTCGCCGGTCTTGACGGGGTGATCCGTGACCGTGGCTCCTTCCGCATCGGTCTTCCCGACCACGCGGCCACCCTTGAGACCGCCTCCGAACATCGCGAGGCTCCACGCTTTCGGGTAGTGATCGCGGCCCGGCTTCGTCCCTTTGGTGTTGATGTTCGGCGTCCGGCCGAATTCGCCCATCCAGATCACCAGCGTCGTTTCCAGCAACCCACGCTCTTTCAAATCGGTGAGCAATGCACTCACGGAATTGTCGATCTGCGTCGAGAGTGTTTTCACCTTCTCGAAGTTGTCGAGGTGGGTGTCCCAGCCGCCGAGGGTCACCTCCACAAACGGAACGCCGACTTCGACCAAGCGGCGGGCCATCAGCACGCCATCGGCAAACTTTCCACTACCGTACTTGGTTTTGCTCGCGGCCGGTTCGGCCGAGACGTCGAACGCCTTGGCTTCCTTCGAGTGCATCAGTTTCACGGCGCGGTCGTAGTTCGTTTTGTGATCCACCGCCGCACCGGTCTGGTAATCGTGATAGAACGCTTTTTCCATTTCTTCGAGCAGGCCGGTGCGGTTCGAGAACTGTTTGTCGGACACTTGCGCTTTCAGATCTTCGACGCCCTTCGTGGCATCTTGAACGAGGATCGGCTGATACTTCGGCCCGAGGAAGCCGGAGCCGAAGCTGCGGCCACCGATGGAAACGAAGTTCGGCATCGCCGCTTTTTCGCTGCCAAGTTCCGACGCGGCGATCGCCCCGAGGCTCGGGTACGTCAGACCACCTTGGCCTTCACGGTAGCCGGTGTGCAGATGGTAGCGAGCGCGAGCGTGTGCCCCTTCCGGCGTGGACATGCTGCGGACAATCACACCCTCGTGCATGTGGGTCGCCAGCTTCGGCAAATGCTCGCTGATCTCGATTCCCGAGGCAGACGTCTTGATCGGTTTGAAGTCGCCGGCACCTTTGCTATCGGGTTTGAGGTCGAGCGTGTCCTTGTGGCTGACGCCGCCTTCCGACCAAATCAGAATACAGCTCTTCGGTTTCTTACCGTTCGGTGCTGCCGCTTGAGCACGGTTGGCCAGCACACCCATCCAGCCGGACAGGGCGACGGAACCGACGCCGAGACTACTCGCTTGGAGGAAACGCCGCCGGGTCGCTTGATCGAGGTTCATGGGATGGCTCGTTGAGGTTGGATGGTTTGTCGGATCGCAATTCTTCTGACCACTCTCTTCTCTGACCACTGACCACCACTATCGCACCATGCTGAATTCACTGCTGTTGAGCAAAGCCCACAGGATGTCGCTGTAGCCTTCGGTGGGGCTGCTCGCCTTGGCGAGGTGGGTCGAGAGTTTCTGAATTTCTGCGCTGGTCGGCCGTCGGGCCAACGTGGTGATGTACATCTTCTCGAAGATGTCTGCCGGTTTGCCGGTGCCGAATTGTTTCAGGGCGGCCGGATTGCCAGCGATCTTCGAGTTCATCAATTTGAGTGCTTGTGGAATTCCCGCTTCGTAGGTGGTGCTCTTCACTTCGTCCGCTCCAGCCAGGAAGAAGGTCACAAACGAGGCACGGGGGCCACCATTACCGTATTTCATGCCGGGTCTCTTCACTTCGGGTGCTGGTGAGACCAAACCGGTGATGACGGCGAGACTGTCGAACAGCTCTTCACCCGACATCATTTTTACATTCATGTGGCTGTAAAGTTGAGCGTCGCCTTTATTGCTCGGTGAATGCTTACTGGTGCGTTGGTAGGCTTGCGTGAGAGTGATGCATTTGATGAGGTACTTCACGTCAAACCCACTGGCGGTGAACTTGGCTGTCAATTCTTCGAACAATTCCGGGTGCGATGGTTTGTTCTTGTCAATCATGTCATCGACGGGATCGACGATGCCATTCCCGAAGAGTTGGGCCCAGGTTCGGTTCACCATCGCCTTGGCGAAATACGGGTTCTCAGCACTCGTCAACCATTTGGCGAGGGCAGGGCGGTACGGTTCCGCACCGCTCAACTTCGGTTCGTCGCCACCGAAGAATTTGGGAGCGACCGTCTTCGCCGATTCGGGGAAGAACTCTTTGGTACGCGATTTCGATGCCCCTTCGGTCACGGTGAGTTTGGTGTTATCGCCACCCATCACCGCGTTCTTAGGCCGTTGCGGAACCACCTTCGAGTAGAACGCGGCTAAGCCCCAATACTCGGTCTGCTTGGTCGACGTGAACGGGTGGTTGTGGCACTGAGCGCAGTTGATCCGTACCCCGAGAAAGTGCTGACCGGTGGTGTCGGTGAGTTTGTCGATGCTCCGGTTCGAAAGAAAGTACGTCACGGCTGGGTTCTCATCGACCGGGCCAGTCGCGGTGACGATGGCCGACACGAATTCATTCCACGGTGTGTTCTGGTTGAATTGATCCTTGAGCCAGTCGGTGAAGGGTTCTTTCTGGACGAATCGATTGTCCGAATCGACTGTGAACAACTTGGCTCCCCAGATGTCGGCCTGCTTGCGGCCGTAGTGCGAATCGCTCAGCAATTCATCGATCAGTTTTTCACGCTTGTTGGTCGATTTGTCGTCGAGGAACGCTTTGGCCTTCTCGTACTGCGGGATCACCCCGGTGATGTCGAGGTAGACGCGCCGTAGGAAGTCGGCGTCGGTTCCGATCGGCGACACGGGCAAATTGTCTTTCTTCAGCCGGGCGTCGATTTGGCTGTCGATCATTTTGGCCACGGCGGGGGCATCTTGGAGAGCAGACGGTCGTGAGACGGTTTTCTTGGCGTCGGCCGCTGCTTTCTTCGCCAATTCTGCCGCTTTGGCGTCGTTGACTTTCTTAGCCTCTTCGACCTTCTTGGCTTCGTCGGCCGCTTTCTTGGCAGCTTCCTCTTTCGCCTTGATCCGTTGTGCTTTCAAATCCGCTTTGACATCGGCAGCGGGTAAGGAGGAGCCGATCATCGCCAACGCTGAAAAAACGGCCAGTGTGAAAACGCGTAAAGTTTTCATGGGTATCGCATCCCTCGTTCGTGTCATTGAGCCTGTCAGCAAATCAACCCAAGGGCGAACGAGAGGTTTCGCCTGAAACCAATTCCCCGTGCGAATGTCGGAGTGAATACTCAAACTCTCATAGCACGCTCATGGTTTTGACGGAGTTTTGCCGGACTAAATTGGAAAAGTGATCATCAAGTGGTTCATCGCGGTGAGAAACTCGTCATTCTGTCTGCTGTTCTTGTGTCTGATGCGTCCACAGAGGGGAGGGGGTGTTCTCCGCAGACACAAGAACAAGCGTCAGAGTAGTACCAGGATGGGCCAAAAGGACGACGGAATCGGTCGGCGCACCCTTTCGTTGTTTTAAGACTGTCGAATGGCGACTCTTTTCGCAGAATACGGGGATGGATTTCGCCCTCGCCACCATTTGGTACGAACGCCAGCGGTTCCTCCCGGCCATTTTGGCCGTCTCGTTCAGTGCGATTCTGATGGTCGTTCAGGGCGGACTCGTCGTCGGGCTACTCTCGATGATGTCCGTGCCCGTCGACAAAGCGACCTCCGATGTTTGGATCGGTTCGCCCGGTGTGAAGAGCGTCGATCTCGGTCAGAAGATCCCCGAGCGCTGGATCGCCCGCGTCGCCAATCAGCCCGAAGTCGTCCGAGCCGAACCGCAAATCATCTCCTTTTCGATGTGGACTCCCATCGACCGCAACGCACCCCCATCTAGCCCGGCCGTCTGCTTGATCGTGGGCTGCAAGCTCGACAAAGACTCCATCGGCGCCGTCGAGCAACTCCGGGAAAATCCCGAGTTGATGGTGAAGCTCACCGAACCGAACACCATCGTCGTCGACGAATCCGAAGTCGGCCGGTTGGGCGTCAAAGGGATCGGCGACCAAGGGGAAATCGCGGGACGTGTCGTGCGGATCGTCGGCCTCGTCCAAGGGTACAAATCGCTCGGCGGGCCTTACGTGTTCTGCTCCCTCGAGACGGCCCGGGTCATCGCCCGCGAGCGCGCCGGAGACTGCACCTACTTGCTCGCAAAATGCAAGTCGCCCGCCGACGCGCAGATCGTGAAAGAACGGTTAAAAAAGTACGACCAAATGTCGACGTTCGACGCCGAGGAATTTTCCGTCCGCTCCCGGATGCACTGGCTCACGACCACCAAGGCCGGCATCGCCGTCGGCTTCACCGCCCTGCTGGGGTTGCTGGTCGGCGCCGTCGTCACCAGTCAAACCCTGTACGCGGCGATGGCCGCGAGCCAGCGGGAATACTCGACGCTGCGGGCCATGGGCATTCCCGCCTGGCGACTCCGCATGACTGTGATGGCCAAATCATTCTGGGTCGGCTTCTTCGGGTTGATCGTCGCAGCACCTGTCACGCTGGTGGTTTCTGAAATCGCCACCGCCATCGGCATCAAAGTCACCCTGCATCCGCTAGTCGTGTTGGGGGCCGCCGTCATCACCCTGTCGATGGCGTTGCTTTCCGGTTTGGCGGCACTCCGGGCGGTGCAGGGCGTCGATCCGGCTCACAATATTCGCTGACGGTCACCGAGGATGTTTGGAATGGCGGACGAGGGACGGACTTCGGGTTGGGTACGCTGGCTGGCCATCGGGTTGCTCGTCGGCCCGTTGGCGGTTGTCGGCTGGTGGCTGAGTCGACCGGCGGCTCCCAACTCACTGGCGACCATGGACGAATTGGACGTCCTCTGCACCGGCCGTGTGGACTCGTCCGGCATGGTGGTGTCCCTCGAGCCGAGCCAAGCCGGCCGCGTTCTGAAAATCTTCGCCCAGGAAAACAAACCGCTCGAAAAGGGTCAGGAAATCCTCCGACTGGACGATTCGACCGCCAAGGCCCGGTTGCTCCAAGCGACCGCCGGGGTGGATGGTGCGAAGGTCGATTTCGCTTCTGCCGAAAAAGAAGCCCAGCGATTCCCCGAGCAACTCGAAGCCCGCCGGGCACTCGGTGCGGCGGCGAAAGCCCGCGTCGATCAAGCCAAGAAGCTCGTCGAGCAACGCAAAGCCCAGCAGCAGATCACCCCGCTGACCAAGATCGAACAGGAGGGCCTGGAGGCGCAAGTCCGGGAGCTGGAATCGCTGGAATTGGCCGACCGCCTGCAACTCGCCGACATCGAAAAGAATTTGAACCCGCAGTGGCGCATCGACGCCGCCAAAGCTCGTCTCGATGCGGCCAAGGCCGATCAGCAACTCGCGCAAAAGAACGTCGAAGATTGCGTCATGCGCGCCCCGAGCGCCGGGCGAATCCTCCGCTTGCAGACCAGCGAAGGGGCACTCCTCATGCCCGGTGGCTACCCGGCCTCCATCGTCTTCGTCCCGGCCGGGCCACTGGTCGTCCGTGCCGAACTCGACCAAGAATTCATCGGCCGGGTCCGCGAGGGAATGACCGTCGAAGTCCGTGACGACGGCCGCGCGGATGGGCCGATGTACCCCGGCCGCATCAAGAGCATGTCGCGGTGGGTGGCCCAACGCCGCACGATGATCCTCGACCCCGGCGAGATCAACGACGTCCGTACCGTCGAGTGCTTGGTCGAACTGCAATCCAGTATCGATGAGTTGTTCATCGGCCAACGCATGCGCGTCCGCATCAAGTCCAAGTAATTTTGACCACACGGGAATGCTGCGTATGGGACCGTCCATCAGTTCAAACGCAGGCCCCGCGGGATCGGTCCCCGGTGCGAAGTCGGCACTCGCGCTGCTCATCGGCATCAACTTATTCAACTACATCGACCGGCAGATTCTGTCGGCGGTGCTGCCGCTCTTGCAACTCGACGGCACCATCTTCGACCCGTCCGATCCGTGGTTGAAATTCAAGCTGGGCGCCCTCACGAGCGCGTTCCTCGTCGCCTACATGATCTTCTCGCCGCTCGTCGGCTGGCTCGATGGCCACGGCTATCGCCGCTGGATCATTCTCGGGTTCGGCGTGAGCATTTGGAGCGTCGCCAGCGGCTGCTCCGGGTTCGCCACGGGGTATTGGGTGCTCCTCCTCACGCGTTGCCTAGTGGGGGTCGGCGAAGGGGCCTACGGGCCGGTGGCGTCCGCGATGATTGCCGACGCGTACCCGCAGGCCAGCCGCGCCAAGGCACTGGCGTACTTCAACATGGCCATCCCCGTCGGCAGCGCCATCGGCTTCATTGTCGGTGGCCAAGTCGCCGATTACTACGACGACTGGCGGCACGCCTTCTGGCTCACGTTCTCGGGCCTTGGCTTGGGAGTGTTCTGTTTCTTGAAACGGGAACTGCCCCGTCCGCAAACCGCGGAACAAGCCGCCAATGCCCCGGGCTATTTCGAAGTGCTGAACCGACTCCGGCGCAACCGCTCGTTCGTCGTCTGCTGCATCGGCATGACGGCGATCACCTTCGTTCTCGGTGGCGTCGCCGCCTGGATTCCGACTTACGTGTTCCAGCGCGAATCGCGGTTCGTGTTGAACGCAGCCGCCGTCGACGGTTTGGCGAACCCGCCCGCCGACTCCAAACGCAAAGCACTTCCCGACGACGTGATCGCCAAACTCCGAACCATCACCGACGACCGCGAAGTCGACTTCGGGACGTTGAAAACGACACTCGAAGGAACGTTGACGAACAACGATCTGGTGCTGCACTTCGAGCCGATAGCCAAGGTCGCCACCACACCCACCTCCATGAAACTCGGCAGCATCACGACCATTTTTGGAGCAATTGTGGTAGTGGGAGGTTTGATCGCCACCCTCTTCGCCACCTGGCTCGGCGAACGACTGAAGACACGGATTCGCGGAGCGTATTTCTGGGTCATTTCAGCGGGAGCATTCGGTGCGTTTCCCTGCTTCATCGCGTTCATTTATCTGCCCCTCCCCTGGGGTTGGTTGGTCATGTTCTTCGCCGTGGTGGGCCTGTTCATGCACGTTGGTCCCGGCTTCACGATTCTGGCCAACGTCGTGACCTCCGGAATTCGAGCGACCGCCTTCGCCATCAACATCCTCGTCATTCACGTACTCGGAGATGTGATTTCGCCCCCGCTCATCGGCGCCGCTGCGGACACTTTCAATTGGAATGTCGCCCTACTGCTCACGTCGGGCATGATCCTCGTCGGTAGTATCGTCTGGATACGCGGGATGAAGTATTTGGACGATGACACCCGCCGGGCGACGGAAATGAGTTGATTTCCATCTAGACAAGGTCCTCAATAAACCCCCGGCCATTCCCGGTTGTCCGTCAGTCGATAAGTCTAACCTTTCGATTTCACGGACACCGAGTTCACCGGATATGCCGAGTTACATTCCCGCCGATGTCGAACCGCGCTGGCAAGCTTACTGGGACGCGAACGCGACCTTTCGCACGCTCGACCCCACCGATGCTAGCGTGGCCGGGAAGCCGAAGTACTACATCCTCGACATGTTTCCGTACCCGAGTGGCAGCGGCCTGCACGTCGGCCATCCGGAAGGTTATACCGCCACCGACATACTCGCGCGTTTCCAGCGGATGCGTGGCTTCCACGTGCTGCACCCGATGGGTTGGGACGCCTTCGGCCTGCCCGCCGAGCAACATGCCATCGCCACCGGCGAACACCCCAGCATCAACACCAAGAACAACGTCGACACCTTTCGCCGGCAGATCAAATCCCTCGGCTTCAGCTACGATTGGCAACGCGAAGTCAACACCACCGACCCGGATTACTTCCGCTGGACGCAGTGGATCTTCCTCCAGATTTACGACACATGGTACGACCCCGTCGCCAAGAAAGGCCGGCCGATTTCGGAGCTTCCAATCCCTGCGGATGTGATCGACCAACAAAAATACATCGATTCGCACCGTTTGGCCTACCTCGCCGAAGTACCGGTGAACTGGTGCGAAGCCCTCGGCACCGTGCTCTCCAACGAAGAAGTGATCGATGGCAAAAGTGAACGCGGCAGTCACCCTGTCGTGCGCCGCCCACTGAAGCAATGGCTCCTCCGCATCACCGCCTACGCCGAACGGCTGATTGATGACCTTGAACCGCTCGACTGGAGCGAGTCGATCAAGCAGATGCAGCGGAACTGGATCGGCAAATCCGAAGGAGCGGAAGTACAGTTCCAGGTTCCAAATTCCAGGTTCCAAGTTCAGGACTCCAACCTGGAACCTGGAACCTGGAACCTGGAACTCTCAGTGTTCACCACACGGCCAGACACTCTCTTCGGCGCCACCTACATCGTGCTGTCGCCCGAGCACGAACTCGTCGCCCGGATCACCACCGCCGAACAAGAAGCATCTATCGAAGCCTACCAGCAGCAGGCGTCCCGAAAGAGCGAGTTCGAACGCACCGAGATGGCCAAGACGAAGAGCGGCGTCTTCACCGGGGCGTATGCCGTCAACCCCGTGAACAAGAAAGAGATCCCCATCTGGATCGCCGACTACGTGCTGGCAGGCTACGGTACCGGGGCCATCATGGCCGTGCCCGCCCACGACGAACGCGACTTCGAGTTTGCACTCGAACACAATCTCGCAATTCTTCCGGTCGTCGAGCCATCAGAAATATGGCTCGTAAACGCATACAACCCACTAGCTCTTGCTAAAGTTGCTCGAAGCTCTTATTTCAGGGCGATCCTCGGAGTTGCAAAACCTTCAAAATCCGATTGGGACCGTCTCGCAGCTCAGAATGATCCCCAGCCTGCCGACCCGATATTGGCTAATGAGATCGAAGCGAAGCTTGCGTCATTTTCAGGCGCAAGTCTTGCATATTGTGAAGCGTGCTTACACCTCCTCTGTTCGGTTGCAACAAATGGCGAAGCCTCTGTCGGTGAACTTGAGATGTTACGTGATTGCTATCTGAAGCACCCGCAATACTTCGCATTGGACGATCACCCATCCGCTTACATCGCAGAAGGGAAAGTTATCAATTCTGGTTTCTTGGACGGCATGACCACCGAGGAGGCCAAACGTAAAATCACCGCATGGCTGGTCGCCGAGGGCAACGGCGAAGCGAAGGTCAACTACAAGCTGCGCGACTGGCTGTTCAGCCGGCAGCGCTACTGGGGCGAACCATTCCCGATCTTGCACGAGCTTGACGCCGCCGGGAACCGCACCGGGGTCATCCGGACGCTCGCACCCACTGACTTGCCGTTGACACTGCCGACGCTGGCCGACTTCAAACCGACCGGCTCCCCCGATGGCCCACTGGCCAAGGCGACCGACTGGTTGACGGTCGAACTCGATGGCAAAAAGTACCGCCGGGAAACGAACACGATGCCGCAGTGGGCCGGGTCGTGCTGGTACTACCTACGCTACATCGACCCGCAGAACACACAACAGTTTGCCGACGCCGGGAAACTCAATCACTGGTTGCCGGTTGATCTTTACATCGGCGGGGCCGAGCACGCCGTACTGCACCTGCTCTACTCGCGTTTCTGGCATAAAGTGCTCTACGACCGGGGCTATGTGAATTGCGTGGAGCCGTTCCAGAAGCTGGTGAACCAAGGGATGATTCTCGGCGAAGACGGTCAAAAAATGTCGAAGGCTCGCGGGAACGTGATCAACCCGGACAGTGTCGTCGCCGAATTCGGGGCCGATTCGCTGCGACTGTTTGAAATGTTCATGGGGCCGCTCGAAGCGGTCAAACCGTGGAACACCAAAGGCGTCGAAGGCGTCCACCGGTTCCTCCACCGCGCCTGGCGTTTATTGATTGATGACACTGCCGTGTCACTGACGTTGAACAGTTCGGTGAAGGAAATCGAACCCGATCGGGATGGGTTGCGAATTTTGCATCGGACGATTCAGAAAGTCACCGACGACACGGCCCGGCTGAGCTTCAACACGGCGATCTCGGCGATGATGGAGTTCTGCAACTACTTCACCAAGCTCGACATCCGGCCGCGCGCCGTGCTGGAACCGTTCGTGCTGTTGCTGGCTCCCTACGCCCCGCACATCGCCGAGGAATTGTGGGCCGCACTCGGCCACCCCACAACGCTCGCCTACGAACCGTGGCCGAAATTCGACCCCGAATTGACCAAAGTCGACAGCATCGAAGTTCCGGTGCAAATCAACGGCAAACTCAAAGCGAAGTTGCACGTGCCCGCCGAGATCGACGCCGCCGAGTTGGAAGCCACGGCCCTGGCCGACGCGAAAGTCATTGAGGCATTGGCTGGAAAGACACCCAAGAAGGTGATCGTCGTACCGAAGAAAGTGGTGAGTATTGTGGTGTGATCAGGCCGCTTTCGCGTATAAATCGAGGCGATTTTGGTTCAGGATTACCGCGAGCACTTCGCGGATTTGCCCGTGCCCTTGCTTCAGCAGAAAATCCGAGCTCCGTCCGAAACTCTTCGCTCCGAGTAGGTAATATCCCGGCTCATCGGTGAGGGTGTCGCCATGTGGTTCTGTCACGCGGAGTTCCGCTGTTAGGTTCGTATCGGGCCGATAACCGACATTGGCGATCACTCGTTCGACATCCCAACTCATAGGCCTGCCGCCGACGCGGCCGGAGATTCGGAAGCCTTTATCCGGCCCATGGCAGACCAGTTCGTCGATCTGCACGAGTGCGTGATATTCCAAATTGCCATCGCCCCGCGTCGCCAGTTGGTTGGCACGTGCGGCGAGTCGGTCACGTTCTTTGAGTGGATCATTCGGCACTCGAATCAACGGTTGTGTCCGACTTCCAGATGTTAACCAGATGACCCACGTCGATTGATTCTCGTCTGCCAACTCCGCCAATCCACACATGGTGGACGCCGCCGAATAACCACTGCCGATCAGCGCGACGTTCTTGCCGGAATAGGTCGCTTTCTTGGCCCCGCGAATATCTTCGAGCCAGTACGGTACTTGAGGACGCGCCGCAATTTCCCCGAGCGCCGGGATGCCGCCATCGCCGACCCAATTCGGACGGGTGTAGGTACCTGTGCAATCGAGAATAGCATCCGCAACCTCGAACCGTTCGACGTTGTTGGCTTCTCGCACGAGCAACCGGAACGGAGACAGTGGCTTACGGGGGTCGGCCGGATCGGTCTTCCGCCAACCGATCCGGCCGATGCTGACTACGGTCGCTGGCGTGCGGATCGATTCTTTCAAAATGCTCGAGGCCGCCAAAGGCAGTAGGTAGACTTCTCGGAATTCGCGGCCGGTGAGGTACTCGGTGTCAGCCGGGAGATTGGGTGAAGCGCGGTCGCTCCGTAAAACTTGTTTGCCGAGGGTCGTGCTGTTCATCCCGAACGGGGTGAACATGCGGGCGAAACCCCAGCGGTTGACCGACTCGGCGATCTGACCCTGCTCAAACAGTGTGACGGTACAACCGGCTTGTTTGGCGTAGAGTGCCGCTTCGAGGCCGACTGGCCCCCCGCCCAGGATGGCCAGTCGCGGGAGACCGGGTTTGTTCATGTCAATCGGCCGTCAACGACAAGGGATTGTCATTTGCCGTTATCGACACGTCGGGGCGAGCGGGTCCAGTCGAAATGGTCGGAATGTGCAACGCGAGTTTCGCCCCGACCTCACGGAGCCACTCGGCACTCGGCAGACCGTAAGGCCGGAACTTCTCGGGCCGTTCGGTGCCTTCTTCGAGAAAGAGGGCCCGGTGCCGCCCGAGCCGGCTCGCGGCGGGGGAGTCGATCATGTGGCTCGAATCGGCGTTGCTCATCTGGAAGAGCACCCGCAAGGCGAACTCGCGGAGCCCCTGGCGGTCGATGGCGCGCTGCAAGTTCGTCAGCGAATCGCACCACGCGATCGTGTGGATGCCGAGCGGTGGGCCTTCGCGGAGGATGTTGGCAAAGAGTTCGCCCGGCGCCGCGGCTTTGTCGGCTTT
>JANXWE010000125.1 GCA_025351325.1 Fimbriiglobus sp.
GTTGCGGAGCGTCCGCCCGCATCAGGATCAAATAGGGGAGCAAAAATTCCCATTCGGTATCCGTGACATCGCTCGGATACGACTTCCGTGTCGTGTTCATTTCACCAAAATGCACTAAAACAAGGGAATAAATCAATAACACCCTGCTAGGGAGAAGGCGATGCTGAGCGGGACGGTCAGGGTGACGCTGCCCTCGGTGTTTCGGCTTGGTTGAGTCACGTTTTCAGGCTCCGGAATAGGGGGGAGGGGAACGGGTTTCGGCGGTCGTAGAAAAGGGCCGGGAGATGGCGCCGGTTCGGGATCGGGCGGCTGCTCCGCTTTGACGAACTCGGGCAGGAGCCGCTTGGCGACGCCGGTCACGGTCGCCTTCGCCGTCACCTCGGCGTGCGTCACCACTTCGCGGCCGACCGATTCGGAGAACTCGTCCGCCATCGCGGAACTTTCGCGGGGGTCGTCTTCGTGCAGTTCGCGCAGCAGACGGTTGGCGCGGCGGCGCAGCGCTCGGGGCTGTCGAGCGCGGTGAAGCGCTTGTTGCGGTCGGCGTCTTCGAACTTCTTGTGCTGTTCGCCGCGGGTCGCCCAGAGGTCGGCGGCGGCGACTGCAACCTTCAGATCGAAAGCGTAGACATCGGGGAGTGCGGCCATCGGAACCTCGCGGTAAGCTCGGGCGATGGCGACACTCTCTCCGCTCGCTCAGGCCACCGCAAGAACAAATTTCGAAGTTTCATCATTCCCACTTGTTGCGCAAACGTCGCTCCCGGTTCCAAAACCATGGGAAGCGGATAGCCGGTTCACCTCTTCGCCATCGCCTGCAAAATCTCGATTCCCCGCTGCAAAGTGTCGTCCGATGCGGCGTAGCTGATGCGAAAGTGCGTGTCGTTGGCGCTGAAGACGCCACCGGGGATCATCAGCAGGTTCCGCTGCACGGCCGCCGTGACGAACTCGGTGCCGGTGCCCCACGGCGCTTTTGGGTAGAGGTAGAACGCCCCGCCGGGCACTGCGAATTCGTAGTGGCCCGTCAGCCCGGCGACCAGCAGATCGCGCTTGCGTTTGTAGTCCGCCACGATGCCGGTCACGTCGTAGTCGCACGCGGCGAGACCGGCGTATTGCACGATGCTCGGGGCGCACACGAACGTGCTCTGCTGCAACTTCATCATCTCGTCGATCAACGCTTTCGGGCCGTGGGCGAAGCCGAGCCGCCAGCCGGTCATGCCGTACGTTTTGCCGAACCCTTCGATCACCAACACGGAGTCGTCGAACTCGGCCGGGCTGCGCGGCGGACTGTCGTAATGGAACGCTTTGTAGATTTCATCGCTGACCACCAGGATGCCCCGACGGCGGGCGAACTCGGTGATCCGCGCCATCGCCTCGGGTGCGATGATCGTCCCGGTCGGGTTCGACGGGCTGCAGAGCAAAATCATTTTCGTTTTGGGCGTGCAAGCCGCGAGGAATGGCTCGGGGTCGATGCCGAAGCCCGGGGCGGTATCCACGCCGACGAACGTCCCGCCGGCGAGTGCCACCATGTTCGGGTACATGACGAAGTACGGGTCGGCCGCGACGACTTCGTCGCCGGGGTTCACGGTCGCCAGAATCGCCAGCATCAAGCCGCCGCTGGTGCCGCTGGTGACCAGCAGATCGCGGTCGGGGTGCGCGAGCGTCGTCCGGACATCGGCCAACAACCGCTCGCGCAGTTCGGGGATTCCCTGCGTCAGCGTGTAGCCGTTCTTGTTGGAATCGATGGCGGCTTTTGCCGCGGTTTTGATCGCATCGGGCACGTCGAAGTGCGGCTGGCCAATACTGAGATTCACCGGTGATTTCAGCGATCGAGCCAACTCGAAGACTTTGCGAATCCCGGAGATTTCCACCGCCTTCGCGCGTTCCGAAATCCAGTGCGACACGTTCATGGATCGACCCAAGTATTTGAGACAGATAGTGAAAGAGAGAATAGGAACCAAGTTGGCATGCAGGTAGTGCGACAGAGTTCAATGGGAAGCGAGGGATCTTGTTGGAGTTCAACCTTCAGGTTGTTTCACCTTGGCCGCAGAGTGTCGACCATTTAGGCCGGGCCGAGTCGGCGAAGTCCGACCGACCACTGACGTCGGAACCTCGAAGACTCGTTCCGACGAAGACAACCTGAAGGTTGAACTCCAACGAAGAACTACGGCATCTTCTTCGGTGGCGGGGCCACTTTCGGCGGAGCGGTGATTGTCAAATTCGCTTTTGCCTCGTGGCGGATCGGGAACTTGCCGTAGACGGTGCCGACCGCCGTGACGACGAAGTTGGTGACTCCGCCGACCTTCGCATCGGCGGCCACGGCGATGCTCATTTTCACTTCGTCCGCACCGGCCGGGATGACGGCGTCCTTGATCTCGACCCCCTTCAACTCTTTGGGGAGGGCCACGCTGACTTGGTACTCGCCGGTGAAGTCGGCGGCGCGCTCGACCTTCACGGTCAGTTCGGCAGTCTTTCCGGCAACGATGACGCCGTTCGCTGGCAACGTCGCGGTGAACTTCCCGAGCGTGAGGGGCAGCACGATGATTTCGAGCGGCTGCGCGTACGCTTGCACGTTCGCCGGTGTCTTCGCATCCTTCTTCGCCGGATCGCGGGCGATTTGTATCTGCGTGTCGCCCTTCAACACCACGGCATACGTACCGGGTAATGCCGTGGGCCGGACTTCGAGCAGCGCCGGCCCGTCGTTCTTCTCTTTGGGCAAGGCGACGGCCGGGGTATTGCCGGTGGTGCCGATGGCTGCGGTCTGAAGATTCACTTGGGTCGCTTCCAACGTCACCGTCACCGGGTTCGGGCGCGGCTCGGCCCCTTGCCACGTCAGCACCAGTGGCAGAGTGATCTTGTCACCCGGTTTCACATAAATCGGCGATTCCAGTTTCGTCTCCGTCTCTTTGTTGTCTTTGTCTCGGGACTTCACCTTCGCGTTGGCCACGTCGGTGTTCATCCGCATTGTGGCCTTGTCCGCCGTCACCGCGAAGTAGAGTCCTTGATCGAGGCGCGTGATCGTCGGCGCGTTGCTCCCCGGTGGCACGGCCCAACTGATGGTCGCCGGACGAGCTTGCCGGACGACCGGCTTGCCGTCGATGGAGGCCGTACACTTCACGGTGACCAGACCGGTGAACGGGGCGGCCGCATCGGTGCTACTGAGCACGAGCGTACCCCATTTCGCAGTTGTGCCGATGAGTGCGGGCTTCGCGGTGACACCGGCGGGCAGTCCTTCGGCCGTGGCGACGATCGGCCCGCTGTAGCCGTCCCGGCGATCCACGAAGATGTCGAACGCGACTTCCCCCGCTCGGCTCGCAATCGCCGTGCTCGGCACCTCCCGCCCTTTGGCCATCACCACGGCGCGGAAGTCGGGCATCGGCTTGCTCACCTTCAACCGGTAGATGCAGCGGGGGCCGAAGTTCACGTTCGATTCTCGGGAAGCGACCAGTACCAAGTATTGGCCATCGGCGGGGGCGGTGAATTTCGCGGAAGCCGGGTCGCCACTGCGGTTGAAGAACTGCTGCGGGTGGAGCATCTCCGGGTCGTCGTCTTGTTCCTCGACGACGTTCGCTTTGGTCTGGCCGTTCTTCACGACGTAGTACAGATCCATGTTCGAACCGATCCGGTCGGCGCTCAACTCGACGTAATAGACCTCGCCTTTCTTCGCGGTGAAGCGGAACCAATCTTTGTCGAAGCGCTTGCCGATGGTGCCCGCGATCTCGCCCGGCACCGCCATTTCCTCCGCCGTCTCCGGGGTGTCGTTGCCGGCACCGGCGTCCTTCTCCAGGGTCACTTTGGCGTCGGTGAGATAAATGGGAACCATGTTCGAGTTACCGCCCGGCCCCTTCAAACTGTACTCGAAGCCGTCCAGTAGCGCTTGGGATGGCGGGGTGTAGCCCCGGAAGACGAACTGGCCACCCGCCCCAGCCGGTGGTGTGATCGTCACGCTGAGCGACTCCAGCGGCCGACCATCCACGGTGGCACCGTTCGTCACTTGGCCACCCGGCAAATTGCGACCTAGAATCGTCACCGTGGTCGAACCGGTCGGGTTGATGGCGGCCGGGAAGATGGAATCAATCCACGGGGCTGTTGATAGACTCAGTCGGTAAAAGTAATCGGCCGTGCCCGCTTGGTAGGCGAACTCCGACACGCGGACGAAGTACGAACCGTCGGTCGCAATCGCCACATCGGCGAGGGCATCGTTCTCTTTGGAATTGCGATTGGCGGCGAGTCGTTTGCCGCTGGTGTCGAAGATTTCCACGAGCGCCCGGGCACGACTATCGATGCTCGAAGTCGCACAGTGGACGAGCACCCGTTGGCCGGCCTTGGCGTTGAAACTGTAGTAATCGACGTCGGTCGGGCTGGCGATCACGCCGTTCACCACGCTGCCGAGTTCGACCTTCTGGGCGACGGGAACATCGTTGTGGGGTTTGTCGGTTTCGTTCACCTCGGGCTTCTCGCCGACCACGAACGCCCGCGGATTACTGATCCCGAATTTGTTGACGAGCCGGCAATCGTAGGACGCGGGTGCGATGGTCGCCGGGATGGTCACTTTGAACTTCGCACTCGTCACCGGGCCGGTCTTCTTCGGTTTGTCTTTCGCCTTGGGGTCGACGACCTGTTCCGGTTGCGAGATCAGCACCGCTTGGATGTCCGGTGCCGAGAAGAGTAGCCCCGTCGGCGTGTCGACGTCCGTCCCCGACACGGTCAATTCGACGGTGGTCCCGAGTTGGCCCCCCATCGGAAAAATCGCACTGATGCGCGGCGCCGGCATCGGCACGCCCGGTTGCTGGGCCGAGAGCATGGTGGCGGACGCCACGAAGAGGAACGGGGCCACGAGGGTGAAAGTCCGGCGCATGAATGACCCTTCGAGGGGCGGGTGGGCGGAGGGAACAGCCGTGGCCGACGGACAAACGGGTTCGCGGGGGTAGCTAGAACTGTAAACCGTCGACTAGGGCGGGTCAAGTGGTTGCGGGTTCCGTACAAGTCCGTCGTCGTGCCGGAAACGGTTTCGGACACCCGGTGGTTGAGTGCATCGTAACCTTAGGTTTTTCAGTACCGTCCCGCCGCTAGTCTTCACCGCCACCACCCGGTTCCACGCATCGTACACGAACAGTTTGCCGGTTTCGTCGCCGGTCATACTGACGTTGGTCGTGACGCCGATGCGGTCCCCGATCACATCGTTGCCGAAGCTCTGCGTGGGGATAGGTAGAATACCATCACATCTGCGATACGAGAATCATACGCGCGTATTTAACCGTAGCGGCACAAGCCACTAATAGCCACACAGACAAACCAATATATGACATACTTAGCCAGAGATAGTCGGGGTATTTAGGAGCGAACAAACCGTTTGCGATACGCACATATCTAGGTCTGTCATGCCCCAAGGTATTGATTTTAACATTCCATCGCTGGATTGTTGGAAGATAAATCATCGTATAAACAATAGTCAAAATAGCAATAATTGACAAAAGCAAGTATACAAAATGAGTCCATTGCATGATAAGACCACTAGGTATGAATAATTCCTGGGATAATGCTTCCGGCTTCTGAAGGTGTCGGTTCGATCATGGCCATCAATAACCGGTTTTGGACAGTGTTGCCAGTCCGATACATGTCACGACGGATGCTTCCGTTTGAATAGGACAACGAAAAGTGCCGACAGCAATACAATTGATGGAATTGCCACGAAAGCTATTACGATTGAAAAATCGTATCCAGAATCACGGAAAGTTGCAAGTGCCAGCTGCGAATCACCTCCATTTGCGAAAGCAAGAACCTTTACACATTCGTTGCAAGCGCAATGCGCCGCTCTTTTTGCCACGAGATAACACATGAATGCGCAGAATACAAAAAGCGGAATTTTCTTTGTCATCGATCGCACAGTTCTGTCAGAATATTTATAATTGATCCGATATATATCCACCGACCTAATGTCGGCGAATAGTCCCGGTTGCGGAAGTGCACCAGCCCGCTCGCCCCTTCCGCCTGGCACTCTGGTGCAAGTAGACCCACGCATACGCGCTGCTGCCGAGCACCGCCCAGCTCGCGTTGAGCACGTGACCGCACCGTAGGTGTCGAACACGTACCGCTCGACCACCGCTCCGCCAATGTTGACCAACCCGGTCACGTTGAAGTTGGCATCGTCGGTCATTTATAACCGATTGTCCAAACACCCGACGGTGTCACAAATTCCGGGCGGTCATCGCATCTCATGTCGACATCGGCACCGTTGTAGAACTTTAAACCGGCGGCCGGGGCGGGTCAAGTCGCCGCGGCTTCCGTATCATTTTTTTGCGGTCGAACCGAGGCGTTTTCAGCACCGACTTCTTCAGGATTCGCACCGATGGATATGATGTTGCTCGGCTTGGGCCTCGGCGTCGGGGTCACGCTGATTTTTGTCGCGGCGATCATCGTCGCCCGTTGTGGCAACTTGAACCAAGCCTGGTGGGGTCTCACCGTGGCGGGGCACGCCGGCCGCAACCCGTCGCTCGGCGCGAAGATCGACACCTTGGTCGGCAACCCCTCCGCCGTCGTTCCGATGCCCAAACCGGCCGTGGCCGTGGCTCCGCCGCCGGTCGTGATTCCGCCGGTACCGCCGACTCCAGCCAAGCCGACCGGCGAAGCACTCCGGGTGCTGAGTTTGCTCCAAGCCGAAGCTCGGCTCGTCGATTTCTTGATGGAAGACATCAGCGGTGCCCCGGACGCCGCCGTCGGCGCCGGCGTGCGGGAAGTCCACAAGAAAGCGGCCGCGACGATCAAGAAATACATCGTGATCGAAACGGTGCTGGGCGGAGCGGAGGGCGACCGCGTGACCGTGCAAAAGGGCTTCAACCCCTCGGCCATCCGCGTCCTCGGCAACGTCACCGGCGAACCGCCGTACAGCGGGGAACTCCAGCACGCGGGTTGGAAAGTCAAGGAGCTGAAGTTGCCCGGCATCGCCGACGGCCAAGATCCCTTCGTGTTGCAACCGGCCGAAGTTCAAATGTGACCGGCCATGCGTTGGCTTCCCCACTCGCTGGCACCCACTCCCGACGTCGGCGAGACGCTCGTTTGGCT
>JANXWE010000133.1 GCA_025351325.1 Fimbriiglobus sp.
GGGATTCCGCTGGCAAGTGGCTGTCACTGACGGGCGAATTTACTTTTCGGAAGTCCAGCGGAAGACGGTCAGCCCGAACAGATCGCGGATGACCACGTCGTTTTCGACGACGGCCAGGTGCGCCCAAGTCTCATTTTTTGAGACTTCGAGCTCGTCGATGATTTCAAATTCTTTTGGGTTGGCCTTCAGCAGATAGATGATCCCTTTTTGATCGAGAGCGAGGATCTTGTCGCCGCGGGCGATCAAGCTCCAGTATTGGCCGAAGCGCTTCTCGGTTCGCCACGTTTCTTGTCCCGTCTTGAGGTCGACGCAAATCGCTTTCTGATCTTTCCCGAGAAAGTAAGCATGTCCGCCGACGATCACGGGGGTGCTCATGTTGCCTTCGTATTTCAGCGACCAAGCATTTTCCGTGCGGAACCCGTCGGTGCCGGGTACCACTTTGAACCCCTGCGTCGTGCCACCGTAGGTGCTCGTCATCACGGTGTCACCGGCGATGACCGGGGTCAAGATGTTCATCCCACGGAACGACGGGATGTCCCGTTTCCAGAGTTCCTTGCCGGTCTCTTTATCGACGCCGGCCAGCTGCGTCCGAGTCTGCACCACGAGTTGATCCTTGGCCGCGAGCTTGGCCGACACCGGGCACGAGAACGCACTGGCGTTCATGCCACCACCATCTTTGAGTGACGTCCAAAGACTCTTGCCGGACTTTTTGTCGAGCTTCGCCACGCAGCCACCGGCTTGAATGTAAATGCCCGTGTCATCGACCAAAGGGGACGAGACGCAACCGAAAGTTGGAGCCGCCGACTTAAATTCGGTGGCGAAGTCGAATCGCCAAAGTTCCTTGCCGGTATTCGCATCGAGGCAGACCAACAGATCTTGAATGCCAGCCACGTAGAGCCGTTCACCATCAAAAGCAGGAGTGGAGCGGATCCAACTGCCATTCTTGGCGGCGAAGAACGGAACTTCAAGTGTGCCTTTCCAATCCGTTTTCCAAAGGAGTTTCCCCGTCGTCCGGTCGAACGCTTTGGTGAATTCGATCTTCTTGTCGACCGTTTCCGTGGTGAAGATTTTGTCCGCCGTAACAATCGGCCCCGAGTAACTCGGCCCGAGATCCGCAACGTCCCAGAGTTTTTTGAAATTGGCCGCGTTCAAGCGGTCAGGCCACGCTTTGCCGTCGGCCGGCAGAACTCCATCACGGGTCGGTCCACGCCATTGCGGCCAAGTCGGACTCTCCGCTGCGAACAGTGGTGCCGAGACAAATAGTGACAGGAACACGAAGCCGACGGCTTTCTGAAACATCGCTGGGGATCTCCAAAAGAAGAAACCACCGCATGCTCTGAGGTCAGTGCATGCGGTGGCCGGAAAAACGAACAACTTAACTCTGATTTCAAACGGGGCAGTTGAGTGCTTTCCGGAGCTTGTCGATGGCGGACGCTTGGACTTGGCGGACGCGCTCCTTGGAAAGACCCAGCGACTTGCCGACCTTTTCCAGAGTTTGGTTGGCCGGTTCGTCTTGCATGTTGAAGCGGTGGGCCAAAATCTTCTTTTCGCGGTCGGTGAGCAGCGGATGTTCTTCGCGCAGAAACTCTTCGATCGGGATCAGCAGCGACCCGCTATCCGGGATGTTCATTTTGCCGCGCGGTTCGCCGTCGGGTAACGCATCGAGGGAGAGCGAACGAGTCAGCCAATCGGCCGAGAACTTTTGCGAGAGCCGGGAGAGTGCCCGCACGAGACAGGTGAAGGCGTAGGTGCTGAAGCGGATGCCCATCCAAGGATTGAACGCCGCAACGGCTTGGATCAGAACGATGTGGCAATCGCCGATCATGTCGTCGGCCCGGTTCTGCAACGCCATCCGCCGGCGAACGGCGCGATAGATGAGTTTGCGGTTGCCGAGAACGATGCGATCTCGCAGGCCGAGATAATAACTCTTCCAACGGGCGAGATCGGACTTGGTGCGAGATTGGTGCATGCGGTAGGCCGCGTAGTGCATCCGCCGGGCGTGATCGCGGGTCACATCGTCCGGCATGTAATGGTCGTCGTAGTTATCTTGCGATTCGAGCAATTCCACGGGATCGAAATCGACACGAGCCTGTTTCGTAGGAAACGACTCATGATGGATGTGCCCTGGCAACGTGGCGGTGCGTTGGGTTCGGCGTGTCTCAGTTGCTGCAACGATGGTAGTCATACCAACCCCTTGCCAAAGCGAAATGCGAACTGAAAAGGAAACGTTGTGGACGATATCGGTCGTTTCGGACGTTTCTTACACTACTTGTACCGACATGCGTTGCAAAAGGAAACACAAAACGTCCAAAACGTCCAAAATAAATTTGAAACGGCCACAGCCTACTTAGGAAACGACTAGAAACCGACGATTTCGAAGCAATTGTCGTAAGAAGAGGGAATTGAACTATTTTTTGCTACTATGCTTTTATGTTGCTTGTTCGAACGACCATTCAGAACTTCGGTCATAAATGGATCCGCCAGGCACTGTTCGTATGAAACGTCCAAATTCAAACGTGCGAAGCGACACTCCCGATCCGCTGGGCTACATCAGTACGGCCCAAGTCTCGCGTGCGTTGGGTGTTAGCGTGACCACGGTGAAGCGTTGGGTCGACGACGGGGTACTCCCGGCTCACAAAACGCCCGGCGGCCACCGCAAATTGCTGCTCCAAGATGTGCTGCGGTTGATTCGCGATGGAAAACTTCCCCAAGCGAACATGTCGACGCTCATGCCGATGGGCACCGAAACGAAGTTGGATTTGCAAGCGATCCAAGTGCAACTCGACGAAGCGATCCGGGCCAATGATTCCGGCCAGATCCGCTCGTTGATTTTGGGCGGCTACCAGAGCGGTCACTCCATCGAAGTCCTCGCGGACGTGGTGATCGCACCGACGCTTCGGCGGATCGGCCACGACTGGGAGCGCGACATCATTTCGGTGATGCACGAACACCGGATTTCGCAGGCGTTCGTCTCGGCCCTCTACCAGTTGACCGCCCACCTCCGCGGACATGTCGAACCGAACCGGCCGGTGGCGTTGGGCGGTTCGCCCGAATTCGACCACTACATTTTACCGACGCTCTTGGCGAAAATGACGCTGCTCGACACGGGTTGGAATGCCATTAACGTCGGGCCGAACACACCGTTCTCAGCATTCGTCACGGCAATGGACGAACTGAAGCCCCAGTTGATTTGGCTCTCGGTGAGTCACCTCGCCGACCCGGATTTGTTCACGGAGCAATATCGAACCTTTTACAAAATCGCCGAATCACGCGGCATTCCCGTGGCACTCGGCGGGCAAGCACTCAACCTCGAATTGCGCAGCAAATTGCCTTACACCACGTTCGGCGACGGTTGCGTTCAACTGGCCGCGTTCGCCAAAATGCTGCACGTCCAACCGAAGATGCCCAAGCGCGGTCGACCGTTGGGCAAAGCGAAGAAGCCGGACACCGGATCGAACTAACCCTTCGCCCGTCGGCGGAATCGGCGGATCAATTCGTCGGCAATCGTTCCCGAGAGTAGTGCCAGCCCCATTACCCAGAGCTGGGCCGAGTCGGGGATTTGGTCGAACGACATCCAATTGAAGATGATCGGCTGCACCAATGCCCCGAGGATCAACCCGGCGGCGATGCACTCGCCACCCTTCAAACTCACGCCACCAAGCACCGCGGCCGTGATGGCATACAGTTCGTAGCTGTTGCCGGCGTTCGACGGGTTGGCCGAACCTCCCCAGAGTAGTAGCAGAATCCCCGCAAACGCAGCCAGAGTCGAACAGATCACGAAGACGGACAAGCGTTGCCGTTCGACGCCGATGCCGGCGTAGCGGGCGGCTTGATCGTTGTAGCCAATGGCGAACCAATACCGACCGTAGGCCGACTTGTGCAGGATCACGGCGACGATGGCCGCAAGCAGCATCATCACGACCAACGTCGCGGGGAATTCGACCGCACCGTTCGCGGCTTTGCCGACGAGCAACGCCCGCATGGAATCGAGCGATTCCGCGAACTCGGGGTGGTTCGACTTGGCCTGTTGCAAGCCGGTGTTGCTGGTGTTGATGGCGCGGGCGAACCCACGGAACATGAACATGCCACAGAGCGTCACGAGGAACGATTGCAACTTCAACTGCGTTACCAGCAACCCGTTGGTGAAGCCGATGGCCACGCCGAGTAGCAGAACGATTGCGAGTGCCGCGAGTGGCGGGCAACCCATCTCCATGAGCGTGCCGAACGTGACCGCCGCCAGGCCGACGACCGATCCGACGGAGAGGTCGATTCCACCCGTCAGGATCAGCAGGGCCGCGCCGAGCGTGATGATTCCCAAGGAACCTTGTTC
The DNA here is from genome assembly GCA_025351325.1 of Fimbriiglobus sp. GTDB lineage: Bacteria > Planctomycetota > Planctomycetia > Gemmatales > Gemmataceae > JALHQU01. Next base: position 4,331 of record JANXWE010000133.1, read on the forward strand.
GCTGAGGATGGCGAAGATGTTCGATTTGTCGAGCGGCGTTTTATCACCTTCCAAAAATTGGATGATTGCTAGCCTACCGAGGATCGACCCGAGTAGCACGAGTACACCGAGGAGACGGAGCATGTTCCGCCACGACAGCTCGAACGTGAAGCAAAGCAGGGTCAGCGAGACCACCAGTGAAATGGACCACAACTGGTAGCGGTTGCCCAAGCTCGTGGTGGGCCAGGGTAAGGCGAGTGTGAACCACAATATGGCGACTGCGCCGAGACTCCCGGCAAAGATGCTCCCGAGCTTGATCGTCCCGCTCATGCGCCGCCTCCGGTTGCCAAGTTCATCACGGCTTGTTCGGTCATTTCGGCACGAGTCAATTCCCCGGCGATGTGGCCCTCGTGCATGACCACCGCCCGATCCGAGACGCCGAGCAGTTCTTCCATGTCCGACGTGATCATCCAAATGGCGACGCCCCGCCCGGCGAGTTCGTCGATGAGCGTGTATATTTCGGTCTTGGCGCCGACGTCGACGCCGCGCGTCGGCTCGTCGAGGATCAAGACTTTCGGCCCACGGGCCAACCACTTTCCGAAGACGACTTTTTGCTGATTACCACCGGACAGCAGTCCGACGGCTTGCGCGGCGCTCGGGGTTTTGACCCGGAGTTGTTCGATCATTTCCGCGTGCAGCGACCGTTCGGCACCGTCATCGAGAAAACCCCTGTGACTGATACGATCCAAGTTGGGCAGCGAGAGATTGGCCCCGACACTGGCTTCGAGAACGAGGCCGTGCTTCCGTCGATCTTCGGGAACCAGCAAGATCCCGGCACGGATCGCATCGGCTGGCTTACGGATGCGAACGGCGTCGCCGTTCAACAGCACGCGCCCGGCGGATTGGGAACGCAACCCGAAGACGGCTTCCGACAGTTCGGTACGTCCCGCCCCGATCAACCCGGCCATCCCGAGGACTTCGCCCGCGCGGACTTGCAGCGACAACGGTTTCGTTGGCCCACCCCGGTAGCACAGCCCGTCCAGTTCCAGCACCGTGGCACCGGCCGTGGTGCGGTGGTTGCGTGGAAAAAACTGCTTGAGATCGCGGCCGACCATCATCCGGACGATGTTGTCGTGGGTCAGTTCGGCCTTGGCCAACTCGCCGGCGTTGCGACCGTCGCGGAGCACCACGGCGCGATCCGCACAGCGGCGGATCTCGGCGAGCCGGTGCGAAATGTAGACGATGGAAACGCCACTCGCTTTGAGGGCCGCGATCACTTCGTAAAGGCGATCCGTCTCCGCTTGCGTCAAGCTCGACGTCGGCTCGTCCATGATGAGCAGCTTCGCATCCAGGCCGATGGCCCGGGCGATTTCCACGAGTTGCTTCTGGCCCGGCGGCAGCTCACCGACGATTTTAGAAACGTACGACGCGGGTAACCCAACCCGCTCGAGCAGTACACCACCCGACTTCGCAGCGGGGCGATTGTCGAGGAGTTTCAGCGGCCCACCGAACGTATTTTCTCGGCCGAGAAACAAGTTGTCTTGTACGGACAAGTTTTCCGCGAGGTTCAATTCTTGGTGGATGAGGCTCACACCGGATTTCATCGCGGCAAGCGGCCCGGAGAACGTGACCGGCTGCCCCCGATAAAGGATCTCGCCGCCGTCGGGTTGGTAGACCCCGGCGAGAATCTTCATCAGGGTCGATTTGCCCGCCCCATTCTCCCCGACGAGTGCGAGCACTTCGCCGGCGCGCACCGTCACCGAGACGTCGTCCAGGGCGAGGACGCCCGGAAACTGCTTGCGGATGGCACGGGCGATCAGGAGCGGTTCTTCCGGCATGGAAAGCTACTTAACCGCCGCTAGCGATTCTCGGGTTGTGGTTGAGAAAACCGATGCCTTCAAAATTTCCACATCGACACCCTTGATCATGGTGCCCTCTTTGGTTACCAACCGGTGCTTGATCTCCTTTTGCGGTATCTTGGTTTTATCGCCGCCCTTAGCGACGTACGCAAGGCAGGTAACCGAAACGTAACCGTACTGATAAGGGTCTTGCACCACGGTCGCTTCGATCTCGCCTTTGTCAATGCCATCGAGTGTGTCAAAGTCTTCGTCGAAGCCGACGATCTTCACTTTGCCGACGAGATTCTTGCCGCGGACTGCGGTCAGGATCGCTTTGGGGTTGTACGCGTACAAGCCGACCATTGCCACATCGGGCGTATTTTTCAACTGCTCCAAGGCCGATTCGGCATTGGTGCGGGCTTTGGCTTCTTCGGTTTCGTCGGTGATCGGCGCTTTGCGATAGAGCGTGTAAACGCCATATTTTTCTTGGAAGTTGCCTTTGCGGATCTCTGCTCGGTTGTCGCTCCCGGCGAGTTCGTCGAGCACGCCGGCGACTCGATCCTTGGAATTAGCCGAGGTCGTCGTTCCGATGAATAGGGCGATTGTGCCGCCTTTCGGTAACGCTCGTTTCACCGCCCGGCCAGCTTCTTTCCCAGCGAGATAGTTGTCGACGCCCACATAACAGAGCCGGCCGGTTTTGTCGGCGTCGTTGTCCATCGTCACCAGATTCACTTGGCCCGCGATCCGCGTCAGATCGGGCGTCTGTTCTTCGGGGTTGATCACACTGACGGCCAGACCCTTAATGCCCTGTTTCAGGAGAGCTTCGACAATCTCCATTTGATCAATCACGGTCTGCGTTTTCGGCTGGCGGAAATCCAATTCGACATCGTTTTCGGCGGCGGCTTTCTTGGCCCCCGCTTCGGCGTGGAGCCAAAAGTCGGCCGTGCAATTGGTCACGATGGCGACTTTGACTTTACCACTGCCGCTTTTCTTGGTGCAGGCCGGCAGAGTCGCCAGCAATCCCGCGAACGCCATGAGGGCGAGCACACGCATCGAACGGTTCACGACACACCTACTTCGGAACGAGGGAGAGAATCGACTTCCTAAAGGTACTTTACAAATACCCGCACCGGTGCGGTCGGCAAGATGGGAACGACTTTTCCGACCGGTTCGCAGAGTGTAATGGTTTCGACCGGCTCCGCAAGTTGTTTCTGATCGGTGCTTCCCTAATGTTGTCCTACTGGATCATCGCCCGCGTTGCGGGAACCTTTCGGACTCCAGTTGAATGGCCAAGCACATTTTCGTCACCGGTGGCGTCGTCAGTTCCCTCGGGAAAGGATTGACCTCCGCCTCCATCGGGTTGCTGCTCGAACGGCGCGGTTTGAAAGTCCGGATGCAGAAGTTCGATCCGTACATCAACGTCGATCCGGGGACGATGTCGCCGTACCAACACGGCGAAGTGTACGTGCTCGACGACGGTGCCGAAACCGACCTCGACCTGGGGCATTACGAGCGCTTCACCAACGCGCCGCTCGACCGCGACTGCAACTACACCACCGGCAAAATCTATCTGTCGATCATCGAGAAAGAGCGTCGCGGCGATTATCGGGGCAAGACGGTGCAGGTCATCCCTCACGTCACCGACGAGATCAAAGCGTGCATCCGCAAGCTGGCCCTCCCCGACGTCGACGTGGTCATCACCGAGATCGGCGGCACCGTCGGCGACATCGAAGGGATGCCCTATTTCGAGGCGATCCGCCAATTCGCTCTCGACGTCGGCAAGGCGAACTGTCTGTTCATCCACCTCACGCTGGTGCCGTATTTGAAGGCGGCCGGGGAGCTGAAGACCAAGCCGACGCAGCACAGCGTGCGCGAACTGCGCGAGATCGGCATCCAGCCCGACGTGCTGATCTGCCGGACGGAACGCGAGATCCCGTCCGAGGACATCGACAAGATCGCGTTGATGTGCAACCTCGAGCGCCGGGCCGTGATCGAAGAAATCGACCGCGAATTCAGCATCTACGAAGTCCCGCTGAGCTTGAAGGGCCACAAACTCGACGAGTTGATCGTGGAGCGGTTGAACCTCAAGGACGCCCAAGCGCTGCAGATGCGCGATTGGGTCGTCATGGTCGAACGGCTCAAGTCGCTGATCCTCGAACCGAATCCGGCGCGGACGGTGACGATTGCCGTGGTCGGCAAGTACGTGAAACACCGCGATGCTTACAAATCGGTGTACGAATCGCTGGATCATGCCGGGATCGCGCACAACGTCAAAATCAACCTCGAACGGATCGAATCGGAATCAATCGAAGACGAGGGGGCTGCCAAGTTATTGGCCGAAGCCGATGGCGTCCTCGTCCCTGGCGGTTTCGACAAGCGCGGCATCAACGGCAAGGTGGACGCCATCCGATTCGCCCGCGAAGGGAACATCCCGTTCTTCGGAATCTGCCTCGGATTGCAGTGCGCCACCATCGAGTACGCCCGCAACGTGCTCGGCCTCACCGATGCGAATTCCACGGAGTTCGACCCAACGACGCCGCACCCCGTCGTGGCCCTGCTCGACGCGCAACGCAAGGTCACGCACATCGGCGGCACCATGCGACTCGGAGCTTACCCGTGCACCCTCACAGAGGGTTCGCACGCCGCGATCGCTTACAATTCTTTGACGGTGAACGAGCGACACCGGCACCGGTACGAAGTGAACAACGAGTACCGCGAGCAGTTGGTGAAAGCCGGCTTCGCCATCACCGGCACCAGCCCCGACGGCGTCTTGGTGGAGGTAATCGAACTGCCAAACCACCCCTGGTTTTTAGCGGTGCAGTGCCATCCCGAGTTCAAGTCGAAACCGACCGCGGCCCACCCGCTGTTCCGAGATTTCATCGGCGCGGCCTTCGCACGGAAGTTGGCCAAGGCTTAGGAGCGATCCGCATGGACGACGAAATGGAAATCGGGGCACGGAATTTCGTTCTGTGCCGGGGCGTCACCTTTGATGCGAAGCATCCGGACGCGCCGTACACACTGCACAATTTACTATCGGCGGTGCGTCCCTACTCATCGGGGGTCGCCTCGAGGTCCCTGCCGATCTTTGCCTATGTGGAGTACTTCGGCCCGGCAGGCGACTATGAGGTCTGGATTGATTTGGTGACGTTGGAGTATGATACATATGGTGAAGAAACTGAGGTCACTAACTACGGGCCATTCCTGCTCTCAATCCGCGGTGGGGAGTTTGTCCAAGGTCGCTTTTACTGCCTCCGACTGGTACCGTTTCTGACCGGTGGGATCTACGAGTTCCAACTGCGGATTGCCGGAATGGATCAAGCCATCATCATTCAGACGATTTTCGCCGAGGAGTAAACCAATGAACCAGCCGCAAAAATCGAACCGGCCACCGGTGACCCGTCAGACTCGTTGCCAAGTCTTTGACTTCGTGATCCAGGAAATGTCCGATCCGATGGGCCATCTGACTGAAGAGCAGAAGAAATGGTTCGTGATGGATCCCGTTGCTCCCAACGATGGAGAGCAAAGCCAGCCGGTTCCCATGATCTGCGTAGTCCCGAGGCAACCTATCGCCACTCGGGAAACCCGCGGCGGTCCGCAAGAGTTCATCGTTCAAGAAATGGCCGACCCATGGGGGCATTTGAGCGAAGCGATGAAGAAAAAAATATTCGGTGACGCCGGGCCGCCCGCTCCGCCGACTCCCACCGAACCACTCCAGCCCGCACCGAAGCCAACCGAAGGCTGACCGACCTATGCTGAATACAGAACTCCATACCGAAGTCTACCGGTTGCTGCCGCGGGTCGCGACGCCTGCCCAATACATGGGCGGCGAAGTGAACAGCATCCGGAAAGACCATTCCCAGGTGCGTGGCAAGCTCTGCCTCGGCTTCCCGGACGCCTACACCATCGGGATGAGCCACCACGGTTTGCAGGTGCTCTACACGATCATGAACGCCGACCCGCAGTGGGCCTGCGAACGTGCATTCGCCCCGTGGATGGACTGGGAAGCCATCCTGCGTGGCCACAAGTTGCCGCTCTACGGATTGGAGACGTTCACGCCGCTGCACGCCTTCGACATTGTCGGCTTCAGCTTGCAGTATGAAGTCTGCTACACCAACGTGCTGAACATGCTCGACCTCGGTGGCATTCCGCTGTTCGGGGACGAGCGGCTCGTCAGCGATCCCTTGGTCATCGCCGGTGGCCCCGGTGCCCAGAATCCGGAATTATTGGCTCCCTTCATCGATCTGTTCGTCATCGGCGACGGCGAGGAGTCGCTGCCGTTCATCATGAATTTGTGGATCGAACTCAAAGAAAAGGCGATCCGCGACGGCGACAACAGCCATCGCCGGCGGATGAACATGCTGGCCGAGATCGTCGGCAGCGTGAATTGGGCCTACGCCCCGGCGTTCTACGTCTTCGATTACTTCCCCGACGGCACCATCGCCAGCGTGACTCGCACCCGATCCGACGTGCCGGCGGAAATTCAGCCGTGCACCATCAACTGCGACTTCGACGACATCCCGCTGCCGACGAAACCGGTGATTCCGTTCATCGAAACCCCGCACGACCGGCTGGCCATCGAGATCATGCGCGGTTGCCCGCACCAGTGCCGCTTCTGCCAGAGCACGACGATCAAACGGCCCCTGCGGATGCGCAGTGTCGAAACCATCGTGCAAGCGGCGCTCGAGAGCTACCGCAACACCGGTACCAACGAAATTAGCCTGCTGTCGCTGTCGAGTTCGGACTACCCGCACTTCGAACAGCTCGTGAAGCGGATGCATGAGGTCTTCAACCCCCTCGGCGTGAACGTGAGCCTGCCGAGCTTACGCATCAACCACCAGTTGCGGACACTGCCGGGGCTGATTCAGAACGTGCGTAAAGCCGGGCTGACCCTGGCCCCCGAAGTGGCCCGCGACGACATGCGCGAACAGATCCGCAAGAAGATCAAAAACGACGATCTCTACGAGGGCTGCCGCGAGGCGTTCAAACACGGCTGGCAGAAGGTGAAGCTCTATTTCCTCTGCGGTCTGCCGGGAGAACGTTCCGTCGATTTGGACGGGATCGTGCAGATGGCGGAGCGGATCAGCGAGATCGGCAAGGAGGTCACCGGGCGGTACAAGGACGTGACCGCGAGCGTTTCCAACTTCGTGCCGAAGCCGCACACGCCCTACCAGTGGAACGGCATGCAGACCCGCGAGTATCTGCGTTGGGCCGGCGATTATTTGCACCGCCAGAAGACGAACCGCAGCGTGAAAATCAAGCAGCACGACATCGAAACCAGCCTGCTCGAAGGGATTCTGACGCGCGGGGATCGCCGGGTCGCCCCGGCACTGCACGAAGCGTGGAAACGCGGTGCCCGCATGGACGGCTGGAAAGAGTGCTTCAATGCGGAACTTTGGTGGAAGGTGTTCGGCGATCTCGGCATCGACACGGCCTTCTACAGCCAGCGCCAACGACCGATGGGCGAGAAACTGCCGTGGGATCACGTCAACGTGAAGAAGGGCCGGGCTTACTTGGAGAAGGAACAGGATCGGAGCGTGATCCAGTTGAAAGTGATGGCCGAAGCCGTCGCGGACGGCCCGGGGTGCGGTTAAATTCTCCGCAGCGCGTAAATCACGCCGATCTTCTTTCCGTCGATCTCGGCGATCTCCGGCAGGTGCCCAGCTTGCACGAAGCCGAGTTTGTCATTCATTCGGCGGGTCGCCTCGTTGTGGTCGAAGGCGACGCTGATGAGCGTGGTGACACCGAGTGACGGGCAGTGGTCAATCATCCGTCGCTTCAACAGCGTGCCGATGCCGCGCTTGTGGAAAGCAGTTGCGATGTACGTGCTCACCTCGGCGGTAGCTTTGTAAGCGGGTCGACCGGCGTAGAACGAGGTCAATCCAATCCAGGCCACGACGGCACCGTCGATCTCGGCGACCCAAAGCGGACGTTTCAAAGGATCGAACTTCCGGAACCATTCCAACCGGTCGGTCACGGTCACGGGAACCGTATCGGCTGTGGAGTGCCCGGCGGGAATCGACTGATTGTAGATGTCGACGATGGCGGGCCAATCAGCTTCGATGGCGTCTCGGATCTGCATGGTGTCGACTTCCGTCACGCCGAACGGTGCGGCGTTGTCCAGTTGGGTTTAAACGCTTCGTCTTTGTGGTGGCTCTTGTTCAGCGGCGTCGCGATGATTTGCAGCGCAAGGCAGTGCGATTGGAACGCCCCGTCCCATTCCGCATTCTTCGCCTTCGTTTCGGCCTGCTCGAGCATGGTCTTGTAAGCGTCCCAGTCAATCGGCAATTCTCCGGCTTCCGCCGCCAACTTGGCGAGGGCTTCTTGATCCACAATCCGCCCGCAGAGACTTTGGTCGATCTCGAAGCGGTATTCCTTGTAGACTTGCGCGACGCGGGTCGTCGTCTCTTCGGTCGTATCGACATCCCTCGCTTTTTTGCGGAGGGAAAGCAGCAGCATTGCGAGCGACGTGATCGTGATGATTGCGGCGAGAACGAATACCGAAATTTTACCGTCTAAGCCTTCCGAACGGAGCCAAATTGAAAACGCGACCAGAAAAGCACCCACGGCCAACCCGGTGAGCGGCCACGTGATGACTCGTGCCCACCACTTGAGGAACGCGGGAGACTTTTGGGACGGTTTCGGAGCGTCCCCTCCATAGGTGTTCCCATCGCCGCGAGGGACTTGCACGATGAGTGCTGTGATGTTGTCCGAACCGCCGCGGAGGTTGGCCAAATCGATCAAGAGCGCACAGGCTTCCGTGGCGGGAAACAAACTGACGATGGCTCCGATTTCATCGGGCTTCACATGATTCGTCAATCCGTCACTGCAAAGTAGGAACGAATCACCGGCTTCGACCGGGTGCGGGCCTTCCACATCGACTTCGACTTCCGCTTCCGGCCCGAGTGACCGGATGATGACGTTCCGTTTGAAGTCGCCCAGTTCGTCGGGATCGATGCCTTGCCGGCGGGCGATTTCCCAGACCCAAGAATGATCGAATGTGAGCTGTTCGATTTTGCCGCCGCGTACGCGGTACGTCCGGCTATCGCCCACGTGACCGATCCAGGCCCCTTCCGGCCTCAGAAAGAGAGCGGTGCCGGTGGTTCCGAGGCCTTTGAATTCGGGGTTGTTGACGCCGATTTGAAAAATGCCCGCATTCGCTTCTTCGAACGCTCTGCGGATGGCTTTCGCAGGGCCTTCGCTGGCCACGTGCTTCAGATACGTCAAAGGGATATCCCGGACGGCTTTGGCGCTGGCCTTTTCACCCACGGCATGACCACCCATGCCGTCGGCGACCACGAACACATGACCTAGCGCAAGGTAGTGCGATTCGTCCGTGGCGGGTTGGACAGCGCAGGCATCTTGGTTGTGGCTCCGACGAATGCCCACATCCGTCAGACTCGCAAACCGTATTTTTTGAGCGACCGCCACCGGCATGACCCTGTGCCTAGCGAAATCGTACCTTCGGCATTGTAGAACCTGCCGCGGAAAGACTCCGGAAAACCGACGGTTCCAAGTGCCGAGTCCGGCTTGACCCCTACGGATCGGCCGGGTATGGAACTCCGGAGTTAACCTACCACGAATCGAATGCAAAAGCAGGGCGGTATGTTCAACCGGACGGGAGTTCTCCTATTGATTGCCGTTGCGACCGGATTCTGCACCGGTTGCGTCGACCGCCGGTTCGTGGTTCGGACGAACGTCCCCGGTGCCCAAATCTACCGCGACGGAACCGCACTCGGGCCGGCGCCCGTCGATGCCCGGTACGACTACACCGGCTACTACGAATTCCGAGCCGTGGCCCCCGGTTACGAACCGCTCGTCGAGAGAGTGAAGTTCAAACCGAAGTGGTACGACTACCCCGGTCTCGACTTGATCGCCGAGGTGCTCTGGCCCGTCCGGATCGAAGATGTGCGCACCGTCAATCTCACACTCGTCCCCGCCAAGCCTGTTCAAACAGATCTGCTCATTCAACAGGCCGACTCGCTTCGGGCGAGAGGACTATCCTTGCCGCCGTCGTCGATCCCGCCAGATCCACCAACGTTCCAACCACCCAAATAAACTTACTTCTGACGCGGCGTCAGCGAGCCGACGATTTGCATCAACCGTTGCTCCCAGTAGCCCTGATCTTTCCACTGGCAGGTTGCGTAGGCCACGATCACTTTGCCCTGGCTCTCGACGGTGGAAAAGACCACCAGTTTGTTCACGCTGCTCTCGGCGCCTTTGTACTTCACTTTTAAGCGTGTCACCGGAGTGATGGGTTTCACATCGCCGGTGGCCACATCCCCGGTCGGTTCCGCCGTCAACTCTTCGATGGTCGATTCCCCGTCCGGCAGCGACTGCTTGACCAATTCCAACGCTTGCTGATTCGCATCCCCTTTCGGCTCGACCTCGACCACCACCAGATCGACGGAGGACGGTTTTTTCCCGCCAACAGATTTCGGCGTACCCCTCAGCCAGAGTGTGCCTGCCAGATCGAGACTCGTTGCCGGCTCTTTCACCGCCCACAGTCCATCGGAATCTTGGATCGTGAAGATCCCCGATTTTGAACGGTGCGTCTTCGTGAACGTCGGAACTTCGACCGTCGGGGCGGTTGTTTTGACGAGCTGCAATCCGGAACGGACGCTCTGGAAGGCACTGGCATAACCGGCGAACTCTCGTTCGGCGGCCCATGCGAAGACCCAAACCGCTAGTGTTTTACTCGCAAGCGTGTGCACTTCTAACAGCACCGCGTCGCCCGTTTTCTTATTGGTCGCCCGGTACAACAGCCGCGTGGCCGACTGGCCGCAAAGCGTATCTTCGCGAGCCTCTTCGGATTCGGTGACGTTGTCGAACTCTTTGTTCAGCAGTTGCGTGACCCGTTCGCGCAAATCGGTGGGACGCACGGCGTACGAATATGTTCGAGCATCGCCGACAATCGAAGCAGTCGGGGCATGTTCATCCCCGCCTTTCACGTAACCGAACAGCGCCGCGTTGAAACTCAAGCGGGTCGAATCGTGCTTTGTCCAACCGCTGTCGGGTGCGGGCTTCTTGAACACGAGATTCAAGTCGGGATACTTGATTTCGGATTCCGTCTCGGCGGTCGAGCTGGCCTTGTTCCGCGACAACGTGATGGCCAACCAGCCAATCCCCAACACAATCAGCAAGACGCCGAAGATGGCGGCCGCGGTGACCAGGATGCCCTTCAAAGAACCGGAGTTTGCTTTCCTTCTTGGCTGGATTCTTCGCGGCGGTTCATCACTCGCATTTTCAAAGGGATCACTCGGAAAGCTGGGCGCCGTCGGGTCGAGTGTGAAGCGCAGCCCGCAGCGCGGGCAGGAAATCACCGCCCCTGCCGGAACTTGCGAAGGATCGAACTGGAATGGGCAGGCGGGGGACGGGCACTTCAAAGGGGAAGCCATTCCGGGAAATCCTTCGGATTGAGAATGATTCGACCCCGCCAGTTTAACTCACACTGGCGACGACGGTCAAATTTCACTCGCCGAATACGAAAGCGAACACCGTGTCCGCTGCCTTTTGGCGTTCGACGTCGAGCAAGTTCGCCTGCTCCTTGGCCACTTTGATCGCGTCTTGCAACTTGCGCACCCGTTTCAGCACCGCATTCTTTTGGTCGGCCGGGAGGCTCCCGCTGTAAAGGATCTGCGTCCACGTTCCCACGGGGATATCTTTCGTGAACAGTTCCGTCTGGGCCGGGTGCTCCTTCGTCGGCTCGTACTTCACGATCACCGTCGGTTCTTTCGACGTTTTCACCGATTCCGTCGCCCGGCTCCGCAGCAGTCCGGTGTTCGGGTCGTGCATCCACTCTTCCGCCGGGTCGGGCGTCGGCAGCTTCCCGATGAACGTTTCCAGGTCGTTCACTTGCTTATCGAGATACAGCAAAAACGTGATCGGCACGTTCCCCAGGATCGTCTTACCGTCGACCACCACGTCGGCTTTTGCCAGTTGGTTGCCCACGTCTTGGGTGAAGACGAGGTTCCAGACTTCCGTCCACTTTTCACGGGCTTGGCGGATCAAATCGTCGGCGCGCTGCTGCACCCGCTGCGATTCCGCCGGCAACTTCTGCCCACCGACTTCATCCGTCGGCCGGTACGTCCGCTCGCGGCCGGCAAACAGAGTTTCTTTTTGAATGAGCTTGTACAGCTCGGTGATCGTCTTCTCGACTTCGCCCTTGCGTGCCGAGACGATGGCGTTGACCTGGTTGAGCTTCGGCATGGGAACCCCGAACAAAAAAGGATTGCTACGATGATACTCCGGACACGAATGGTCGAATAGGGTTCACGGGGTGTGCTCGCCAAATAGCCGATGATCGCTCAAAATCCATTCAGAATTTATTTTTGGATAAACTGCTCAACGTGGGTTGACAGTCTACACCAGAATTGAGTAATGTGGTGTTGTGTTACCATTTTGCATCAAGTCGTCCGCAACTTTTGAGGAGTCCACCGTGAAACTCTCCACCACTTCTGTCTTCTGTCTTCTGTCTTCTGTCTTCTGACAACTGCTATGGGCAAGCATTTATAACAATAGAAACAACAGGATGTGTAGCAGCAAAAGGCAATCAAGTTGCTAGAGCTTGGCCTAATGGATTTGTTCACTCATCCACTCCTAACACACCAACTCAAGTGGTCATCGACTTCGGTACTTGGAAACAAGGCGTGTTCAAAAAGTTGCCCGCAGCTGCTGCAGGCGGGATCCCAGCAATGCCACCACTCTGCCCGGGGCCTATCGCGGTTGCCACACCGATTCCTGCAGATGGCGCTCCATGGTCTAATCCGCTCTTCGATCTCTCACCTGACTGGCCAGCACCGTTGTCCAATGTGGCCTACATGCGTGTTCGAGTACAAACCAAGCCTGCAGGTGCTAATGCATTTGCAACGGTCGACACGAACTACAGGTTGTGCGAATAAGATACGTTCACAACTTTTCAAATTTTCATGTTCCAAATTGAATCGGCCATCGCAATCGCGAAGGGGATAGGAAATCCCCTTTTCTTTCAAACACCATCCTGTCCGAGAGGGAACTCATGTCCAATTCCAACCGTCGCGGCCTCACGCTCCTCGAACTGATCGTTGTGATCGCCATCGTCGCGATCCTCATCGGGCTGCTGCTTCCGGCGATCCAGCAAGTGCGGGCGACTGCCAACCGCATGAAGAGCATGAACAACCTCAAGCAGATGAATCTCGCAATGCATGACGTCGGGAGTCAATTGGACGGATATATCGGTGGGTACTATGAGCCGAACCCGCGGACTCTTGCAATGAACAGAATTAACAAGAAAGTTCAATTGGACTGTACACCACACATCCTTTGTGCGCGGAATATTGAGAACCAGGCCATTCTTTACAGCGAAGACATTATTCAAGGCCCGCGTTCGTATTTCATCTCACCGTCCGATTCGACGGCGAATATTGAAGCTTGTAGTAAGAGGCAAGGCCCTGTTCCGGGCGCATTCACATACGACGGCGAAGGAATGACGAGTTACGCCTTCAATTCGGTCGGGTTCCAAGGCCCCGTGAAATTCCCGCTCGGCATCTCCGACGGGACGTCGAATACGATCTCGTTCGCCGAATGCTATTTCATGCGATATTACCCGGCGGGGTTGGGCGAGACTCCCAACGCCGAGTGGTCGCATATGATGTATGCCATTTGCGATCCAGCATATGACATGCGAGGCACTGGTTATTTGAGTCGAGCCGGTGAACGCCGACCTTCGTTCGCCGATGCCGGCTGGGACGATGTGGTTCCCGTCACGTCCGGCAATCCGGCCGTGACGCTCCCATCCGTGCCGGGTGTGACGTTCCAAGTCCGCCCGCAACCGTTGGATGCGGACGCGCGAATGTTGCAAACACCGTACACCAGTGGTTTGCTCGCCTCGTTCTTCGACGGCAGCGTCCGGATGATCCGCTCCGGAGTTGCGCCGTCGGTCTTCTGGGCCGGCGTCACCCCGAACGGCGGCGAAGTCGCCAACTACGATTGACCCGTTTATCATGGCCGCATGACCCGGATCTTCCTGTACGAACAGATCACCGCGCACGGCATTGGCCGCGAGGCCGGTTCGGCGGAACATTCCCTGTTCGTCGAAGGGCGGGCCATGTTCCAGGCGATCCATGAGGATTTCGCGGCCATTCCCGGCGTCGAAGTCTTGGTCGGATCACCCGGCGAATTTGCCGAGCTGGCGGCGCTGGCCGATTGGTCGTTCGTGATTGCCCCGGAAACCGATGGTGTGTTATTCCAGTTGGCCGAAGAAGTTCAGCGCATCGGTGGTCGGCTGCTCGGCCCGAGTTTAGTAGCCATCACGTTGACTTCGGATAAGTATGCCCTGTTCCAACATTGGGAAAAGTACGGTGTGCCGACGCCGGAGACGGTGCTGTGTCCAAATCGACCGAAGAGCTGGCCGTGCGTGGTGAAGCGTCGCGATGGAGCCGGATCCGAGGGGATGGAACTGGTGCGTTCGGAAGCGGAATACGACCTATTGCTAGGGCCGTGGATCGCGCAACACTATTGCCCCGGAATCCCGGTGAGCATGGCATTCTTGATCGGGCCGAGGGAAACCGTGGCGTTGCCACCGACGTTCCAGCTCATTTCCTCCGACGGCCAATTCCGGTACGATGGTGGACTTTTGTCCATTTCTCCCCCGTTGGCCGCACGGTGCGAGACACTGGCCCGTCAGGCCATTGCCGACGTTCCCGGACTGCTGGGCTATATCGGCGTCGACATGATCCTGGGCGATGCGGAAGACGGGTCAGATGATGTCGCGCTGGAGATCAACCCGCGTTTGACAACGTCTTACGTCGGTTTACGAGCCTATCTGCAAGGGAACATCGCGGCGCAGATGCTCAAAATCGCAGGCGGTGAGCCAAGTCCAATCCGGCTGGCACCGCGTGGCCGGGTCAGTTTCAACGCAGCCGGGGAAGTCCGAGTCGATCACGCATACGACTTTTGGAACGTCCCGACAGATTATTTTTAGATTTCGACTTTCTTTTCCAAAACGGGATGTTATATTTCAAGGAAGCACTTGGATAGTCCCAAGTGAGTCAGAAGGATCGGGTAGGATATTTTCGTTCGAGTCGAGCTTCGTCCGGCGAGTCGGTATCGAGTAAGAATGGCAAGGCGACACGCACTTCTCCATGTACTCCTAAAACCGAACCCCTCACGCAGTCCTGTCAGAACGGTTTCGCAACATCCCTGCATCCCAATTGCATGGCTCTGTCGCCGCATCCTCCGGTTCCTTCGCGGTTGTCGATGATCGGCACCCGCTTTGTGAATTGGGCGGCTCCACCGAGTTCGAGTGGCCGGCCTTGGGGATTACGCATGAGCGTCACGAATTTGTACGTCGGGAACCTGCCATTCGGCACGACCAATGAAGACCTGCTGGAGGCGTTCAGCCAATTCGGCACAGTGGTCAAAGCCCAAATTATCATGGATCGGGAAACGGGCCGCTCACGCGGTTTCGCCTTCGTGGAAATGTCCGAAGGGATCGAACAGGCGATTCAAGGGATGAACGACGCCGAGTTCCAAGGCCGACGATTGACCGTCAACGAAGCCAAACCCCGTGAAGAACGCCCACGCGGCGGAGGCGGTGGATACGGCGGCGCAGGCGGTGGCGGTGGGTACGGCGGAGGAGGCGGCGGTGGCCGGGGTGGAAGTGGTGGCGGTCGAAGTGGCGGTGGTGGCTATGGAGGCAGCGGCGGAGGTAGTGGGGGAAGCGGTGGTGGTGGCGACCGCTACTGAGTCAAAACGCCGTTCGCAAATCTCCGTTGCGCCGGGTGATTCCGGCGCGGTCGAGATATTCGCAGATCGGGATGGCAAACTTTCGTGTCGTCCCGAGAAGATCGCGGATCTCAGCGACCGTCAGTGCCGGTTTCTCGGTGAATGTTCGTGTCAACCGACTTCGCATGTCGGTTTCGGTGTCTGTGTGCAAAAAGATTTCGTGCGTGATCCGCACCAAGAAACCTTCCGCACAAGCCACCTCGAAAATGTCATTCAACGCTCCGGCGTTCCCAGCCGCTTGCGGAGCGAAACTCTTTGGCTCCGGCGGTGTGAAACCGGCAGTGCGGTGCTCTTCCACAATTTTATCTTTGAGTTTTCGCTGGTTCGCACTCAGCTTCGGTTTGAAATCGGCCCGTGCGATTCGCTTGGCGTCGCCGACGAGTTTCTTCTGCTGAATCAGTCGGTCGACTGTCGCTTGCAACAGCGATTCATCGCCCACGTAATTCAGCAACACCAGCAGTTTCGAGCGCTCGTGGCTGGTGAATAATGGTAACTCGGCGTGCAACGTCCCGAGTGCCGCGAGGATTCGTTCCCCGAGTTGCACCAGTCGTTCGGCATGGATCATCAGCTTGCGGTGCGGTGGCAAAGCCAATTCCACCACCCGACTTAACTCTGTCAATCGCTGCACGACTTTGCCAACATCCCCGGGCAGGATGCCGACTTCACGGACGAGATCGTCTTGCTGGAATCCATGGAACTCGGCGAACCACGCAAACGCGGTGGCTCGCGTTTCGACATCATCCGACCAAAGTCGCTCCGCTTGTTCCAGATGTTCGATATGCCGACGACGCAACTTCGTGGCGGTCGGTTGGAGCACTTGACCTCCACCGAGTGTCCATTCCGCCGAGGAATCGCGGAGGACGAACGGCTGGCCCCAGACCGCTGTCACTGGTTCTTCGAGAAACAACTGGGCGAGTGCCCATTCGCCGGGATCGATTTGATCGCGGTCAAGCACCGAGACGCTGGCCAACACTTCGGCGGTGCCGAGGTGCAGCCGGCACGGCAAACGATGTTTGATGGCCCGCCGCATCGACGCCAGTGCCTGCAACCGCACGGTCAGCACCCGGCTCGGTCGCAGGTAGCCGGGCTTGGCGAGTTCTTGACCACGATGCACCGATTCCAATGAAATGCCGGCAAGGTTGATGGCGCCGCGTTGCCCGCGATGGATTTCCACCACGGTCTTGCCGTGCTGGTTCAAACCGCGCACGCGGACGAGTTCCGATTGGCCGTTGCCCCGGTGCCATTCCAGTTCGTCTTCCACGGCGACGGAGCCGGAGACGATGGAACCGGTGACGACCGTTCCGTGCCCGGCCACGGTGAAGGCCCGGTCGATGGGCAAGCGGAACCACTCGGCCCGTTCGCGGGTGACCATCCGTTCGCAAACGTCCCGCAGGGCGGCTTTGAGTTCTTCAATGCCCTGCCCCGTCGCCACCGACGTGGCGATGATCGGTGCGTCTTGCAGGAAGCTACCTTGTACGAGTTCGCGGATTTCGAGTTCGGCGACTTCCCGCGTCGTGTCATCGACCAAGTCCGCTTTCGTCAGGGCGATGACGCCGTGCTGCAACCGTAAAAGTTTAAGGATTTCGAGGTGTTCCCGGGTCTGGGGCATGATCGAATCGTCGGCCGCAATGATCAAAATGACGAGGTCGATCCCGGTGGCCCCGGCGAGCATGTTCTTGATGAAGCGTTCGTGACCGGGCACATCGACGATGCCGAGGCGGAACGTGCCGAGTTCGAGGAACGCGAAACCGATGTCGATGGTGATGCCGCGCGCTTTCTCTTCAGGCAAGCGGTCGGTATCGATGCCGGTGAGGGCCTTCACCAACGAGGTCTTGCCGTGATCGATGTGGCCGGCCGTGCCGAGAATCAGGTCGATCGCGGATTTCGGATTTTGGATTTCGGATTGCACAGACGATCCCTCCTTCGCCATAGAATAATCCGAAATCCGAAATACCACACCCGAAATGGTCACCGATGTCGTTTGAGAAGGTCGAAACCCAAGCTGATTTCCCCGCGCTCGAGCGGGGCGTGCTCGCATTCTGGCAGACTGAACAAATCTTCGACAAACTCCGGGCGCAGAACGCCGGCAAGCCGAAGTGGAGCTTCCTGGACGGGCCGATCACGGCCAACAACCCCATGGGTGTGCACCACGCCTGGGGCCGGACGTACAAGGACGTGTTCAACCGCTACTTCGCCATGACTGGCCACGAGTTGCGGTACCAGAATGGTTTCGACTGCCAGGGATTGTGGGTCGAAGTGGAAGTCGAAAAGGAACTCGCGCTCAAGAGCAAGCGCGACATCGAGAACCTCGTTCCGGGCGACCGTGAAGCCAGCATCGCCCAGTTCGTGCAGCTCTGCAAAGACCGTGTCGACAAGTTCGCACG
>JANXWE010000164.1 GCA_025351325.1 Fimbriiglobus sp.
CCGTCCGTGGCCCGGCCGTTGCCCGTTCCGTCGGGCGATCAAGAGATGGCTTGGCTCCACACGACGACCAACAACACCACTTGGGAACGGTTCGTCTCGGGCTGGGTTCGCGTGCAAAAGGTCATGCCGGATGTGGAAGTGGATACATCGAAGGCGTTCCTCGATTCGACGACCGCCGTCCCGGAGATCATTATCGGGATGCGTGGCCGCGAGGCGCATTTGCATATCCGCTGGTACAAGCTGCAAAACGACATCACGGCTGTGGATTGGGTGAAAGCGTTGGCGGCCCGCGAACAAGCTCCGCTCGCCGTCATTGGTGGCGGCTCAAGCGACCGCGCCGTCGATTTGTCGCGGGCCATGGACGCGCAACGGGAGTGGAAAGGGGATCGCCCGCCGCTGTTCATCACCACGGCCACGGCGGATTGCGTCGCCGATCTCGATTCCCAAGACGGCGTCCAGCCCCGGCTCGTGGACATCTACGACGACCGCTCGTTCCGGTTCTGTTTCACCAACCGCCAGATGGCCGATGCGGTTCTCGATTTCGTGGATCGCACCGACGACCTCCGGCCCATGGTCTTTGAACTGGAGAGTCTACAAGCGATCGCTTCGACAATAGTCGCGCTGCCGAAGCCGCCTCGATATCGACCGCACGTTTTTTCGGTGCAGTGGAACGACGACCCGTATTCCACCGACTTGCACGAACAGTTTCAGAAGTCGCTCTTGGCTCAAGTCCGAGCGCGCGATGGCAACCAGACGGCGTTCCAACTCGCGCGCTTCGACATCCCGTTCAGTGTCGGCGGATTCGTCCGACCCAATCGGCACGAGGACGAAACCGCGAAGGCCATCGCCGGCGAACTCCGCAACATCCCCGCCCAACGGTCGCTGCTCGTCCTCCCGGCCGTGACGCTCCCCGCTCGACGGCTGTTGCGGGCGATCATCGAACGTGCCCCGCAACTGTCCAAACGTCTCGTCGTCGTCACCGGCGACGGGATCCCGGTGAATGCGATCCTGCGTGATAGCGAATTCGCCTGGCGCGCCGGCGGCCTGCCCGTCCCGCTTGTTTTGTTCACCCACAACAACCCCATCGGCTGGGATGATCCAACGCTGCCATCGACTGCCCCGGTCGGCTACTCGTTCTTGCCACCGAACAGTACCGAAGAGGCGATGCACTTCGCCGAGATGGGCCGGGTCATCGCGACGGCCTGCTTCCCGCGTCCGGGCGAAACGGGTACGCCGACATTGGAGGGTGGCCTCCTGACGAGAGGCGACGACCTGATCGCCCGGTTGCACGCCCAACGGCCAGCCTTTTTCGACGCGAACGGCGAACGCCTCGGGGGTACCGGGGAGCACGTGGAAGTTCTCATGCCGCGCGATGATGCCGACCCGGTCGGTGGAGCCGCGCAGCTATCGGTCTGGCGACGGGAATCGGATCAATCGTGGCGGAACATCGGCCGGCTTCCCGTGATTCCGCGCGATTGGGTTCCAGGATCCAACTCCCCATGAATTCTCGAAGACTCTCGGCTCTGCTTTGGGGGAACGTCGGCAACTACGTGGTCGGGTTGGCCCCGTTCGTCGTCGTTTGGATCATCCTTGTCGGCTGGCTGGCGAGCTTGCTTTACTCCCGCGCGAGCTGGTCGGAAGAATCGGACGAAGCCATCGTCCGCGAGTGGCTCGACGAGACGCGACCGTTCCGCAAGACGCTGCTCGAATTGATCCGGGAATACCTCCACCTTCAAACAGAAGCCCGGGCCGGTCGCGTGTTACCGGCCGACGTCGTGACCAAACGCGCCGAGATCGATGAGCAACTGCGGGCGCTCACCGAGCCGACGCGGGCGTACGAAAACAAGCTGCCGGGCTTCCCGATCCTGTTCCGACTGGGCGTCGTGATCCCGGGCGAAGCCGGCGAGACGGAGCAAATCGTCTGGACGAATCCACTGCCCCGGCCTCTGTCGGGTTCCAACTCGCGGGTGCGGACGCTGCGCTATTCCCCCGCGAGTCTCCACGGGCAACCGGTGTTTGTGGAGTGCGAATACCAACTGCACGCGTTCAACAAACTCCAGCGGCGCGAGCAAGATCGCCGTCGGGAATCGCTGGTGGCCGGGGCCGTGCTCATCGCGGCCATGCTCCTCGCCGTCGTCTTCGTGGTGCGGTTCGTCCGGCACGAACTGGCCCGCGAAACCCAGCAGTTGAAGGTGCTGGCCGCCGCCGAGCACCAAGAGCGCGAACTCTTGGAAACGCGGTTGCGTCAGCAGCAAACCGAGCGCGAGAATGAGGTGCTCGACCGCCGGGCGGAGCAGGCCGAGAAAGCCGCACTCGAATTGAAATCCCAGATCTACGCCAGCATCGGCATCATGGCCGGGAGCTATGCGCACAACATCAAGAACCTCTTGGTTCGCCCCAACGACTTGCTCCGGCGCTGTCTGGATGCCGAGGGTTTGACTGCCCCGCAAACGGGCATGTTGAACGAAGTGCAATCGACGCTCGGCACCGTGACGGATCGGTTGCAAGAGATCCTCCGCACCGTGCGGCGCGACCCGAACGAGTCGAGCCTCGCCCGCATCGACCTCGTAACGTTTGTCGCCACGCTCGCTCAAACGTGGCTGGAAGTGGGCCGCGACAAATGGAAACTCCAGATCGAAACGGAGCTGCCCGCGGCACCCGTCTGGATCGAAGCGGATTATTCCCACCTACAACAAGCCTTGGAAAACTTGGTCTTCAACGCCCGCGATGCCACCTTCGAGATGCGCAACCACCTCCGCGAGGAGGCCCGGCGCACCGGCCCGGCCGAGCGGAAACAGAAGTTGCTCGAAGCCGCGAGTTGGAAGGGGAAGCTGACTCTCCGGCTGACCGCGCAACCCGAAACGGTCCTTCTCGAAGTCACCGACAACGGCATCGGGATGACCGAAGAGGTGCGGGCGAACTGTTTGGAAACGCACTTCAGCACGAAGCGCGACAACGCCCTCTACGAGGGACATTCCGCCGGGATGGGCCTCGGTCTGTCGTTCGTGAACATGGTGTTGGAGCACCACGCCGCCGAGTTCACCATCGAGTCGGCTCCGTTCCGTGGCACGACGTTTCGGATTCGCTTCCGGTCACCGGTTTGAAATTTGATTTTCAAATTGTGCGGCGCTTCGGTACAGTTCACACACTGCTACTTTCCTGTCGCGTCCCGTTCCGGAGTCGCTCCCATGGATTTTTTCTCCCGTCGAGAGTTCCTCGACCGCTCGGCCATTCTCGCCGCGACTTACGCGGCGGGTAGTCAAACGCTTCGAGCCGAGGAACCCGCCGTCATCAAATCCGGATCGGCGAACGACAAGCTCCGGGTCGCTGTGATCGGGGTGCGCAGCCGGGGGATGGCACACGTCAACGGC
>JANXWE010000185.1 GCA_025351325.1 Fimbriiglobus sp.
CACCCGCGAAGCCCACGGCTACATCTGGGTGAAGTCGAAGGCGAGCACGCCGGAATTCCCCGAGATCAACACCGACAATTACTACCACCTCGGCAACTTCCATCACATCGTGCCGGCGCCGTTGGAACTGACGGTCGACAACTTCAACGAGATCGAACACAGCGGCACGGTCCACGACACCTTCGGCTACGACCTCGCCCGCATGCACGAAGTGAAGGTGAACTTCGAACCGACCGACGCCACCGTGAAAGTCACGAACGTCGGCCCGACAAAGACGCTCTTCAAACCTCTGGCGTGGGTTCTCGGCATCCGCAAAGGCGACCTCTTCCACGACCATTGGACGACGCATTTCTCCCCGGTGTACAGCGTCTACGATCATTGGTGGACCTCGCCCGACGGCAGCCGGGAGTCGATGATGCGCTGGCGGCTCTACATGTTCTTCTGGCCCATCGACGGCGACCGCACCGCCGTGACCTCGTTCGTGTATGCGAAGAGCCGCTTCCCCGGCCCGGCCGGTGGCCTGCGGATTTCCAAGTGGATCTTCCGCCGGGAAGTCGACCGCGAAGTGCGCCAGGATATTGCCATGCTGGAACACATGGCCGACAAGAACCCGAATATCGACGGCATGAAACTGAGCCGCTTCGACCGCGTGCTCGGCCTCACCCGCGAGCGCATCCAACGAATTTATCGCGGCCTGCCTGCGGGTCGCATTCCCCTCACGGCGTAACCGCCCTTTGGCCCGGTGCACCATGATTTTTTCGCCCCGGCTCCCGCTCAAAGTCATCGTCATGTGGTGCCGGGCGCTCAAGCACGGCCTCGGCATCGGCATGTCGCCCGTGAAGATCTTCCGACAGCAGGCGAAGTCCGGGCCGGCCGCCGCGCAAGCCTTGGCGACGACCATCGCCGAGCGATTGGCGAAGGGGAGTTCGCTCGAAAATGCATTGATTCTAGATCGATCTAAGTTTCCGCCGCTGATGATCGAATTCGTCGCCGTCGGGGAAAAGACCGGCCGCCTCACGGAGACGTTCGGCGAACTCGAACGCTACTTCGAGCAGTCGGTGTCGTCTCGCAAGATGTTCCATTCGTCGCTGGTCTGGCCCGGATTCATGTACGTGTCGGCCTTCTGTGTGATCGCGATGATGCTGCTCATCTTGGGCATGCTCGCGCCGGCGGGGGGCGGCGGATTCAATCCCCTCGGCAAAACGTTGAGTGGGCCACGCGGCGCGGCCATCGTGTTGTTCGTCGGTTTCGGCTTCGGGGCATTCGTGATTTTGTCGTACCTGTACTTGCGCGACAACGACCCACTGCGGGCCAAGTTCGAAGCGGTCGCGTTGCACATCCCCGGCCTCGACAGTTGCTTTCGAGCGTTCGCACTCCAACGCTTCAGTATGGCTTTGCACATGACGAGCGAAGCCGGGATGAACGCCGACGTGAGTTTGGGCTACAGCTTTCGCGCCACTACAAACGGGGCCTATCTCGCCTGTTCCGACAGCGTCGTGAAACAGCTTCAGGGTGGCCGCGCCATCGATAAAGCGATGTCGGGTTGCCCGCGCAAGATCTTCCCGGAAGAGTTCCTCGACTCCGTCAGCGTCGGGGTCGTCAGCGGCACCCTCGCCGAAGTGATGGCGCGGCAGTCCGAGCATTACCGCGAGGAATCGTCACGCAAACTGAAGTTCCTCACCACGCTGGCGGGCGGGTTGGTGTACGCGATGGTCGGCTTGATGGTCATCGTGATGATCGTGCGGATTCTCATGAGCATCGGCGCCGTTTACGACGACGCATTGAAGGGCGTTTAAGTTTGGGCTTGGTCAGCTGCAAAATCTCTTTGGGCAACTTCATCAATACGTATCGGGGTCGAGTGAAATGAACTATTGTAATGGAGTTGAAATTCATATCGGCGATTGCGTCTGGTGGGACGGCGGTATTAAGATTGGATACGTTTTGAAAATCTTGTCGACCGAATCTGAATTCACGGATGCTGGATTGGACGAACCGAGCATTCTGATTTCTTTATCCGACAACTTCGACTGCGGTGCGCCCTATGTTGCTTACCCACAGGAAGGCATTGTCGATGACGGTATTGAACCTTTATTGCCAGACGAAATCAGGGATAAAAACGAAGTCCTCTCGACTGTTGCCGAGTGGCTGGGGTGCTCCAGCTTGAACTGTTCCGGTATCGGATGCGAATACAGGAGTTCTGTTGTATCACGTTGGATCGTAATCGATTATTCATCGAAAGACTATCAAAGTTATGAAGTTTCGCCGTCGCTCGATTTCGTAGGTCTGTTAGATCCTGATCATGTCAATTTTCTATACAAACCCCTCAATTTGAAGTCTTGATGATGCGCGCGGCCGACCCGGCTCGGCAAAAGGAGTCCGTGCCGCGTCGCTCGCCGTTCAACTTCAAACACCCATGACGTTGTAACCGCAATCCACGTAAAGCACTTGCGCGGTGATGGCGCTGGCCAGTGGGCTGCACAAGAACACCGTGGCGTTGGCCACTTCTTCCGGTTCGATGGCCCGCGGCAACGGCGACCGGCTCGCGGCGTACTCGATGCTCTTTTCCATCTCGCCGGGGCGGATGCTGCGGGCCGCCCGGCTCGCGTAAGGCCCCGCCGAGATCAAATTCACGCGGATGTTCTTCGGCCCCAAACTGCTGGCCAATTGGGCCGCGTCAATTTGCAGGGCCGCTTTGGCGGTGCTCATGCCACCACCGTAATACGGCACCACTTTTTCCCCGCCGAGATAGGTCAGGCCGACGGCGCAGGCCCCGCCGTCCCGCCCCGTCATGTACGGTTCCGCAGCCCGCAACATGCTGGTGAGCGAGTATGCTGAGATGCCCAGTGCCTCCATGTACCCTTTGCGGGTGGTCTCTTTCGCCGATTTCGTGATCTCGCGGCTGAAGGCGATGGAATGGATCAAAATGTCGATGCCACCGAACTCTTTGCCGACGGCGTCGATTGTCCCTTGGATGCTGTAATCGGCGAACTTCGCGTAACGGCGGTCGCTTTTCACCTCGGGTGGGACGTCGTCCATGGTGTCGTAACTGGCGTCGCAGGCGAAGATCTTTTCGACCTTCAATTCCCCGCGCCCGTACGGCAACATCCGCGATTCTTGATCGAGTTCCCGCGTCAGAAAGCTCTCGACGATCCCCACGACGCGCGGGTGGCACGCCAGCACGATCTTGGCCCCGGCGGCCGCCAAATGCTTGCTGATGTGCCAGGCGAAGCTCTCGTTGTCGCCGACGCCCGTGACGAGCGCGACCTTGTTGGTGAAATCGATCGGGATCATCGGCGGGAACCTCGCGGAAAGGGCAACCGCGTTAACTTATGCGGCACGCCGGGTGGGGGAAGAGCGATCCCCCGTTTGCTGGCCGCTCAATTCACGACGTTGCGGTACGGTTCGCCGAGGAGTGCCCGCAGGCACGTTTGGGCTCCCTTGACCCGCATGTCGCGCAATCCTTCCTCGGAATAGAAGGCCCCGTGCGGGTTGATGATGACGCGGTCGTACGCCGGGTGGTTCGGATCGCGCCACGCCACCAGGAGGGGGTCGTCGGTCTCGGGCGGCTCTTCGGGGAGGACATCGATGCCCGCCCCGGACAACTGCCCGGAAGCAATTGCCGGGGCAATCGCGGCCGTATCGATACAAGCCCCGCGTGCCGTGTTGATCAGGTACGATCCCTTCGGCATCCGCGCGATGGCGGCCGCATCGACGAGGTGCTTGGTGTCCGGTGTCAGAGGTGTGTGGACGCTCAACACGTGGCTTAGCGGTAGCAATTCCGCAAGGGTTTCCACGCGGCGAATCCCGAGCGCTTTATCGAGTCCATCGGAGACGAATGGATCGAAGAAGACGACATCCATCCCGAACGATTTCGCCCTTAGCGCGGTGGCGATGCCGATGCGACCCAAGCCGATCATCCCGAAAACGCGGCCACGCAGACGGTGCACCCGCCCCGCTTCGCGGTAGCTCCAGACCCCGACTTGGCGCTGCAACCGCGAGTTCGAAATGTGCAAACCACGAGCCAATGCCAGTAGCATGCCGATGGCGGTCTCGGCGATTTCTTCGGTGCCGTAGTCCGGCACGTTGGCCACGGGGATGCCGCGGGTGCGGGCGAATTTGTGGTCGATGTTGTCGTAGCCGACGCCGCAACGGACGATGACTTGGCACTGTTTCAACCGGGAAATGCTGGCCGCCGAGACCGGGGCCAAGTAGACGAGTAGGCCGTCGGCGTCCTCGATGTGGCCGAACAAATCCTCTTCGCTTTTGGCCTTCACGGTCACGATTTCAGCGAGTTCGCCGAAGACGTCGCGCTCGGGCAGGAGGTCGTCGTCGATCATGTCGGTCAAAACCACACGGAATCGCGGCATGGGGAACTCGCAAGTTGGGGTCGTGAACGGCGCACCGTTGAATACGATGCAGGGATACGTTGGGATGATGCTATCGTATTCGACCCGAGGTTCGGCCGGCATGTTTCGACGCTCGCGCGCCCGTGAAGTGGCCCTGCAACTGCTCTTCCAGCAAGACCAGAACAAGACACCCATGCCCCGCAAGGCATTGTTGGTATTCGTGCAACAACGGTCGCAGCGGGATGCCGAGACGGTGAAATTCTGCCTGTCGCTGTTCGACGGTGTCGTGCTCCAATGTCCGGCTATCGATGATTTGCTGACGAAGACTTCGCAGAATTGGCGGCTCACCCGGATGCTCCCCGCCGACCGCAACGTGTTACGTTTGGGAGTATTTGAACTGTTGCACGCCACGAAACCGGAACCGATTCCGGTGGTGCTGAACGAAGCCATCGAACTTGCCCGCCGATACGGCTCGAAAGATTCCCCCGCGTTCGTGAACGGCATCCTCGACAAGATCGCCAAGGAACGACCCGCCGAAGTGCTGCCGGTTGCAACCTGAGTGAGTCCCGCGATGCGAATCGTACTGATCGAAGGCGACGGCATTGGCCCGGAGGTGACCACCGCGACTTGCGAAGTGATCGCCGCCGCCGGGGTGACCATCGATTGGGTACGGGCCGATGCGGGTCTGGGGGCGGCCGAGAAGCACGGCGAACCACTTCCCGAGATCACTCTCGATCTCATCCGCAAGCACCGGGTGGCCCTCAAAGGCCCGTGCACCACGCCCGTCGGCAAGGGCTTCCGCAGCATCAATGTCCGGCTCCGAAAAGGCCTCGATCTGTTCGCAAGCGTCCGGCCTGTGAAGACGCTCCCCGGCGTGAAAACCCCCTACGACAACGTTGACCTGATCGTGGTGCGCGAGAACACCGAAGGGTTGTACGCCGGGCTGGAACACCAAGTGGTGCCGGGTGTCATCGAGAGCTTGCGCATCATCACCCGGCCGGCTTGCGAACGGATCGTCCGGTACGCTTTCGAGCTGGCCCGCACCGGTGGCCGGCACCGGGTCACTTTCTGCCACAAAGCCGACGTGATGCGCCTGAGTGACGGTCTTTTCCTTGAGTGCGCCCGCGAAGTCGCCGACGAATTCCCGTTCATCCAGTTCGAAGAAAAGCCGATTGACAACATCTGCCTCGATCTCGCGCTCGACCCCACCCAGTACGACGTACTCGTGATGGAGAATCTCTTCGGCGACGTGATTTCCGATCTGTGCGCCGGTTTGGTCGGCGGTCTCGGTGTCGTTCCGGGGGCCAACTTCGGGAGCCGCTACGCTGTGTTCGAAGCCGTGCACGGCAGTGCCCCGGACATCGCCGGGAAGGGCTTGGCGAACCCGATTGCCCTGATCCGCAGCGCCGCCATGATGCTCGATCACGTCGGGGAACGGGCCGCGGCCGCCCGCATTGAGAAGGCCGTCCACGCCACGCTGCAAGCCGGGATCGGGCTGACCCGCGACCTGGGGGGATCGGGGAATATGGCCAGCCTCACGGCGGAGCTGGTACGGCATTTGGGTGCTTAGTATCCCGGTTCATGCATACCAGGCGATGAGCTTCGCTACTTCGCCTCGGTCGGCAAGTGTCCTCATCGCCCAGGGTTGCCGGCCGGCGTCGAGGAGTTTGTTGTACCCGTAGCTGTCGTCCACCAATCGCAAAGCTAACTTCGTCGCGTTGAGCGGATCGAGACTTCCTCGGGCGAAGACTCGTGCCAGCCACTGGATGGCGGGGAACGTCATCAGCAGCGAGTCGAGTCCTTCCCAGTAGTGACGGTGGAAGTTCGTCGGCCCGCAGAACTGGAGCGATTCGAATTTCACTTGGAAGTACCGCAGCAAGAGTGCTTCGGCCTCGGGCGTGATGGGCCCGGTGGGTTCATCTGCGTCCGCGAAGGTCACCGTAGGAATCTTGGCGTGGAGCTTTGGGATCGTGCCGGTACCCCTGGCGAATTGCCAGGCGGACCGGATGCGGATCCAACGGCTCTGGCTCGCGATCCCGGTATCGGGGCCGTTGTCTTTGCGGCAGTAAATGGCCGTGAGTTGGCGGAAGAGCATCCGGCCGACCCAGCTCGGTTTCGGGACGGCCGACGCCGACGGGACATCGTCTTGGGTCGCGGCGGTCATCACGTCGAGAAACTCTTTGAGTCGTGGCCCTTGCACCGCATCGAACCGCGACTTCTTGCAGACATCGGCGAGGGCCACAATCTGCCGGAGCCGGCGTTCCAGCGGGTAGGCCACATCGTTCAAGATCGTCAGCAGAGCGGCGTTGAACCGCAGCAAATCGGGCCACGAGACACTCTGACCTGGCTGGAGCGCCGGCGCCGGCAGCTCCGCCGTGGAGCGGGTGGTGTCGGCTTCCAACAATCCTGCGAATTCGGCCAACTCGGTGGCGTGTGCCGACATCTTCCGACCGGTGTTGGCGATGGCCGTGGGACAGGCGAAGCGAATTCCGACGCGCCAATGATCGCCCGCCGGAACCATCACGAACGGATAAATCCGGCACGCCTTGGGCTTCGCGGCGGCCCCGAACTTCGCGTGGATCTTGCAGCGGTTGTCCGACCCCAAGAACACGCACGCCCCGTCCGGTGTGTGGGCGAGTTGGTAGCCGTCCAAACCCGCTGTCACCGTTTCGAGCGTTTCATAGCCGGGCACCGCGCTCCAGTTCTGCTGGGCTATGATCGCGCGCTCCGCAGCCGTCACCGGCACCGAGTAGGTGCGGCAACAATCCGAACAACTCTGGCAATCCCAGTTCTGCAGCATGGGGAGCGAACGCACCGGCATCGGCATATCAACGTGCTTTCTTTGCCAAAATAGAATGAACCGCGGAGGAACCTGGAACGATGACTCCATGCAAATTATAGTCTTCCGGATTCTCGACATCTCCGCGGTTCCAATTCTTGCTTCAGTTTCAACACCCTATATTAACCACTATGAAAAAATCACCGTTCGATTTGACCGGCCGGGTCGCGCTCATCACCGGCGGGAACAAGGGGCTGGGGCGGGCGATGGCGCTCGGACTGGCCGAGGCCGGGGCGGACATTTTCCTGGCCAGCCGCAACGAGGCGGAGTTGCAAGCGACCCTCGCAGAGATCGTTGCGGCGACTGGTCGCAAGGGTGCTTACGCCGTCGCCGACGTGGCCGTGCGGGCCGACATCACCCGGTTGGCGGAGACGGCGCTCGACGCGATGGGCCACGTGGACATCCTCATCAACAATGCCGGGATGAACGCGCCGCAGGCCATCGACGCCATCACCGATGAAACTTGGGATCGGATTTTGGAAGTGAATCTGACGTCGATCATGGCCCTCACCCGGGCGATTGCTCCGAGCATGAAGGAGCGTCGCTGGGGGCGGATCGTTCACATTTCGAGCATCATGGGCGAGGTGTCGAAGGAGAAGCGGAACGCTTACAGCGCGACCAAGTCGGCGGTGCGTGGGTTGGCCCGCGCCAGCGCCATCGACCTCGGGCCGTTCGGCATCACCGTGAACTGCATCGCGCCGGGGCCGTTCACCACCGACATGCCGATGTCGCTACTATCGGACGCGGAGAAGAAGGCCTTCGCGGATCGGACGGCCCTTGGTCGCTGGGGCGACCCGGCCGAACTCGTCGGCCCGACGGTGATGCTCTGCTCGGACGCCGGCAGCTACATCACGGGGCAGACGCTGTTCGTGGACGGCGGGTATACTGCGCGATGAAGATTCACTCTCGCTCATCGAAGCTGTTGAAGTGGTTTGTTCGTGAGAGAAAGCTTGGAGTTCCGCTGTCAGGCACCTACTATCGCGCGGCTGGGCCTCGGCACACCACGGCAAAAGACATCGTCTCTGGGATCGGTGCGTCTAAGGCCGGAGGCCGATGGAATCCAATTTCGACTGACATGAAGGTCGTCTACCTTAGCCGAGAACCCGAAACTGCTCTTTGGGAAGCAAATGAGCACTACCGATATTACGGACTTCCACTTTCCGACGGACTGCCCAAGGTGATCGTTGCGGTGCAAGTCAAAATCGACAGGGTTCTTGATTTCACGAATAGTTCTATTGCGGATACCCTTCCGGCAACTCTATTCACTGTGATGCTCGAAGACTGGCGTGCGATCATGTCACGCGGAGCTGAGGCCACTTCGCAAGCTATGGGTTGGGCTGTTTTTGCGGCCGGATTCCAAGGCATGCTCGTTCCGTCGAAGACGGATCCGAACGGGATCAATCTGTTAGTGTTCCCCGACTCACTTGGCAAAACAAACAAGTTGGCGGTTCTGAACCACGATGTTCTCGACAAACTCGGCCGCCCGAGTTAGAATGAGTTTATGCAAATTTGCACGCAACCGACCAAGGCCGGAACAGAGAAGAATATGGCGGCAATAAAATCTCGTGCATTGGGAAAGACGCATGCCACCAAAGCCCGAGTTCGGAACAGCAAGAAGACTGCTACAAAACATTTGAGCAAAGGGACCCGACTCCGTGTTGCGACTGTTCGGAACACGCTCGGCCTCTCGCAGGTCGAATTTTCCCGAGTCACGGGATATTCATTGCGATCCATTGCAGGTTGGGAAGGCGGCAAGCCGCTGAGTGATTCGGCCCGGCAGAAACTCGTGGAGACGGATCGACTGCGGGCCGCGTTGGGCGAGCTCCTCTTACCGCAGGAACTTGGGGAATGGATGCGAACCTCCAACCCAGCATTTGAAGGTCAGACTCCGATCCAAGTCATGGAACGTGGAGAGTCGGATCGGCTCTGGCAGATGATTTTCCGAATCGATGCGAATGTGGCCAACTGATTCCAAAAGATCAAATCGATAGACCAGTCTGGAGAGGATCACGCGGATGACCAGCGATTCGGATCGGCTCCTCGTCCAGCAAATTCGCGCGGGTGGCGCCGTGTCGGACAATGCTTGGGAAGAACTCGTGGCCCGCTACGAAGGGCGGCTGCGGGCTTACGTCCGGCGGCGGCTGCGCGACCATTCCACCACCGACGACACCGTTCAAGAGACGTTCATCGGCTTCCTCAACAGTTTGACGAACTACGACGACAAACGCGACTTGCAGACGTGGCTCTTCACCATCGCCAGCCACAAGGTGACCGACTACTTGCGCAAGGTCGGCCGGCGACCGCACGCCACCGGCAGCGAGGCCGACGAAGAACAATTGATCCGGGCGCCGGATACCGACCAGCGCCCCGCCAGCAGCATCGCCCGCAATCAAGAACGACAAGATTTGGAAACCGGGGCGATCAGCCGGGGCCTCACGGAACTCCTGCGCGGGTTCGAACAGCGCGGCGACTTCGTGCGGATCCAGGTGCTCGAACTGCTGTTTGTGAAGGGCTGGCCGAACTGGCAAGTCGCCGAGTTCCTAACGGTCTCCGAACAGCAAGTGGCCAACTACCGCTTCGCCGCGGTCAAACGGCTCACCGAAGGAATGCGGGCCGTCGGACTGCCGGGGGATGTGTTCCCGGAACTCGTGCAAGAGTGATTCGGATCACCGTTAACAATTTTGGGTTCCTCCATGCAACTCGGTTTCGTCTCCGCGATCCTTCCCGAACTGTCCCTCGAAGAGCTGTTGGCCTTCGCCGCCGAGGAGGGCTTCGCCTGCGTCGAATTGATGTGCTGGCCGCCGGGCCAAGCGGATCGCAAGTACGCGGGGGTGACCCACCTCGACGTGTCCGATTTCACTGTCGAAGCGGCGAGCCACGTCCGGGATTTGATTCGGATTCACCGGGTCGACATCTGCGGCTTGGGCTATTATCCGAACCCACTCGACCCGAACCCGGAGCACCGCGAGCAGGTCGTGAACCACCTGCTGAAGGTCATCCGCGCGGCTGCCTTGCTCGACATCCCCGTGGTCAACACGTTCATCGGCCGCGATCCGGCGCAGACGGTCGAAGCCAATTTGCTGGTGCTGCCGCACGTCTGGAATCCGATCGTCGAACTGGCCAAGACCGTGAAAGTGAAGCTCGGCATCGAGCATTGCCCCATGCTGTTCAGCAACGACGAATGGCCCGGCGGCAAGAACGTCGCCTGCAGTCCCGCCGTCTGGCGGCACCTGTTCGGACTCTACCCCGATGGCACCCTCGGGTTGAATTTCGACCCGTCGCACCTGATCGCGGAGTTCATCGACGCGCCCCGGGCACTGCGGGAATTCGGGTCGAGAATCGTCCACGTTCACGCCAAAGACGAACGGATCGACCGCGACCGGCTCTACGAAGTCGGCGTCCACGGCCTCGGCTGGCACCAGCCGAAACTCCCCGGCCTCGGGGATGTGCAATGGGGGCCATTCTTCGCGGCCCTTTCCGACACGGGCTACGACGGCCCCGTCTGCATCGAAGTCGAAGACAAAGCCTACGAGCGGTCGCTCGCGGACCGCAAGCGGGCCTTGCGCCAGAGCAAGAAGTACCTCGAGCAGTTCATGAGCTGAGTCAAACCCCAATAGAATGGGGGGAATCAGGAGACGAACATGATCGCGACCGTTCCCGCCACGCTGCAGCAGGCCCACCGCCTTCGCAAACATCTCCGCGAACTGCAATCGGAGATCGACCTCGGGCCACGGGTGGCGAAGTCGCAACTGGCCCATCTCGCGGCCGAGGAACTGGCCCACAAAACGGCCTACGATTCGGTGGGCAAGTTGAAGCTCAAGATCCGCGACGAAGAAGGGAACTTGAAGCAGCATAACGCGCAATTGGCCAAGTTCGAGAAGCAGCTCAACGAAGCGGGTAGCCCCAAGGAGTACGAGGGGAAGCAGTCCGAGATTCGCCAGGCGAAGGAGAAGATCGGCCTGACGGAAGAGGCGATTCTAGTGGCCATGGAAGAGCTGGAGAATCGCACCAACGCCCTTCCCGCCGACGACAAACGCTGGGCCGAAGCGCAAGCCAACTTCGCCCAACAGCAGGTCGACGCCAAGGAGCGGATGGAGCGCATCCTCGACGACCAACGCTTGGCTCAAGAGCAGTTGGCGCACGCCGAGACCAAATTACCCGCCGACGTGAAGAGTCAATACGACCGCCTGATCACCCGCTACGGCCCGGACGGCTTGGCCGGCGTCAACGGGCGAAGCTGCCAGCAATGCCGGACGAGCATCACCGAGCAGCAGAAGGCGGAACTCATCAACGGCAAGTACATCTGCTGCCCCAACTGCGGCCGCGGGCTGTACGTCGCGGTGTGAGTGTGGTAGCGTGACTCGGAACAACTCGTCCGCAGGAGGTTCCGACCGATGCGTGCATTTCTCGCAAGCTTGTTCCTGGCAACGGTACTCCAAGCCGCCCCGGTTCCGAAGCCCACGGATCGAGACAAGGTCGAGGCCAAGTTCGGGAAGATCGTCGACCCGAGGGGCGACGCCGACTTCAAGATGGACGGCGACACCCTGGTGGTGACGCTGCCTGGGGATGTGCGCTTGGGCGTCTCTTCACGGCCAAAGGATTCGGAATCAGCTGACTACGTATTTACGCGAACCAGTCCAGCGATCAAACTCAAAGACATTAAAGGCTACTTTGAGATCGAGTTTGTTATTACCGCGCCGCTTTCGCCGAAAGCGGGTGCACTTCCTGAAAACGACGCGGAAATTCACATCGGGGCCGGAATCCAGTACGATTGCAAACCCGGCGAAACGTTCTGCATTGGCTATCTAAACAGTTGCGAGATGAAAGCTGGATCCGAAAGCAAATTGTGGATCCCGGTGCTCTCGAGTTCGCGTCGATTTGGATTTCAAGGCGGTGGGTGGAATGGTTGCGGTCAGCCCGAAAAGCCAGATCGCTGGAAGATCCGGCAGCGCTTCGATGAAAAGGGCATCCATCTGAGTTGCGATACTGGTGATGGAAAAGAACGCAAGATATTTTCGTCTGGATTGTCATTTGGTCGGGAAGAAGTCGTTAAACCGTCACTCTATTTTTACCACTCCTCCGATACCAAGCACGAAGTCCGCATCGACGATTTCAAGATCACCCCCATCGAGAACAAGTAGGATCTTGCCAGCATTCTGGATTTTGTTGGAGTTCAACCTTCAGGTTGTGTCACCTACACCTCAGAGTGTCGCAAATTTCGGTCGGGCCGAGTCTGCAACGTCCCGACCTAGCCCGACTACGAACACATCAACAGCAAGCGCATCTGCTTGGGGAGTGCAGCACACAGGCAAATTTCAACAACGTGCTTAGGCATCGCGCAACAATAACTTACCGGATTATCTGCCATTTGTATGGGGGTGGATTTCGTAGTTCCACTCCCCATGGTAGACGTTTCTCTTGATGATGCACTCGGCCAAATCTTCGTCGCTCACGACCCGCCCTTTCT
>JANXWE010000234.1 GCA_025351325.1 Fimbriiglobus sp.
CGAGGCCATTTACCGCTTGGGCCTTTTGCACTCGCTCACGCGACCACTGCCATTGTTTCTCGGGCCAAA
Source organism: Fimbriiglobus sp. (assembly GCA_025351325.1). Taxonomy (GTDB): domain Bacteria; phylum Planctomycetota; class Planctomycetia; order Gemmatales; family Gemmataceae; genus JALHQU01. The sequence continues at coordinate 70 of JANXWE010000234.1, forward strand.
TCTCGTTTCCATCGTGCTCGATCGCGTATCTCAAATTTGGACGTTCGTCGTTACTCGTTGTGGCCAGAGGCTGCAATCGATATGGGCCACGGTTTTTGACGTGCTCGTCGTTGAACTTGTAATACTTCATCACCTTCTGATCGGGTGGTAGAAAAAAGGGCTGGACCAAGGACAGGTCTTTTGCGTAACACAGTACGTATTCGCTTTGGTTCACAACGTACTTGGACTTTGCCCCGCCTCCATAACTTTTTTTCCACACGAATGTCTCTATGCGGTTATTCCTACCGAATAGCTCATCGAGCAAAACTCCAGCATAGAAGAGTTCGTTCGTATCGAGGGAGCAGAAAAACACTCCGTCAGGAGTTAATAGACGATACAAGAGTTCGATTCGCTCTCTGACCAATGATAGCCAAATTGAGTGTTCGACGCCGTCGTCATAATGTTCGAATGCCGACCCCGTGTTGTAAGGCGGGTCGATGTAGATGCACTTCACCTTGCCGGTGAATTCGGCTTCCAGTGCTTTGAGAGCAAGCAGGTTGTCGCCGAAAATGAGGCGGTTGTCGAAGAGGTCGTTCGCGGTCACTCGCGCGGGCGCATGGTAAGACTTGGCCGGATCTTCCAGCAGAATTCGCGGTTCAAGCTTGGGGCGGACATCCTTGCCGATCCAGGTGAGTTCGAGCTTTTGCTTAGCCATAAAGTCTTGGATCCCATACTAGCCGATTGGGGAGCGCTGTCGAATGGACCCGATCACCGCCACTCCAAGTTGTTTTTCCACGTCGCCGGCATCCCCATCTTGGCCAGAGCCGTCGGGACGTTTGGCGGCGCATCGAGCAGGCCGTGCAGCCGCGCCCGCCAGTCGGAGGCGAACGTGCCGATGGCCGGACACCACTTCAAGAATCGGTAGAGGAGCAGCAGGGTTGAGTACAACCGATCGTTTCCCGGAACGTGCGGCGGTTGCCAGAACTGGCCCCTCGGCAGCGACGCCTTCACGTCCCACACGCGATCCCAAAGTCGGGCGTGGTGGGCGCAGAGGTTCCGCACGTACACGAAGTGCAGGATGATCGTGCCGAAGTCGGCCGGCTGGATGCCGTACCGCCCGGCGATGGCCTTCTGATCGGCACGCTCCATGCCACGGTACATCCTCGTGAGCGTGCCGAAGGACATGATTTCCATCAGCATCCAGATCGGCAAATCGGGGTACTCGGCATAGCCGTTGCGGAAATGCTCGACGAACAATTCGCTCGATCGCTCGACCTCATCGTGCAGGCGGATCATCCAGTCGGCGTGCTCGAAGCGGTGAAAAAACTTGGTGGGATCGGTATGCCCGAACGCGCCGTGCGACTGGCCGAAATGGTGGGCGAAGCACGTCCGCAGGTCGATTTCGACCACTTCCAAGGCTTCGGTGAGCAAGTCGCGGAGCGTCAGGTCGAACTGGTACGCCGCTCGGATGTCTTCGAACGCGATGCCCGGCAGGAATTGGTGTCGGGTTTGTTCGAACGCCAAACAGTAGCCGCTGAGCCGGAAGTAGTTGACGTGTTTCAGGAACGTTTCGGCCGCCTTCGGATCGGCGACGACGAGGCCACGGGCCACCAGTTGGGCCACCTGCTCTGCGTAGGGCAACCAAGGCTTGGTGTAGGAAGGCGGAGGCTGGCTCATGCCGAAGCCTCCCCTGAATTGGCCGAGGGGAAAAGAAAAGACTCGCCCTTGATGCACGTCACCCCGTTGCGGAGGGAGCGGTGCGGCGAGTGTGATATAAGGAGTATACCCACCGGACTGCGGTTCGTCCAGGCGCGCAGCGGCGTTTTTCCGTCCGAGTCGTTCGGCCGTTCAGCTACTGCCGTTGATTTTGCAAACTCTTCATCCATAGTCGATTAGGGCAATTTTACGGGTTCGGCTGCGTTTAGACCACCGTCCAGTGGATGGTGAAGATTTCCTGTTCTGTCACTTGCTGCGTCAGCTTCGCAGCGATGTTGTCGAGGAGTTCGTCCTTCTTCCTCGCGATGGTATCCTGCTCTTCGAACAAGTTCTTGCGCTTCGCGTTGC
>JANXWE010000244.1 GCA_025351325.1 Fimbriiglobus sp.
TCAGGAGAGACATTTCCGACATTCCGCACTCCGCACTCCGCACTCCGCACTGCCCCTTCATAGGTGCTGTAATAATACGGCGTGTAGGCCTCGAACTCGGCGGCGCAAGTGTCCACCGATTTGAACACGACGCGGACGCCCATCGCCATCCGGGCTTGGCGAACCAGCGCTTCCTGCGTGTCCCAGATGTTCGCCAACTGGCGATCCAGGAAGCCGTACTGCTTGGCCTTCAGCATCACTTCGGGCGTGGCGTTCTCGAGACCGCCGAGGGCGGCGAGTTCGACTTCGAAGTTCACGATGTCTTCGATGTTGCGCAGGAACCACGGGTCGATCTTCGTACGGGCGTGGATCGCGTCCACGCTCATCCCGTACTTCAGGGCGTACCGCAGGAACCAGATCCGTTCGGCGTTCGGCATCGACAGTTTCTTGAGCACCTCTTCGAGCTTCGGTTGGTCGGGCTTGCCCCACTTGTCGCCGCGGTCGCACCCCAGGCCGAAGCGACCGACTTCCAACCCCCGCAGCGCCTTCTGCAAACTCTCTTTGAACGTCCGCCCGATGGCCATGGTCTCGCCGACGGATTTCATCTGCGTCGTCAGCGTCGGGTCGGCGTCCGGGAACTTCTCGAAGGTGAAGCGCGGGATCTTCGTCACCACGTAGTCGATGGTCGGCTCGAAACTCGCCGGGGTCGTCCGGGTGATGTCGTTCTTCAGTTCGTCGAGCGTGTAACCGACGGCCAGTTTCGCGGCGATCTTGGCGATCGGGAATCCGGTCGCCTTGGACGCCAACGCACTACTCCGACTCACACGCGGGTTCATCTCGATGGCGATCATCCGCTCGGAGTGCGGGTCGGTGGCGAACTGGATGTTCGAGCCGCCCGTCTCGACGCCGATCTCGCGGATGATGGCCTTCGCCTGATCGCGCATCCGCTGGTACTCTTTGTCGCTGAGCGTCTGTGCCGGGGCTACGGTGATGCTGTCGCCGGTGTGGACACCCATCGGATCGAGGTTCTCGATGCTGCAAATGATAACGACGTTGTCCGCCTTGTCGCGCATCACTTCCAGTTCGTATTCCTTCCAGCCAATCACCGACTCTTCGACAAGCGTCTCTCCGGTCGGGGAGAGTTCAATACCCAAGGTCACCAAGCGAATGAAATCGTCGCGGTTGTAGGCGATGCCGCCGCCGCTACCGCCCATGGTGAAGCTCGGCCGCAGCACGCACGGCAGGCCGATCTGTTCGAGCACTTCGAACGCTTGGGCCAAGTTGCGGGCGACTCCGCTGCGGGGGACATCGACACCGATCTTGATCATGGCGTCTTTGAACTTCTGCCGGTCTTCCGCTTTGTCGATGACGTCGGCACGGGCGCCGATCATTTCGACGCCGTGCTTCACGAGTAACCCACGCTGGTGGAGTTCCATCGCCGTGTTCAGGCCGGTTTGTCCGCCCAGGGTCGGCAGCAGTGCGCACGGTTTTTCCCGGATGATGATCTTCTCGACCACCTGCCACGTGATCGGTTCGATGTAGACGCGGTCGGCCGTGTCGGCGTCGGTCATAATCGTGGCCGGGTTGCTGTTCACCAGCACGACCGAGTAGCCCTCTTCGCGGAGGGCTTTGCAGGCTTGGGTGCCGGAGTAATCGAACTCGCACGCTTGGCCGATGACGATCGGCCCGGAGCCGATCAGCAGAATCTTTTTGAGGTCGGTGCGTTTCGGCATGGTTCTCGGAGCGGGCTAAAGGTCGGTTCGGGCCAAACTCGTACTAACTTACGGAGTGCGTGCGCGGCACCAAGTGCGGAATGCGGGAATGGGTGCGACAATTGTTTCTGGCACTTTGGCTTAGTTAGAGTTAGACGGATCGTGGCAACCATAGTGCTTCTCGATGAAGTAATAATTTGTACATAAGTGAATATAACATTGGGGCATCTGGTTGTCAAACGGATTGTTCCAGAAAAGTCAAAGAGCAAGCAATTTCTGCGGCCAGCTGGGCGTTGGCCACGATCAATTTTTGATTCGCCAGCAAAACCACCGGGCCGAGGATCTCGGCGATGCGCTTCAACAAATACGGCGTCAATCGGGCACCGAATACACCCGCCTGCTCCGCATCGGCTTCAGCCAGTTGCCTAGCTCGATCAAAGTCGACCAGCGGAATCGCATCGTTGTTCGGCAGCGGGTTCGCGAGAAGTACCCCGTTGCCACCGAGTTGACAGTGGGCTTGAAACACCGCAGCCGCTTGGGCGGCACTGTCGATGCGGGCACTCACCGGCAGATCACCGCCGGCCGTGTAAAACGTCGGAAACGTATCGTTTCGGTACCCCAGTACCGGCACACCGAGCGTCTCTAGAATTTCGAGGGTGCGTGGCAGATCGAGGATGCTTTTCGCCCCGGCGCACACCACAAGTACCGGCGTGCGAGCGAGTTCGATGAGGTCGGCCGAGATGTCGAAGTCCGGTGCGGGCGGTCGGTGGGCACCGCCGATTCCGCCCGTGGCAAAGAGGCGGATTCCGACCGCGTGGGCCAAGGCCATGGTCGCCGAGACGGTCGTTCCGGCCAGTGCTTTCCAACCCACGCAGACGCCCAAATCACGCCGACTTGCTTTGCGGGCGGTCGTGGAACGTGCCAATTCTTCGAGTTGAGCTTCGCTCAACCCGACCGTGGGCACGCCGTGCCAAATGGCGATGGTGGCGGGAATGGCCCCGTTCGCCCGGATCGCCGATTCGCAGGCACGGGCCGTTTCCAAATTCGTCGGCCATGGTAAACCATGGGTAATCAGCGTCGATTCCAGAGCGACCACGGGGCGATTGTCCGACAATGCTTCAGTAATTTCTTCTGAAGAGTGAATGAATTTGGGTGAGAGTTTGCCAAGTTTGCGGGGATGTTCCATAATGCCCAACATGGATACGAGTGCGACACCCCCATCATCGGCACCGGGCGAGACGACGTCCAGCGGGCCGGCGGCAAAAGATCTGCTGCGCGCAATCGCCGTCGTGGCCCCACAGATCTGGTTTCCCTCGAAGTACTCCGAGCTATCCGGATTCCCGCGTGACCACCTCGATGAACCGCTCTGGATGCTCCGCCAAGCCGGAATGATTCATGTGGCCGATTGGATCGCGGGATTGGGCCAAGGGTTCCAATTGACCCACGAAGGGCAACGAGCGGCCGAGCAGGCGGAACCGCTAGTTTTGGCCGGCGTGGTGGCCCAATCGTCGGCAGTGAGTGACTCGGACGTGGCCGAACTACCGCAGCCGATCCCGCGACCTGCCATCGTGGCTCCGGCGTTGCTCGTCGCCAACCTCCTCGTCTTTGCCGTCGGGTTGTTCCTGGCCTGGAAAGCCGGTGTCGGCGTCGAATTTCTCAAAGGCGAAGGCCATCCCGCGTCGAATCAAACGCTGATGCAAATCGGCGCCCTCACCGGTTCGAAACTGCTCTCGGGTGAGTGGTGGCGGTTGCTCACGTGCTGTTTCGTCCACATCGGGCTGTTCCATTTGTTCGGCAACCTGCTGATGCTCGGCATCCTCGGGCCGGTCTCGGAAGGGTTGTGGAGCCGTCGCCGCTTCGCGTTGATTTACCTCGTGTCGGGTATCGCCGGCAGTTGCGTGGCCATGGCACTGCACCCGATGACGGAAACGGTGGAAGCGGGCATGAGTCGCCCGGTTTTACTGGCCGGAGCCTCCGGCGCACTTTGGGGTGTTCTATTGTCGGTGGTCGTCTGGTTGATCCGCCACCGCAACGAACTCCCCGAAAAAGTCGCTTCGGATTGGGGCCGCAAACTCGCCTGGGCCGTGCTGTTCAATTTGGTGTTGAGCTTCGCCCCCGGCATCAGCGTCGAAGCCCACTTCGGTGGCGGAGTGGCCGGGGTGATCCTTGCGTTCTGGTTCGACCGCGGCTGGCGCCCGAATCGCATCATCAGCTTGCTCGGTGTGGCGTTGTTGACCGCCGTGCTCGTCGGGGTCTTGTACGGATTCATGCGGTATTCGGACGACTGGCGCCAGTTGCGTGTCTGGCAGAGTCAGGCGAAAGCTGAAATACTCAAGACTCCTCATGGCCGCTGAGATCCCTTGGCACGTCGCGGTGTTCGTCCATCGATACCCCCCGGCAATTGGAGGGGCTGAACGCTATTGCCAGCGACTGTGTGAATCTTTGGTGACCCAAGGCGACCGTGTGAGCGTGTTCACGACGACGGCTCTGGAACTAAGCGAATTTTGGCAGCGTTCCCCACGCCCCACGCTTCGTGACGATCCGAACGCCCAGCCGAGCATTCGCCGCTATCGCCCCGCCACGTTTCCACTCCGTCGTTACATCCTCAAAGCCGCATCGCTCGTCCCGATTCGCAGTTGGCAAGCCGCCGCCCAGCCTTGCAATCCCCTCTGCCCGGACATGGCCGTGGCCGCCGCGAGGTACGACGGCCCACTCGATGCCGTGCACGCCATGGCGTTCCCTTACTCGTTCCCGATTTTGTGCGGACTTCGCTTGGCTCGCCGGCGCCGAGTTCCGTTTTTCCTCACCCCGTTTCTGCACCTCGGCGATCCGGCCGACCAATTGGATCGTACCCGGCGGCAGTACACCAAGCCCCATTTGAAGTGGCTGTTGAAACAGGCCGATGGAGTCTTCGTGCAGTCGCCGTCCGAATTCCGAGCCGTCGTTCAACTGGGTATCCCCGAATCGCGGGTGATCTTGCAAGGGTTGGGCGTCGATCCACTGGAATGCACAGGTGGAGATCGTGCGGGCACCCGCCAAAACTGGGGGGTGGCGGCCGAGGAGTTCGTCGTCGGGCATTTGGCCAATGCCAGCATCGAAAAAGGAACCGTCGACCTGCTGTGCGCCGCTGCCGCCGAAAACATCCGTGTGGTGTTGGCCGGGCCGACGATGCCGAACTTCGAGCGGTTCTGGCAGAGCTTCGCCCGCAAAGATTTGGTGACCCGGCTGGGCGCCATCAGCGAGATCGAGAAGCGAGATTTTTACGCCGGGATCGACGCCTTCGCACTGCCGTCGCGCACCGACTCGTTCGGGCTGGTGCTGCTGGAAGCGTGGGCCAATGCGACGCCGGTGCTCGCCTACCGCGCCGGTGGCCCCGCCGATTTGGTACGCGACGGAATCGATGGGCACCTCGTGGCTTGTGGAGATTGGAAAGCCCTCGGAGAGCGTTTGATACAACTCCGCGATGACCCGGAATCGCGACTGCGTTTAGGCCACGCCGGACTCGACCGCGTGCCGACGGAGTTCGATTGGGAACCGAAACTGAAACTGGTGCGCGATCACATGCGGACGC
>JANXWE010000249.1 GCA_025351325.1 Fimbriiglobus sp.
CAAACCGGGAACCACCAAGATGAGCAGTGCGATTCCAAACGGGCCAGGGCCGAAGATGTCGCGGTAATCCGAAAACTGGCCGAGTAACTGGAGCAGTGCCGGTACACCTTCGGAGTCGCCAGGGACCGGCTGCCGCAGCCACCAGAAGCGACTCCAATCGGCGAGCCACCAGAGATTCGGTACCACACCGACGGCGAGCACGGCGAGCAAACCCAAATGCCAGGCCAACCCGTGCCGGGGGGCCGAAACGAGATAGTAGACGGCGACCATCGGCAATACGCCGAGCCAACCGACCGGATGAACGTACCAGCCGATCAGCGAGGCGAGGGCCATGAGGAACCAGCCGGTCAAACCGGGATCGGACGCGTAGCGGGCGAGTCCACCGCAGAACGCGATCCAGGCGAGTCCGAGGATCAAACCATCCACGTGGCCCGATTCGAGAAGTTCACGGACAGCAGGAGACCACCAGATGAAACAACCACCGGCCCCGGCGAGACAAGCCACCGGCGCGGACAACCCCAGGCCGCGGCCGGCGCTGGCGAAGACAAACGGGACGACGGCGCAGATCAAGAACAGGCCCAATTTGTAAGCCGCCGCCGGGGTGCGTGCCCCGAACGTGAGCACGAACAGTTCGGCGGGCCGCGAGCCGGAATCGAAGACGGGTGTTTTCGGGTAGCCGGCTTGAAAATGCGGATCGTAGCAGGTGACGGCCCGCGTTTCCCGGAACGTCTCCGCTCCGAGCATGCCGTGGTACAGATGCAACGGATGCCGGCCGTTGAGAATGGGTCGGTCGTCGTGGATCGCAGCGAATGTCCCATTCCCGAACAGTTGGAGCGCGAGTGCCCCTTGGCCGACGACGAGCACGGCGAGCGAGACGAACCAAACTGGGCGAGAGCGAAAACCAATTTCGGGGTCGAGCATCCGACGCGCATCCTTGCGGGGAGACCATGAAAAGGGACTCTACCCGAAATTCGTGAGGCGAAGCAAGGCAGGGTTGGCAACGATAGTTGGAGGTTTTGCGACACCGACAGGAACGCGGATGGAGCGGACGTGATTGAAAGAAACTCCAACGAACGTTGCCTCACCCCTTCCCGTTGCCCATTTTGACCCTCGGTTCACGGTGCAGATTTCTTCAGGCAAAATGCTTGACAGGTTGGGGCCGGTCGGTATTGTCCCGACGCGAACACTGCACCGCACACGGCCGGCGTGCCAGCGCACAACACGGCGACGAACTGTTCGGGGGAACGGTTCGTCGACGGCGCGGCACCCCGGTCCGAACCACGCGACGAAGAGGGGAAGTCGATGGCCCGCATCCGGACTCGATTGATTGCCAGCGGTTTACTGGCCGGTCTCACCGGGGTCGTCGGCGCGACCGTCGGCTGCCTCCCGCAACAGAAGACCAACCGTGCCCAAGCCGCCGACGACCCCGAGAAGGACGCCAATGCCACCGTCGGCATGAAGACCGTCGTCGGCAACGCCGAGCCGATCCCGATTTCGGCCGTCGGCCTCGTCTACAACCTCAAGGGAACCGGGAGTTCCCCGACGGCGGACGGCTGGCGTTCGATGCTCGAAAACACGATGAAGAAACGCAAGCTCAACCCGAAAGAGTTGCTCGACGACCCGGCCCTCACGACTTCCCTTGTATTGGTCTCCGGTACCGTCCCGCCGGGCTGTCGCGGTCAAGATCGCTTCGATTTGACGATCACCCTGCCGCCGGGCAGCAAGACCACCTCGCTGCGGGGCGGGACGCTGGAAATCTGCGACCTGAACAATTTCGAAGCGGCTGGGAATGCCCGCAATCAACTGACGAGTTCCGGGATTCCGGTCGGCAAAACGCCGCTGGCCGCGAGCAGTTCCCTCTTGATCGGGAGCCGTCTGGCCACGGGCGAAGGCCCCCTGGTGAGCGGCCAACTGCTCCAGATCAAAGATGCAAAACCGGGTGAAGCCGATACACCCGTCGCCAGCTCAAACGGTGGCGAAAAGTTCGCGAAAATCTGGAACGGCGGCGTCTGCCTGCTGGAACGTCCCTACTACTTCCTGCTCAGCGAAACCGCCTCCCAGCCCCGGCTGGCGATGGTGATCGCGGCCCGTTTGAACGCGGTCTTCCACGGTTCCAATGATCGTGGCAACAAGATCGCCGAAGCGAAAGTGCAGGGCAAGCCCCTGGTGGCGGTCTTCGTGCCACCGACGTACCGTCACAACCACGGTCGATTCTTGATGGTCGCCCGGAACGTGCCGCTGACGAACGTGGGGCCGAACGATGCGTACCGGAAGAAACTGGAACAGGAGCTGATCCAGCCGGAAACGGCCCAGCTCGCGGCGGTGAAACTTGAGGCGCTCGGCTGCGAGAGCGAAGACGCGCTCCGCATCGGTCTGGAAAGCAACTCGCCATGGGTTCAGTTCGCGGCGGCCCAGTCGCTTGCGTACTTGGGCAAAGCCGATCCGGCCGCGTCGAGCATCTTGGCGAAACTCGCCGAACGGCATCCGTCTCTACGGACGCATTGCCTCATGGCATTGGCTTCGCAAGACGACGCCCATTGCATCGATCAACTCGGCGAGCTGATGAAGTCGAAAGATGCGTCGCTGCGATACGGGGCCTTCACCGCGATGCGGTTGATGGATGAAAACCACGACTCTGTCCGTGGCCGAAAAATGGGGAACTCGTTCTGGCTGCACACCATCGCGGAAGGTTCCGAGCCGCTCGTGCACTTGATCACCGAGCGCCGCAACGAAATCGTCCTCTTCGGGACGGCGTGGCCGATCCGCGGACCGTTCTCCTTCCCGCTCGGCACCGACTTCACCGTGACGATGAAAGACGGCGACGAATCGGTTCTGATTAGCCGCATCGTCACGAAGGACAACGAGCCGACGACGGTGGAAGCGAAGTACCGGGCCGACCTCAGCTACATCCTGAAAGGGATCGCGGAGATGGGTGGGAACTACAGCGACGCCATCGAGTTCATCCGCCGGGTCAACGGGGCCGATTGCCTCGGGGCCAAGCTCGCCGTCGATGCCACCCCGCGCGGCTTGACCATCCAGCAACTCGCGGCCTTGGCTCGCACCGACACGACCCTCGCCAAGTCGGACACGGATGTGGAGAAGGCGCACGGCGACATTCTCCAGGTCGGCTACGAAGCGCCCGGCGAACGGAAACCATTCGAGAAAGCCCCAATCGTGGATCTCGAAACGCCGCCGAACCGCGACCAAGGACGACTCTTCGGCCCGCGCCCCGCACCGACGAACACGATTGGCGCACTCAGTGAACGGAAGTAAGTAGCGTGTAGTGGTCAGTGGTCAGAATGGAGCAAGCCGCTCCGGACTGACCACTGTTTATTTGTGTCTGACCACTGATCACTTCTTGTTCCGGTCTGACCCCTGTTTGTTCCGGTCTGACCACTGATCACTCGCCACTGACCACTGCTCACTGCTATGCTCCAACGCTTGGAACTGATTGGCTTCAAATCGTTCGCGGACAAAACTCGCTTCGAGTTCGCGCCGGGGCTGACGGCCATTGTCGGCCCCAACGGCAGCGGGAAAAGCAACGTCGTCGATGCTGTGAAATGGGTACTCGGCGAACAATCGGCTAAGTCGCTGCGCGGTGGCGACATGACCGATGTGATCTTCAACGGCTCGAGTACCCGCAAGTCGCTCGGCCTCGCCGAAGTCAGCCTGACCTTCGACAACCAACTCCGTCTGCTCAATTGCAACGTGGACGAAGTGCAGATCGCCCGCCGGGTCTACCGCGATGGCCAAAGCGAATACCTCGTCAACGGGCAACTCGCCCGGCTCAAGGATGTGAAGGATCTCTTTCTCGGCACGGGTGCGGGCCACGGAGCCTACAGTGTCATCGAGCAGGGCCGCGTCGATGCGCTGCTGACGGCGAGCACGAAAGATCGGCGGATCATCTTCGAAGAAGCGGCGGGGATCAGCCGGTTCAAAGCGAAGAAAATCGAGACACTTCGGAAGCTCGAACGGGTCGACGCCGACCTCACCCGCGTCCGCGATATTCTTCTGGAGCTCGACAAACAACTCCGCACGCTTCGTTTGCAAGCTTCGAAGGCGCAACGCTACCAAGAGTACACGGCGGAACTCCAAGGACTGCGCGTCGGGCTGGCCGCACAAGACTACCGCGAACTGAGTACCACCCTCGAAGAACAGCACCGGTTGCTCGCCAGCCTGCGTGCCGAAGTCGCCGATGCGACCCAAGAAAGTGCGGCCCGCGAGGTACGGATTCAAAACCTCGAACGCGAGTTGACCGCGACCGAAGAAACGCTCCGCCGCCACGAGGCGGCATTGGCCCAAGCCAACCAACAGATCGCGACGCAAGTCGCCACGGCGAAGTTTGAACGTGGGCAATCGGCGAATTTGGAAGCCGAGATTCTGCGGTTGAACTTGCAACGGGTCGACCTGTTGCGTCGGCAGAAATCACTCGATCTCCAGATTCAGCAAGCGGCCGTGGAACTCGCGGAGTGCGAGGCCCGCACCGCGTTGGAACAGATCCGAGCGGACACGACGACCCAGGCCTTCGCGGATGTGACGGCCTCCATCGCTGCGTTGACCCGGGAGAGCCAGCACGATCGCCAGCAGCAGTACGAGTGGATCGCCAAGGCGGCACGGTTGCAAGGCGACACCGAAACGTTGCGCCATGATGCCGAACGATTCCGCCGCGAGTTGCAGCGGAAATTGACCGAAGGCGAGCGCACCGGGCAGCAACACGACGCCCTCGCGGCGATGCTGATCGATCTCTCGCGCACCGATGCCGACGTTCAACAGAAGTTGACCGGGGCCAAGGGGAATCACGCGGAGCACCTGCGCTACAAGGAAGAACTCCGCCAGAAAGCCGACCACTTGCAGTTGGAACTGGAAGGCCGGCGCGAAGCCCGCAGCGGCCTGGGTGGCCGGCTCGAAGTGCTCGAAGCACTCGAGCGAAGCCAAGATGGCTTCGGCGCCGGCGTGCGGGTGGTGCTCCAGCAACTCGAAGCGGATCACCCGGCTCTCGCCGGGGTCGTCGGGTTGATCGCCGATTTGTTGAACGTCACCCCGGAGTGTGCCCCGTTCGTCGATCTCGTCCTCGGCGAGACCACGCAGCGATTCTTGATTCGCAGCGCGTCGGAAATCGATGGCGTCGCGCGGGCACTACCCGAGTTGCCCGGTCGCGTTGGCTTCGTGCCATTGCTCGCCACAGAAGGGACTGTCCACCCGTTGTCATTGGCGCACGCCGTCACGTGTGAACTGCCGGAACTGGCGGCGCTACCGCAGCAGCTTCTCGGTTCGACGCTGCTCGTGGGTGACATCGCCTCAGCTCGGCTACTCATTGTGGAACTACCGGGCACCCGGATTCTGACGCGTGGCGGAGAATTGCTCGAACCGGATGGGACGCTGAGCATCGGCCCACCGCTGTCCTCCACGGGATTGCTTTCACGTAAGAGCGAACTCAAGGAACTGCGAGCACGTTTGGCGGAATACGAACGGACGATCCAGGAACTCGAAGCGCGACAGTTGGCGTTCCGTCGCCAAGCCGATTCCCTGGATGCGCCGATCGAGGCTCTCGAGACGGAAATCCACGCACTCAGCGGAGAAGCGGGAACGCTCCGCGATCAACTCCGCGATCAACGGTTGGTTCAGCATCAACTCGCCGGCTTGCGAGACTTGATCCGCCAAGAAGCCGGGCAATTGGAACGGGAACAGGCCGCGGCCCAAGCCGCGTTCCAACGGTCGCAAGCGGAGTGGCAAGAAGCCGAGCAATTCGCCGAGAGCATCCGCAAGAAGCTCACCCGGGCCGAGGCCGACCTCGTGCAAGCCCAGCGCGACCGCGACCAAAAGCAGGCCGAAAATGTACTGGTGCAAGTGGCGTGGAGTCGTGCCAAGGAACAATTGCTGGGTCTGCAAAATCGCCGCGACGAGTGGGACGGCGAGCGTGTCCAGCGGCAACGCGACCTCGACGCTACGATCGCTCTGGAACAGTCCGCCAGTGCGAAGTACTCGGCTAGCCAGCTCGCGATTCTCTTCGCCTCGGCACTCGCCGCCTCGGCGTATTCCCAAAAAGAACATGCCGAAGTTCTCGTGACGCAAACCACGGCCAACCGGGATGACCTCCGGCGGGACCGCGATGCGTGGCAGCGGGAATTGAAACAGTTCCGCGATTCGTGGGCCACGCAGCGGGATCGCGCCCACGCGCACGAGATGCTGGTACAAGATCTGTCGTTCCGCCGGAACACGGTGATCGAACGCATCCGCGACGATTACCGCATCGACCTCGCGGAGTGGACGGCCACCCCCGTCCCCGCCGATGAACCGATCCCGCTGGTGCTCGCCGATGCCGACGGAGTGCAGGATCAAATCGACGAGTTGCGCCGCAAGATCGCCAAGCTCGGGAGCGTGAACCTCGAAGCGCTCGACGAACTGGCCGAAGTCGAAGCGCGCGAAGGAGACTTGCGTGGCCAGCACGACGACCTCGCCGACAGCCACAAGAAACTCCAAGAGATCATCGGCCAGATCAACAACGATAGCCGCAAGCTCTTCTCCGAAACGTTGACCCTGGTGCGAGGGCACTTTCAGGAGCTGTTCCGCAAGCTCTTCGGTGGTGGTATGGCCGACATCATTTTGGAAGACGAGGCCAACCCGCTCGAAAGTGGTATCGAAGTCACAGCGCGGCCACCGGGGAAAGAGCTGCGAAACTTATCGCTGCTCAGCGGGGGCGAACGGACGCTCACCGCGATTGCCCTGCTACTGGCGATCTTCCGCAGCCGGCCCAGTCCGTTCTGCATTCTCGACGAAGTCGATGCGGCGCTCGACGAGGCCAACACGGCCCGGTTGGCGAACGCCCTCCGCGAGTTTCTGGATCACTCGCAGTTCGTCATCATCACCCACAAGAAGCGGACGATGGCCGCCGCCGACGTGCTCTACGGGATCACGATGCAAGAGAGCGGCGTCTCCAAGCAGATCGCGGTGCGATTCGAAGATTACGCCGAGGACGAGACCGCCGCGGCGGCTTGAGCCGGTTCGGAACCGCGGCCGTTTGAAAGGGTGGCGGCGGTTGTCGGTATCACTTCGTGGCGTGTTCGCTACAATAGACACACAACATCATTCTCGAAAGGATCGTGCAACATGGGCAGCCCCAACGTTCTCGAACTCACCACGGACAACTGGGCCTCGACCGTCGCCGCCGGCACGCTCGTCGTCGCCGATTTTTGGGCTCCGTGGTGCGGGCCGTGTCGGGCGCTGACGCCGACCATCGAAAAGATCGCCAACTCGTTCGCCGGCAAAGTGGTCGTCGGCAAAGTGAACATCGACGAGAACCCCGATCTCGCCGTGAAGTACGACGTGAACACGATTCCACGGGTACTCTTCTTCAAGGGCGGCGACAAACCGGTTCACGAACTCGTCGGCGTCGTCGGCGAAGCCGAATTGTCGAAGCTGATCAACTCGCACCTGTAAGTAGAATCGCAACGCGAACTCCCCGCGCCGGTGGCGGGGATCATTTCTTCAGGCTTCGACACGAACCCACTTTTCGAGTCCGTCTATGGCCAAGCCGCTGACCGTGGTCTTCCGGGGAGACACCGTGCATTTGGAACTCGAGAAGGTCGAGCGATCCAAGTTGTACGGCTACGTCGACAACGAAGTCGTCGACGACTCCGGCAAGCCGTGCGAACTCGCCACGCTCATTTCGGACGGGCACTCCATCGCCGGCAAAGGGGGCACGGCGTTGGCCTACCTCAGCCCGGATGGGCTGTGGCGGAAGAAGTCCGACCTCAAAGCGGTCGACATTCACGGCACGACCATCGTGCCGGTGAAATCGACGTTTGACACCCCGGTGACACTGGACAAAACCTCGACCATCGACGACTATCTTTCGCACAACATCCACCTCATCTACCGCATGACGCCTGATGAAATCTGTGCTCCACTCGAAGCCGAGTTGAAAGCGGGCACGATCTTCCAATTTCCGTTCAGCTACCGAGGTGGCCTGGAAGCTTCCGCCGGGTTCTTGTTGCTCGGATCCGATGGCAACACGTTCCTCTGCGTCGGCACGCCGACCGCCGCCGAGTTCGTCGATTTGAAAGCGACCGCCGTCGTCGTTCCGGAAGCCGACGAGGCCGCCGCGGAAGATGACGCGCTCGATTTCAACTTGGTGTAGTTCAATCCCACTGATCACCGGAGCGATCCATGCCGGAAATTGCCATCTCCAATAGTAATGGGCGCGATGCGGCCGTCGCCGCGGAAAGCATCCGCGTGCCGATGCGCATTTGGTGGATCGACGCGGACGAGCGCAACGCAACTTCGGCGAAGATCCTCAAGGGCACCATCGACCGCGATTACGACGCCCTCCTACAAAAGTTCGGATCGCCAGACAAAGTCGCCGAGGAGTTGATCGGCGCCGACCCCGAGATCGATCTCGAATCTGTCGGCCGCTATCTGCGGGACACCTCGCGTGTGTATGTCAACTCGGATCGCCAAGTGGTGTACGGCGTGAATCAAGTCGAAGTTGTCCGCAACCCGGATGGCACCGAGAAACTGCGGCGGCCGAAGAAGATGGCGGCTCCCAACGTCTCTCCGGAGCAGCCGCTGTTGTGGAGCGGCAAGTTGCTGGCGAAGAAGGATGTGTTCAACAAGTTCGTGATGGTCAGCAAGTTGCAACTCGTCCACATCAACGGCCTGACCTACGACTTCCTGTACGACATCGCCAAAGAACTCGAAGCGAAGAAGAGCCTGCTGTTGCTGGGCGCGGGGCCGAAATCGAACCAGCCACTGATCCTACGGCGCGGGGCGACGGCGTATCGCGGCTTCCTGGAAGGTCGGACGCGCGGCAGCGAGTATCTGCTCCTGCTGCACCTATCGAACATCGAACTCAAGGCTCCGGAACCGACCGCAGAGGACAAAGGATCATGAGCCTCGTTCGCAACGACAAACTCGAAGTCAAACTCGCGGGCTACGCCGTCGGCACGCCGGCGGCGCTCGTCGATCCGACGCTGCTGACACGTACCCAAGACTATAAACGGCAGACGTCGCAGCGGATGTTTCCACTCGAAGCCGCCGATGTCCCCAAGCGGTTGTCGTCGGCCGAGTACCACGTGAGTTTGAAGATCGATGGCGAGTTCAGCGTGCTGGCTTACGCCGACGGTGAAGCCATTCTCGTCAATCCGGGCGGCACCGTCCGCGTCGGGTTGGCACTCGAAAAGGAAGCGGCCGAGAAGTTGAAAGCGGCCGGGATCAATAAGGCCCTCATCGCCGGGGAACTCTATTACGCGCGACCCGATGGTAAGCGTGGGCGGGTTCACGATGTTAGCCGGGTGGCCCGACAGCCGGCGACGAAAGCCGAACTCGATGGCCTGCATTTCGCACCGTTCGACATCATCGAAATTGATGGGGCGGCACCGTCGGCGGTCTACCGCGAGACTTGGACGCGGCTCGAATCGCTGTTCAAGAAATGCGAGCGGGTGCAACTGCCAGAGTCGCATTGGCTCAAGGAAGGCGCGGAGGTCGCCAAGCAGTTCAAGGCGTGGGTGAACACCGGCGCCGAGGGGTTGATCGCCCGCAGCGACGGTGCCGGCACGTTCAAGGTGAAACCTCGCCACAACCTCGATGCGGTGGTCATCGGCTTCACCGAGGGCGTCGACGACCGGCACGGCATGATCCACGATCTGCTGCTGGCGGTGATGCGCCAGGACGGCTTCCTCCACGTCCTCGGGCACGTCGGCGGCGGGTTCACCGAGCACGACCGGCGGGCCTTTTTGAGCGACCTCAAAGACGCCGTCACGGCCAGCGAGTACGTGGAAGTGAACGACCAAGTGGCCTACCACATGGTGCGACCGGAGATCGTGATCGAGATCAGCGTGCTCGATATGATTTCGCATTCGACGCGCGGCACGCCGATGAACAAGATGGCCCTGAACTGGGACGCGGCCGAGAAGAAGTACACGATCGTCCGGCGGCTGCCGTTGGTGGCGTTGATCTCGCCGCAGTTCATCCGCAGGCGCGACGATAAGCAGATGAACGCTGTTGATATCCGCATCCGGCAAGTGTCGGATCTCGTGGAAGTGCCGAAGGCCGATCTGGACGCGCGGAAGATGAGTGTGCCCACGAGCGTTCCACTGCGGCGCGAGGTCTACACCAAGGTGCTCAAAGGGGCGACGATGGTGCGGAAGTTCGTGATGTGGGAGACGAACAAACGGGACGAAGCGGACGACTTCCCGGCGTACGTGATCCACTTCACCGACTTCAGCCCGAACCGGAAGGCGCCGCTGGAACGGGATATCCGCGTCTCCAATTCGCGCGGGCAGATCGACGAGCTGTGGACGGAATTGCTGACGGAGAACATCGCCAAAGGTTGGGCGGCGGTGGAGGGCACTGCGAGGGCGGAAACGAACAGCGAACCCCTCCCCGAAACCGCCGTAGCGAAGCCGGTCCCGAAGAAACGAGCACCGGCGAAGAAGAAGCCCAGCGACGATTAAGTGTGTCTGACTCCCCCTCTCTCGAACTGGAAATTCAAACCATGTCCCTCTCCCGTATTGTCGTCGGCTTCGCTGCTGTGATTTTAGCAAGCCCCGCATTCGCTGCGGATTGGAAGCCGGCACCCAGCCCGCTGATGA
>JANXWE010000264.1 GCA_025351325.1 Fimbriiglobus sp.
CGTCGCTTATCCGCTTCGTTGACGATGACCCGGTTGAGGAAATAGTTGTTCTCGGCGGTTTGCGCGAACCCGCCAATCCGGTACTGGCGCCCGAGGATTTCTTTCAGTCGCAAGCGGGCGGCATCGTCCGAAACAATACCCAGTTGCCCGCAGATTTTGTCGGCGAGATCGTTCGTCAGTTGGTAGCCCGACGGTTCAACTGTGAAATCTTTGGCCAAAAGTGGGACGCCTCCCAATACCGGATAACGCCGCTGGCAGGCGGTGCACTCGACGGCTCCCGCCGTTTCCACGAGATCCGCACGGCCGCACCAAACACAACGGTAGACGGGATGTTTCGCAGTCGATTCCATGGCTCAATTCCAGACGATAAAACGAGGTCACGCTGGCGGAATACCGTTCCAGAACCGAAAAGTAAAGTCCCGACGGTCGGGTGCGTCATCCGCGTCCCTGTTGGGTTTTTAAAGTCTTCAAGCATCGTTCACGCACCCGCAGATCCAGTGCTTTTCACTTTTTCTGAAATAATGATTTGACAACATCCGCATCAGATAGCATATCCATTACTGTACACAGTTTTACGTTACGGAGTTTCATTATGGTTGCCACGATTCCAAACCTCCGGTTACTTCGCCAGCCGTTCCGCAAAAGCCGTCAGGCCCTTGCGATACGGTTCCACCCATTCGGATCTCGGAACAATCGGTGCGCGGAATTTCACCAATTTCCCGACGGCGTCGGCAATCGCGTACGGCTCGTCGATCCCACGCTGCTTCCGGCGGTATTGTTCCAACCCCGCCAAGGCCGCCACGGCGGCCCCCAAAGCTGGCCCTTCGTCCGACACCAGCCGTTCGAGCGGACGGTTCAGCACGCTGGCCAAAATCTCGAGCATCAGGTCGGATTTGGCGATGCCACCCGAGACGGTCACCCGAGTGATCCGCTGCCCGGCGGCTTCGTGTTCCTGCACACCGAGTGCGATCAGGTACGCGATGGCTTCGAACGACGCCCGCAGGCGCAGCCCCGGCTCCGTCGGTTCATTCGGGTACCACTCGAAGCGTGCGGATGGCACGCCGATGGACGGTTCCGACAACACAAATGGGAGCACCCCGATGCCACCGCAACCGGGGGCCACCGTTCGTGCCGCTGCTTCGAGCGCGGGCCAATCCGGCTTCGGCCCGACGATGCGATCCAGGAATTGGGCGCCGTTGCTGTAGCAACGCATCCAGAGGTACGGGCCCCAATTCAATTTCATGGCATCCAGGGTGCCCGATTTTGGGAGGACACTCGATGAAGAATTCACCACCGCCGAATTCCCGAGAATCACCGCTACGTGACCAGGATCGGTCGCCCCACCGCCGACGAGTCCAGCAGCTTGATCGTCGAGTGTCGGGAAGACCAGCGGTCGGATCTCGGCAGGAAGTCCGGCATCGAATGCGACCGATTCCGACAGCGGGCCGATGGGTTCGTCCATGCCGATCAATTGGGGGAAGGCCTGCCAGGCACGGATGCGGTGATCGGCTTCCTTCAACGCTTCGAGCATTTCGGGGCGCCAGCGGTTGGTGCGGAGATCGAGCATCCCCGTGGAGGCCGCTGAGGAGGCACTGATGCGGTCGAAGTGCCCGGTGAGGTAGCCCGCTGCCGCGGTGCCGTGCTGGACGATCCGCGTGGTTCGGGCCCAATCGGCTTCGCTCAATGTCGAGGCGTCCTTCACCAAATGACTCAGGGAGTAGCGTACAGCCCACGGCCCGCCGGTCAGTTCGCGGGCACGATCTTGACCACCCAAGCGGGCCAATCCTTCCGCGTGATAGGCACCGAGAGTTTGATCGTTCCAGCAGATCAAGCGGCGAACAGGTGCCCCGAACCGGTCGATCCGGCCGGCCGAGTGATGCGTGGCCGAGATCCCCCCGGCGATCCACTGATTCAATCGGCCTAGTTCCCGCAACTGCCCCGCCAACGTCCGCGTGCTGCTTCGGGCCTGACCTTCGAGTTGGAGTAAGCTGAGTTCGGCAACTCCGCTGTCCGTCCAGAGGTCGGTGGGCAAGCGGGCTTCGGCGACGGACTGACCGTCGAGATCGAAGGCGATGGCCTTCACGGAGCCGGTGCTGAAATCCCAGCCGACGATCAGCGAATCAGAAGGGACGCAACGCAAAGATTCGGCCATGGGGCACCTGATGTTGAATCGGACGTTGCCAGAACAACCCGAAGGTGGAACTCCAACAACGTGCCGCACTGCTTACAATGCTATGAACCTCTTTCCCGACCGGTGAGGAACTCCGATGCGAACCGTGTACTGGCTTCCTGTTTTGTTCTTAGCGTGTCTGCCGACGATGGCATTTGCCGAGGGTGACGGGGCCAAGGTTTACAAAGGTGCCGTGCCGTCCGTGGTCTGGGTTCACTCGACGCGTGACAAGGGCTTGGCCACCGGGAGTGGTACCCTCATCGACAAAGAGCGGCGGTTGGTGTTGACCAACTACCACGTTGTGCAGGAGAACCCGAACGCCAAGGTGTTCTTCGCCACGCTCCGCGACGGGCAGCCCGTCTCCGAGAAACAGTATTACATCGACCGTGCCCGCCGGCTGTCGATCGCCGGCAAGGTGATCCTGTTCAACAAGAAGGCGGATCTCGCCTTGATTCAGCTCGACTCCCTGCCCGAGAAAATCGAGGCCGTTCCACTGGCGACGGGGAGTCCCGAACCGGGTTCCAGCACGCACACCATCGGCAACGCCGGCAAATCGGGGGCACTTTTCGGCTACATCAAAGGGACGGTGCGGGCCGTGTACCAGAAGCAGTGGAAGGCCGAACTGGAGCCGAGGAAGGTGGTGAGTTTCGACGCGAAAGTCGTCGAAACCGACTCCCCGACGAACCCGGGCGATAGCGGCGGGCCACTGCTCAACGATCAAGGCGAACTCATCGGCGTGACCGAAGGCGGTGCGCTCAACGCCCAACTCCTTAGCACATTTGTGGATGTGTCCGAGGTCAAGAAACTGCTCGAATCGAAGTCGGTGCGCGATCTGAAAACGGAAAAGGTCGCCGTGAAAGAGATCCGCGAGACGGCGTTGACCGTGAAAGATGAAGCCAAGATTTTCAGCGTGGACGCGATCAAAGAGGCCGATGCGGCACTCGCGGGGCTGTTCAAAAATAAAATCGATGTGATGATCGAAACCTACGCGGCAGCTCCGAAAGATAAACAAGACGCACTGAAGAACGCGACGACGGATAAACGCACGGCCCTGTTCCGCGAGTGGACGCACTACCGGATGAACAAGCAAGACGTGACCGGCTTCGCCATTCTGATTTGCTCGGATCCGAAGACGATGTACGTCGATATTTCTTACGATGCGTTGAAGCAGTACCCGGATAAGTTCGAGCTGAAAGTCCGCGATGCGATCATCAAAGGACTCAAGGACAACAAGCCCGATGAAGGCT
>JANXWE010000274.1 GCA_025351325.1 Fimbriiglobus sp.
CCACGCCGGATCCGAAGGAAAACCTCCAAGTTCCGTTGCTACACCCTGGGCCGATCCAGCTTGACCCTTTACTCGAACAGATTCCCTTCCGGGTCGGCCTTCGGCTTCGGTAATCCGCGTCCGAGTAAGGCGAATGCCTTCGGCGTGGCGATGCGGCCCCGCGGCGACCGCACGATGTATTGCTCGCGCAATAAATACGGTTCCACTTCGTCGCTCAGCGTGTCGGCGGCGATGTTCATGGTGGCACCGATCGCTTCACCGCCCGTCGGACCACCACCGAAGACATCGATCAAGATTTCAAGATACTTGCGGTCTTGTTTATCCAACCCTTCGCGATCCACTTCTTGCATATCGAGGGCGGCACGGGCGATGTCGTCGGTAACCGGGCCATCGGCCAAATGCGGCTGGCCGGCGTGATAACTGCGAACCCAATACAACCGCGAGTTTGCAATCCGTGGGGTGCCGCGACTGCGTCGGGCTAATTCTTGCGCAGCCGCTGGCGACAATGGCAAGTCGAGCTTCTTGGCGTTGATCGTCACGATCTGGGCCAGTTCCTCGACGCTGTAAAAATCCAAATGTTCGTGCATCTTGAAGCGGTCACGCATCGGCGACGTGAGCATCCCGGATCGCGTTGTCGCCCCGATCAGCGTGAACCGCTTCAGGTTCATACTGATGGTGCGAGCACTCATCCCCTCGCCCAAAATAATGTCGATCCGGAAGTCTTCCATCGCCGGGTAGATGAACTCTTCGACGACACGCGGCATCCGGTGGATTTCGTCGATGAAGAGGATGCCCCCCTCTTCAAGGTTCGTCAGGAACGGTAACAAGTCGGCCGGTTTCGAGAGCGCCGGGCCGGAAGTCATCTGCACGCTGGTACCGAGTTCGTTGGGCAGCACTGTGGCGAAGGTGGTCTTCCCCAAACCGGGCGGGCCGTCGAACAGAATGTGCCCGAGTGGTTCTTTCAACTTCTTCGCGGCATTCACCGCAATTTGCAACCGCTCGGCGACCCGGCGTTGGCCGATGACTTCCGAGAGCAGACGTGGGCGTAACGCCCAGTCGCGCTTCTTGCGTTCGTCTTCGCCGGCGGGTGGGCCGGAACCGATGATCTTTTCGCGGGCCATTAGAACCGTTCTACCCGATAAGGCCGGGCATCCAGATGCGGTGTCGCGTCAGTTAACAACTCCTGTACAAGTTTCCCGGTTCCGGTGGCCATTGACAAGCCCAGCATCCCATGCCCGGCCGCGATGAGCACATTTTCGTGCAGACGGCTCCTGTCGATAATCGGCAATCCATCGGACGTCATCGGCCGCCAACCCCACCATTCTTCGAATGCCGGGGAGTCGGTCTCGTGGAGGTAATGAGACGCACCGTCGCGGAGCAATTGCAGTCGGGAACGGTTGAGCGTGTCGTCGTAACCGGCGAATTCCATCGTCGAGCCGATGCGGAAGCCCGACGCGAACGGACTGACCGCAACGCGGTGCTCCTCGAAAATCATCGGGTACGTCGGGCAAACCTTGGGTCGCTTCAACGTGATCGAATAGCCCTTGCCGGGGATGATCGGCAGCTTCCCACCGAGGTGCTTTTGCAGCAGCGTTGTCCAAGCCCCTGTGGCTACTAGGAAGGCATCGGCCCGGTGATCGCCTTGGGTCGTCGTCACGGCGATGGCCTTGCCACCTTCGCTGGCGAAGCCGGTCATTTCCGCATGCTCCACGAATTTCACGCCCCGATTCGTCAGCAGCTTCCGCAGTTCCGTCATCAGCACATCGGGCCGCAATTGGGCATCGCCGTCGTAAAGGTAACCACCGGCTACGGAACCGGGCTTGAGCGCGGGTTCCGCTTTTTGCAGAGCATCCGCATCGAATCGCCGTGCCGGGCGGGCGAACGATTCACTCAGGAGATGATCCGTCTTCGCATAATGCTCGAACGCTGTCTTGGTTTGGAACACGAACATCAATCCGTAAGTATCCCATTCCACTTCGAGGTGTTCGGCATCGAGGAGTTCGTCGTAAAGCTGCCGCGAGGAGTTCAGCAACGCCTGGAGTCCGACGGCGGTGGCCATCATCGAGCGGCGATTGCACTTGCGAGCGAAGTTGAGAAACCAGCCGAGGTTCCGCAGGGCGAAGCCGGGCCGCACTTTCAGCGGCGAGTTCTTGGCGAAGAGTGTTTTGAGGGTCGACGTGAGGGCACCCGGCACCGCCAGTGGCAGGACGTGACTCGGGCAGATGTACCCGCAGTTGCCATGCGAGCAACCGCCGCCGATGGTGCCTTTGTCGAGCACCGTCACCGCGCAACCAGCGCGGTTGAGATAATACGCGGCCATCGTGCCGACTACGCCCCCACCGACGATGGCAACGGAAGCGGGGGGTTTCTGAGACTTCATAACGACTTCAAGTGCGGAGAATTGGCAGAGAAATTCACAATGGTGTGCAACGGCCAGCTTCAAACTGAAGATCCGCTTGCAGTCCGGCCGCATCCAATCGGCCGTTGGCAATATCGGATTCCAATTGCCGATCCCAAGCCTCGGCGATGAATTCCTCGAACCAGCTTGCAAACGCAGTCAAATCCGTTGGAGGAAGGTGACTCACCGCCATTTCAAGTTCTGCCAAGCTCATTGAATCCCCCTCCAACACAACACGGTTCGCAGAAAAGGTTGCCAATTACTTCTTGTAGTTCGTCGTCAGTGGGAAATCGTCGGTGCGGAAGGGCACCGCCGGCAATCCGTCTTTGTTGTAGAGGTTCACCACCGGGTAGTTCTTCCACCCGAACCGCACGGCCACCGGCTTGGCAACTTTATCGCTCGTCACTTCGATCGTGCCGCCGACAATCACGGCCTTGGCCGGGTAGAAGTACTTGTCTTCCCCGCACACGGTGAAGCCGTTGAGCGTCGCGTATTTGCCGACCAGCCCGCCGCCGAGGTTCTCGAAGGTGAGGGTCACTTTTTCGCCGTCGATCTTCGAATCTTTGTACGTCGGGCCGCTGCCGACAATCTTCTGGCCGTAGGTGCCGGCGCGGGCTGCCAGGGCCAACCGGTTGCCCACGGTCTGTTTGTCGCGCGGGTGGATGTCGTACAGATCACCCGCGTCGTTGATGACGGCCACGCCGACGTTCTTGAGCTTCTTCGTGGCGAGCACTTGGGCTTCGCGGAGTTCGGGCCAAGTCACACCGTCGGCATCGCCGTTGTGCCATGGGGCCAACATCACCGCGTAGAACGGGAACTCGCTGCCCCACTTCGTGCGCCAATCTTGGATCATGGCCGGGAACAGCGTGCGGTACTCGTAGGCCCGCCCGGCGTTCGATTCGCCCTGATACCAGATCGCCCCTTTGATGCCGAACGGAAGCAGGGGGTGCAGCATCGCGTTGTAGAGCGATCCCGGCGTGTTCGGCCCCACCGCTTTTTTATCCTTCTCGAATTGCTCGGCAGCTTGTTGATTTTTGACCGCGTAGTGCTTCAGTTGTTCGTCGGCTTGGAGCGCTTCGACACTCGTCCACGCTTCGGCCGGGGTGCCACCCCACGAGGTGTGAATCAAACCGATCGGGATTTTTAGGCTATTCTGCAAGTTCTGGCCGAAGTGGTACGCCACCGCCGAGAACTGCGCAATCGATTCTGGGCCGCTTTCGCTCCACTTGCTGAAGTGCTTGAGGTCGTCGGCATCGGTGAGCGGCTTCGTGGACGTCTTCTTGTTCACCGTGAAGAGGCGCAGGTTCGCGTTCTTAGCACCGGCCGAGACCCGGTCGAGGTCGTAGCTGCTCTTGTTCGTCATCTCCATGTTGGACTGGCCCGAGCAGATCCAAACGTCGCCGACCGCGACATTTTTGAACTCGATCTTGTTCTTGCCCTCAATGGTGAACACGGCGCTCGCGGCGGCCTTGGTCGCCGGGAGCTTGGCGATCCATTTGCCGTCCTTGTCGGCTTCGGCCGTCACGGCGACCCCGCTCAGGGTCACGGTCACTTTTTCGCCCGGTTCGGCCTTGCCCCAAACGGGGATCTCGGCGTCACGCTGGAGCACCATGTTGTCGGTGAAAAGCGGGTGCGGTTTGACATCGGCGAAGGCGGTCGCAGGGAGGAACCCGGCGCACGCGGCGAGCAAAATCATCGGGCGAGAGAGCATGGAACGGAACTCCAAAACGCGGGGGAAAGGGTGTTCGGCAGGAGAGACCAACACAGCATACCAGATTCATGGGATCGTGAATTTTTCGACCTTCCAGAAGCCACCGGGTTGCTCGGCCAGTGTGATCGTCACCGTGAGCGACTTCTGCCCAGGTGTACCCGGTCTGATTCCCGGTTTGGTGACTTTGGGTTTTTTCACCGGGGGTCTCGGTTCCAATTCGGGGTCGTCGCCAGCATCACCAGGATCGGCATTGTCGATATCGTAGAGTTCATAGCTGATCACCTGCATTCGATTCGGGGCGACCCCCGTCGGGGCGGCGGACATCGTTGAAAAATGGCTAAAAGACTTCTTCAGCAACGGATGTTTGTCGATCAGTTGTTGGAACTGGACGAAGCTCGTCGACGCCTTGAATGATGGAGAAGTCGAGTCGTAGGCCGTCTGAATCTTGCTATCAGACAGTTTGTCGAGAAAGCTGTCGGCTTCTGCGACCGAGGCGAATCTGACGGACACTTCATCGACCACTTTCTTCGCCGACGAAACCGCGTAATACACCATCCCCCCGCAGGCCGCGATGATCAGAACCACGATCACGCCGACGATTCCGAGAATCATCGGGAGGTTGTTTTTCTTCTCCGGCCGATTGCCCCGGCGGCGACTCGGACGGTCGTCGAACTCTTCGTCTTCTTGTTCATCATCGCGGCGGCGGCCCATGGAATTGGCTCCCATTGAAGTAGTTGGATCTCAATCCAGTCTAAGAACCGGGGCACACAATGCACAGCCACAGGCCCCTTGCCCGTTGACCGAATGGCCGTGCCGTTCTATGATTGTCCTTCTGTAATGAACGTGCCGATTCTCTGGCCTTTCGGCGTTCCACCTACGCCACTACGGATACCCGCATGAACGCGGCCCAACCCAAACCGAACGCGCCCACAACCCTCGCACCGAGCGAAATCATCCCGCCGGTGGGCAAAGATCCCAACCTGCAGATGCAAAAGGAGTTGGAAGACAACTCGTTGTACAACTGGTTGCGCGCCCTGCCGACCAAATTGAAGAACCTGCAGCTCGGCAATCCCAAGATCATCGCCGTCGTGCTGTTGATCGCATTGGCCATCGGCCTCTACTGGTGGTTCTCCGGCCAATCCAAAAAGGCCGAAGCGTCGCGTTGGAAGGATCTCAACAACTCCACGACGCCGAAAGATCTTGCTAAAATTGTAGCAGATTACCCGAATTCGATTCAGTCGTTGATCGCCCGCCGGAGCGCCGCTGAAATCTCATTCGGCACAGATGGCACCGCGAAACTCGACACCGCCGGAACCCGAGTTGCGGCGATCGAGAGCATCGAAAAAGCCCGTGAAGAGTTTCTCAAACTCGCCGAAGAGTTCAAGAAGCTCGGGGACAAATCGCTTTGGGCGAAGTGCCTGCGCCAAGCCGCCGAGGCCGAAGAGAGTTTGATCGGCATTCCGAAAGCCGGCGTCACCGGGTTGGAATGGGACGAGAATCAAGATCGGGGTACCGCCGCCAAAGCGGTTGAATATTACACCGAAGCAGCCAAGGCCATTGGCGAAACGACTGCGGCTGGCGAACGGTTTGTGAAGTTGGCCCAGCAGCTCACCGAGAAGAGCAATCGCAAACCCGGCGATATTCCCACACCGCGGATGGTCGGTAAGTACCTGCATCAACAAATCAAAGTGAAGCTACCGGAACCGGCCGGGCCGATCATGCCCGACAAGCTACCCGACGCGCCGACCATCGTCCCAGGTAGTGAACCGAAGCCGCCACTTCCTGAGGTCATTCTGCCGAAGACACCAGACAAGCCCTTGCCAGAAGTCGTGCTGCCGAAGACGCCCGACAAGCCATTGGTACCGACCGTTCCCGTTCCACCACCGGCTGGGGTACTTCCCAAGACACCAGACGTTGTTCCAACGGCTCCGATCAAAAAGTAGCAACCATCCAGCGGACAAAAGTGATTTTGTCCGCTGATCGACAATTTAGCATGAACGACGAACTCGAAGACGACGACGCGGTTCCCACGGCGTCCGTCGCCGCCATGCCGGCGTACGCCCGTGCCCGCGATCCTGTCGACCTGTTGGTGAAAGTCAAAGCCGCCGGGATGCGACTCGACCATTACCTGCAAATCTTTTTCCACGAGTTGAGCCGCTCGGAATTGCAAAAAGCGATTCTCGGCGGTCACGTCACCGTCAACGGCAAGCCGAGCAAAGCCAGCTATAAGGTTCGCAACGACGACGAACTCCGGGTGCAACTCCCCGAGCCGATCCACGATGTGATCGTTCCTGAAAACATTCCCCTCGACGTCCTCTACGAAGACGAAGTCCTGGCGGTCATCAACAAGCCACCGAATATGGTCGTCCACCCGGCCCGTGGCAACTGGACGAGCACGCTCGTCAACGCGTTGGCGTTCCGCTTCCAGAACCAGCTCAGCACGGCCAACGGCAATTACCGGTTGGGAATCGTCCACCGGCTCGACCGCGACACCAGCGGGGCGATTCTAATTGCGAAGGACGACCGCGCCCACAGCAAATTGAGCATGCAGTTTGAAAAACGCACGGTCTTCAAAGAGTACGTGGCGCTCGTGGTCGGGGAGCTCGACCGCGATTCGGACTACGTCGAGGCGAGTTTGAAGCAGCACCCCCAAGAACGGGAAAAGCAGGCCGTCGCCGCGGCGGATGATCCGGAAGCCAAACACGCGTGCAGCTACTACGAAGTGCTCGAACGCTTCCGGGGTTACACGTTGGTGAAAGTGCAGCCCCGCACCGGCCGGACGCATCAGATCCGCGTGCACCTAGCCCACGTCGGTTGCCCGGTTCTAGCGGACAAACTTTACGGCCGCACTGCCCAGTTCCGCAAAGTCGATATCGTGCCGGGCATCCCCCGCGATGGCGACGACCTCGTCTATTTGAACCGCCAAGCGCTGCATGCGTACCGGTTGCGTTTCAAACATCCCGTGACGGAAACGATGCTCGAAATCGAAGCACCCCTCCCCGCCGACATGCGCAGCGCCCTGGAGGCCCTGCGGGAGTTCCGCCCCTTGCGAAGGTGAGCCGATGCAAGAACCACTCCGGGTCTACCGAGGCTCGAAACGCGTCCAACGCAAAAAACTGGTGATTGAGTTTTTCGTATTTCTCGTTTTTATCATTTACGGATTCTGGTTACTCTTCGGTCCCGCACAGGCTATTTTCGGAATTTGTTTCGCATTGATCATGATTGCAATGAGCCTTCGGTTCGTAATTCACTTGATCCGCATAGTTTACCGTGGCCAGTCCTACGAGTTACGGGTCTACGCGGATCGGTTGGTCGTGAACAATCCTTGGGTGGTGAGTCGAGCAGCAGTAACTTACGATTTCGTCGACATAAAAAGTTTGAACGACAACAAGTACGATTCTGACGGATGGTTGGAGTTGAAGCTTTTCTCGTCGGTCTGGAAACGTAAACTATCCGAAGATCTGTTTCGAGATGCTGCCGAAGCTCAAGAATTTTGTCGTTATCTGACGGAACTGCTGAAAACCCCAACGCCCGCAATCAATACGCCCGTGGCGTGAGTTTCGCCAATGCTTCCAATATGCGAACCACTCCGGATTTACCGTGCCTCGAAGCTGAGCCAGCATGCCAAAATGGTGATTTTGTCCATCTTCTCACTTCCTTTTTGTTTTTCGGAGTCTTGCTGCTGCTGTATTCTTCCCAAAACTTTTTCGAGATGTGCTTCGCACTGACGTTCATCTCTGTTAGCTTGTTGGTGGTGTTTGGTTCGATCCGCGCAGTCTGCTTAAGCCTATCATCCGAGTTGCGTGTCCACGCGGATCGGTTGATAGTTATAAATCTCTGGGGATTTCCTCGGACAGCACATATTTACGATTTTACAGACGTCAAAAGCGTGTATTACGACCGTGATGGATGTGTAGCCTTGAACTTTTTCTCATCGATCTGGAAAATCGGGTAGTGGCCCATTAGTGTGTTGACGCTGCATGTCGTTCTAGAATCGGCTTGATTACCATATTCCTCTCAACCATGTGGATGATCTTCCATCCCAGAGCGGTCGGCACCGAGCCGCAACCTTTGCAGCCGTGACATGGGACATGATCCGTCGATGCTTCCTCGAAATCGTAATCATCGTAGTCGAGTAGATGTCCAGTGCCACAGCACGAAGAACACTCTTCTTCGATTGCATCTTCCATCACATTGCACCCGCGTTGTTGTGAGTCGTTATCCATCGACCGATTTCGATGATTAGGTCTTCGCCACATTTTATTGTGGATTCAATCAGAGTCGTGTAGTGGAGTCCGTCCGGTTCGATAGTTTGACCAATTGGTAAGCCCGAATGCAATTGGGTCGCCTTTGCTAATCTTTTTGAAAACCTATCATCAATCTTACCTGTCTTATGAACCAGCAAATGCCGAAGTAGTTCTAGTTCTCGAAGTTTACTATTCGCTAGGATGCAATCAATCCGCCGACTGTCCTTGCCAAATGCCAGACCGTACCACAGCCACACGCTTTCTAGTGTGCTGAACGAAATCCTCTGATTTTTCAGTGGTTTGTCGTACTCGCCAGCAGCCTGCTTCAATAGGGTTGCTTCGTAGTCGCTCCCGCCACACATCGCGAGATTTATAATCCTATCGCCGTTGCCTCTGAGCGTGTTCGTTAAGCCACAAACGTTTGTCGCCGCATTCCACAACCCTTCGGCCAGAATCTCAAACGAAGTCCATATCATTATCAGCGCTGAAGAAATCATCGACTTCAGCCCGTCCTTCATGTAATCGTAATCATCGCGAGCAACCAGCGAGTTCAGTATCTCCAATTCACGATCACGGCCAATAATTGGTTGCGTGGCTTCGCCCTTGCAAATACTTCGCTCACGAATCGTTGCCAGACCTACAATTGTCGGGATGAAAGTTAACATCGCCCGCATCCGGTATGTGTTCGCCGCAAACGCATTTGCACACTCGATCAATTCGGCGGTGGTGTTTTCGGAAACCTTGTATTCAGTATTGGAATTAACGAGAGCCGCGAAGTTAAATGATGCTTCCATTACTCTCTCCGTTTTCGCCCTCGAAGTGAAGGCGGACGCGAGAGTCTAGCGGCTGTCATCGGCTCATGCAAGGAAAATCCCCCGTCAACACACTAATGGGCCACTACCGAAAATCGGTACTGTCCTAGCTT
Source organism: Fimbriiglobus sp. (assembly GCA_025351325.1). Lineage (GTDB taxonomy): Bacteria > Planctomycetota > Planctomycetia > Gemmatales > Gemmataceae > JALHQU01. The sequence goes on from JANXWE010000274.1 coordinate 9,282, forward strand.
TGCGTTGCTGAAACTTGCCCACCCCTTCGTTTCATGGTACCATGCTTCCCACGGGGAGGGCGGAGTAGCTACCGCCTGACGTTCGACCTACGCTGCAATTGCTCCGTTTTGCAGCGTAGGTCGAACTGGCCCCGACAACGGAGCACAGCATGGCCCGCGTGGAGATAGCCACGCCGAAGGTCGTTTTCGATCTTTACCAGTCGTTGACTGAAGATCAGAAGATGGTTTTTTTGGCTCACCTCGCAAGCATTTCAAACGGCAAACATATCACCTGTCTAATCGAGAGTATGCCCACGCTTACTAAAACTGAATTAAATCAGCGTATCTATGGCCATATAATTGATTCGATGCTTCCGGTACTGACTGGAATTGCATTCGACCTTGTGGCAAAGACACCGGAAATACAGCGTGAGGACGCGCGCATACAAATGGCAAACGAGTCACAGCGTTACCTAAAGGGAATAATTGAAGAAGCTGCTGTGGTGGAACGAGCCATTGTCAAGGATCAGCGTGATCGCAAGTCCGACCCGGAAACAGTCAAACGCAATGTCGAAATCTGCGATCTTCGATTGTCTGATCCAAAGAAGTGGAGCCATCGCAGGCTTGCCCGAGAGTTCAAGGTGACACCACAATACATAGGTTTGGTTTTAAAAGAAGAGGCCGAATGGCGCAGGCGAGTGGGTGACAAGTAACTAGTTACTTGT
>JANXWE010000280.1 GCA_025351325.1 Fimbriiglobus sp.
GCAGGCTGTGCTGGGGCACATCAAATCGGGGGTCACGGTCGCGCAGATGATCAAATCGAGGTCATCGGGGACTATCTTCGCTGCCAGGAGCGCAGCACGAGCGGCATGGGTGCCCATGCTGGCAGCGGTGTCGCCTGGCCCAGCATGACGACGCTCGCGGATGCCCGTCCGGCTGATGATCCACTCGTCAGAAGTATCGAGCGTTCGTGTGAACTCATCGTTCGATACGATGCGTGGCGGGACGTAACTCCCGGTTCCGGAGATGGTCGCAATAATCGGTCGTTCCATGCGGCACACCCGGAACGGGTCAAGTTCGAACGGAATCACCTACTGTTTGGTGTACCGTTCGAGGGCCTGTGTCGCCATGGAAAAAATAAGGAATGCCACAGACGCTCTCTGGCCGGTTCAGCTCGATACCGATGAACTTGCAGCAGTGCGGGCTGCCCGAATCCTGGCCAACAGATTCTGTTTGGCAATGCCAGCGGGATCCATGGCCGGGGCAGGTGTCATCACGGAGACGTCAATCAAAGTGGGTTTGCCTGTGCTAGCCGACTCACCTTCGACCAGGGAATCTGCGGCGCGATCCAAGATGCTCTCGTCTTCGTTGGTGACCGTTTCGCCGTACATTTTCTGCAAATCGCTCAACTTGATCGTGCGGTCGATCTTGATGAAGACGATTTCGTCGTAAGGCACAAAGAACGCGCGGCCGTCGTCGTTGGTGCCGGCTTCCCGACCGCGCACCACCAAGTAGTCTCCTTCGTAGCGCACGACTAAGTCGAGCGTGATCGAAGCGTTGAACCGGAGCGTCAACACCGTTTTCGCGATGTCGAACTTCGGGATTTTGGTGATGAGTTCGTAAACGGTATCACGCTGCATGTCGGACGTCTCGAAATTAAGTGTCGGTCGGAGTCGATCAACGTCGGTCGGTCGAAAATTGAGCTACCAGTTCCAAATACGTCGGCGGTTGAATGAACAGGCGGTAGACCCAGACCTGGAGCAAGGCGAGTACGCCGCCGCCCAGTCCGCAAACCCAACGCCAGTCGAACGATTGCAGTCCGGCCAAGATTCCCGTTTCCGATTGCCCCTCATCGGCGGCGGAGTTCGCGGCGACCGCCAAGAGAGTCGTGGCCAGCAACACGCCGATCATGAGAGCAACGGGCGTGCGCCCCATTTCCCAGAAATCGCGGCGGTAGGGCTTGAGAGCCATTCGTTCACCCAAACGTCGCCAAATTTTGGTGTACACTTCGTCGGCCGCTTCGTGGTTGGCAAATTCGATCACCACTTGTGCCCGTGCCGAATCGCCCCGGGGACGGCTCACTTCTTGGCCTCGGTTCTGCGGATACTCCAAAGTCAGGCTGTTTTTCAACAGGTCGAACCGCACACGATTGATACTCGCCAATTCGACTACTGTCCCAAACGGCCCGAAAATCGATTCGAGATCGCCCCCATTTTCGATGGTTTTTGCTATGTCTGGTCGCACCGGTTGGCCGGCGGGGGCGAGATAGAGTTTTTGAAACGTCAGGGCCAATAACGAATGCGAAAGTACCGCCGGCGCCGACCAAACCCGACGGCGCGTCAGCCCGGGAAGCGTGGTGTCTGCCATGGACGGGGGCGGTGCGACGATGGCCATAGTTTTCCGTCTGCCGGCTAGAAAATTCGCAATGTTCACAATAGTCGTTGCACAGATTTAGAACGTGTCCGAGGTTCGGACAAATCATTCCCGCGAAATATTGTGGTTGTCATTCCCCGACCGAATTCGTTTATCAGTGAGTCTGGACGGGTTCGCCGGCAGATGGCTGCCGGGCGACGAAGAGGGAAGCCGGTGAGAATCCGGCACAGGGCCGCTGCTGTATTCGGTCAGGGTTCGGAAAATCTTCGCCACTGCGAGTCGCTCGCGGGAAGGCCATCCGAATCCGCTACGAGCCGTGAGTCAGAAGACCTGCCTGTCCAGTTCGTGTTCGGTGCCTCGGCTCCAGGCGTCCGGCAGGCAGACTCATACCCGAGTCGGCGCGTGTGCGTCGACCCTGCTCGCCGTGTCGTTGGAATCTTCCGAGGCATTTCCCTCGCCCGTCCCGGCGAATGGAGTGCTCATGGTTTCGCGTCGTTCCCGTCCTGGTTTCACCCTGATCGAATTGCTCGTGGTCATTGCGATCATCGCAATTCTCATCGGCCTGTTGTTGCCCGCCGTGCAAAAAGTGCGCGATGCCGCCAACCGGATGAAGTGTCAAAACAGTTTGAAGCAACTCGGCCTGGCGCTCCACAATCATGCGGATACGAACGGAGGACGCTTCACGGTGTCCAGTAAAAAGTCGGTGCCGGGCATGACGTTCACCGATCTGTTCTGGTTCGGGCAGATCACCGACAACGCTTCAACCCCGCGGGTGATGGAAACGCATCTGGGGATCTTGGCCCCGTACCTCGAAGGGAACAAAGCGATCGTGCAGTGCCCGAACTTCAGCCCCGAGAAGTTCGAGTTGCGTTTCGATAAGCCGGTTGCCAGTTACGCTTACAACGACAACTTCTGCGACTGGGATGTGGCCGGGGAGACGATCGTCTCAGTGAGCAACCGACGGGGTACCTCAGCGACC
>JANXWE010000299.1 GCA_025351325.1 Fimbriiglobus sp.
CCTCGTCTGGTGCCAAATCGTAAGGGCACTCCCACCGAATATATGCCAAGTTACCAAGCAAGACCGCAATCAACATCGCGGGGATCGGCCAACGGGGGAATTCACGCATGCCACGTGATAAACCACAGAGGATGGGCGGTCAAGGCGAAGGGAGTTTGTCGAGTGAGCCAATCTATTGCGGTTTTCTCGTCACTTGCCATCCCGTCGAAATCGCACTTTCCAAGGGCGAGGTTTTCCCTCCCTGCCGACACTGCCATCAAGCAGTGACTTGGGTCATGATTCGACCGACCAAAAATTGACAGGCTTTTCTGGGTCGTCACCGACCCGGCCGAATTGAAGAGGGATCGGGATAAGCATACGACGGGTTCGCAATGAACCATTTCCATGACGTCACCGTCATGGCCGAGTTACCCTCGTCCGGGAAAGTCCAGACCCGCAAGCATACCGCTTGCGGTGTTTGTTCCCTTCTTCAATTTGTCCCCGCTAAAAACCTTCTTTGATTCTGTAACGATCCACCGCTCTCGGGCAATAACTGTTCGAGAGTCAACTCACGACACTCATCAGGAGGCTCCCTCATGGAACCGGTTTTGATCTCCGTCTACACGGACATGAATAAACGGCTTGGCTGCTCGACCGACGACATTGCCTTCGATCCTAAATACCGCAACGAGTTCCTCAAACGCTGTTGGGAATCCCTCGGATCGGATCGACCCGAAAAAGAACTGCTTCAGAAATTGGCCAATCTGAGGAAGTCCAGCAAGCTTCCGCGCACTCGTGAACTCCACGCCGCGTAGCCGTTCGATGGCAATACCCTGTTCAAAAGCCGATCCCCGGTGATCGGTTCAAGAGTCTCCGTATCCACTCCCCGAGCCAACGGTGTCGCCGTGATCGTACCACTCATCCCGGTTCGCGCGCTCAACCAAGTGACGTACTGCCAACGGCTGTACTATCTGCAGTATGTCGATTGCGTAATGCCGACGAACGAGCATGTCGAAGGGGGCTTGCACGATCACCGCCGCGTCGATGACCCGGCCCTAGCCGAGCGTACCCGCAAAGAGGGCGACGCCACGCGAACCCGTTCCGTGACTCTCTCTTCGGAGATCCTCGGGATCTCCGGTGTGCTCGACCAAGTGGAAGTGAAGAACGGTGAAGAATATCCGGTCGAAACGAAGCACGGCTTCGCTCCGCGCAACGAAAACGGCGAACCGACGACCTGGGATAACGACGCCGTACAGTTGTGTGCCCAAGCGATGTTGCTCGAAGAGAGCACCGGCCAATCCGTGCGGCGCGGTTACCAGTTCTACGCAGCCACCAAGGAGCGCGTCGAAGTTCCGTTCGATGAAACACTGCGAACCAAGACACTCGCTGCGATTCAACGGTGCCACGTGCTTTCGATCCAAGATGCACCACCCGAGCCGCTGCCCGCCGAACTGCGCCACCGTTGCTTCGGTTGTTCGTTGGCCCCGGTTTGCCTTCCGGAAGAAACACTCTTTCTAATCACTCGACCCGCCGAACCGCTGAAGGTGACCCCCGTCGGCCTGACCCGCGTCATCCCCGAAGGAGACGATGGTGCCATCCTCTACGTCCAAGAACCCGGAAGTTCCGTCGGCAAACGCGGCGAACACCTGATCGTCAAGAAGGACGGCAAGGAGATGACCCGCGTGCCGATGCACGCTGTCCGGCAGGTGGTCGTCTTTGGGAACGTGCAAGTGAGCACCCAAGCCCTGCAAACGTTGCTCGAAAATGAAATCGGCCTGTCGATCCTCACCGGATACGGCAAGTTCATTGGCAGCTTCCAACCGCCGCCCGCGAAGAACGTCGGTCTTCGTGAGGCACAATACAAACGCTTCGCCGACCCTGCTGAATGCCTCCAACTCGCCAAGTCTGTCGTCCGTGCCAAGCTCGTCAACCAGCGGACTTTGCTCATGCGCAGCCTGCGTTCTGAAGATGACCGCGGCAGCGACGAACCGGCCGCGATGGGTCTCGCCGATCTCATTCGCAAGGTCGATGACGCCGCCGCGCCCGAGAGTTTATTTGGCCTCGAAGGCCAAGGGGCATCCTTGTACTTCGGCGAGTTCAACCGGTTCCTCAAGCCAGTCCCCGGTCGTGGCTTCGACTTCACCTGTCGAAACCGCCGACCACCGCGTGACCCGGTCAACGCCCTGCTGTCGTTCGCTTACGCCCTGCTCACGAGGGATTGTTTCTCGGCCGTCTGCACCGTCGGCTTCGATCCCTACAAGGGTTTCTTCCACGTCAACCGCCACGGCAAGCCGTCGCTGGCGCTCGACCTCCTTGAAGAATTTCGGCCCGTCATCGCCGATAGCGTCGTACTGACACTGCTGAACAACGAGATGCTCGGCCGCAGCGATTTCATGACCTGGAAAGATGGATGTCAACTGACTGACAGTGGCCGCAAGGCCTTCTTCACGGCTTACGAGCAACGCAAAGCGACGGTGGTGACGCACCCCGTCTACGGCTACCGCATGAGCTACAGCCGGATGCTGGAAGTGCAGGCCCGGATGCTCGCCGCGTACGTGCGCGGCAGCGTCCCGGCCTACGCGGGATTCACGGTGCGCTGATGCAAAGCACGCTCGTTTGCTACGACATCGCCGACCCGAAACGGCTGCGGAAGGTGGCAAGCATCTGCGAGGACTTCGGCTACCGCAAGCAGAAGTCGGTGTTTCTCGTTCGCCTTTCGGCCACCGATACTGTACGTTTGCGATCTCGCCTTTACGAGGCCATCGATCTGACGCATGATCAAGTGTTGTTTATCCCGGTCTGCGTTGCTTGCCTCGCCAAGATTGAAGCCCTTGGCCAACCGACCGACCCGCCCGCCGCAACCGACATAGTGATGGTAGTGTGACTGTGGAAGAATGCCGGAAGTAAACCCGTGGTGCCCCATGCCGAATTTCCCGACAACCTTCAAAGCCCTCACCGGCAACGACCCATTCCCGTGGCAATCGGCGCTCTACGAGCGCTTTTGCCGAGACGGGGTCGACAACATCCCGAAGGCGTGCAACCTGCCGACGGGCTTGGGCAAGACCTCGGTGATTGCGATCTGGCTGATTGCACTCGCGAACAAAAAGAATGTGCCGCGGCGGTTGGTGTATGTGGTGAACCGCCGCACGGTGGTGGATCAGACGACGGAGGAAGTGGAGAAATACTTCGCCAAGAAAGTGCCCGGCATCGCCGAGTTCGCCATCAGCACCCTTCGTGGACAATTCGCCGACAACCGCGAATGGAGTGCCGATCCATCGCGCCCTGCGGTGATCTGCGGTACCGTGGATATGATCGGTTCGCGCTTGCTGTTCAGTGGCTACGGAGTCGGATTCAAAGGCAAGCCGCTGCACGCCGGCTTCTTGGGACAGGATGCGCTGCTGATCCACGACGAAGCGCACTTGGAGCCGGCCTTCCAGAAATTGATCGAAGCGATTGAGGAGGAGCAGGATCGCTGCAAGGAGTTCGGCAAGTTCCGCGTGATGGAGTTGACGGCGACGAGTCGAGGGGATGATGCATCGTTTCCGAACGAAGCCGAGAAAAGAGCGAACGAAGCCGATTCGACCGTCCAGCAGCGAATCGGTGCTCCGAAACTACTCGAGCTGATCGCAAACGCCGATCCGAAAAAGCTGGCGGAAGAATTGGCGAAGAAGGCGCTCACTCACGAGGCGAGTGGCAAAGCAATTCTGATCTTCGCTCGGACTGTCGATGACGTTCTGAAAATCCGCGACTTGCTGCCGAAGGGGCGGGTGATCACGCTCACGGGCACGATGCGCGGCTTGGAACGAGATCGACTCGTCGAACACGAGATCTTCAAAAGGTTCCTCCCCAATCCGCTGGCGGATGGTGAAACGGTTTACCTCGTCTGCACGAGCGCCGGAGAAGTGGGGATCAACATCTCGGCGTATCATCTGGCCTGCGATCTCTCGACCTACGAGAGTATGGCCCAGCGCTTCGGCCGCGTGAACCGCTTCGGCCTCTACGGTGACACTCGGGTTCAAGTCATCCACCCCACCTCGTTCGGCAAAGAGGGCAAGGTCGATGAATATGACGTGCGCCGGCAGAAGACTTTGAAACTCTTGGGTGATCTGAAAGGCGACGCCAGCCCGAAGGCGTTGGGCGATCTTCCGTCCGACAACCGAATTGCCGCGTTCGCCCCACCGCCCACGATCCTCCCCGTGACCGATATCCTGTTCGACGCCTGGGCGCTCACGACGATCAAAGGCAAACTCCCCGGCCGTCCACCAGTCGAACCTTATCTTCATGGACTGAGCGAATACGACCCGCCGCAGACCACGGTCGCTTGGCGCGAGGAAGTCGAGCGTCTGACGGAAGCCGTGCTGAAACGGAACAAGCTCGACTTCGATGAAGTCCTGGCCGCATACCCGCTGAAGCCGCACGAAGAGCTGAGTGGGCCGACGCACGGGAAAAACAAAGTTTTCGAACAGTTGGAAGCGATCGCGAAGCGCGATGCCAAGATAGAACTCAAAAAACAGCACTCTGCTTGGCTCGTCGATGCGGATGGCTCTGTCGAACTCTACACGCTTCAGAAATTGGTCGAACGCGACTCCTCCAACAAGCCCGTCGTCGCCATCGGTGGCCGGACGGTGATCCTTCCACCTGCTGCCGGGGGATTGACGCTCGAGGGGCTGTTGAAGGGAGATGAACCCTTCTCCAAAGAGATCAAGTACGACGTCTCCGATCTTTGGTTCTCGGATAAGGCACGGACGATCAAACGGCGCGAGCGTTCGGAAGACGACGAACCGTCGGATCCCGAGATGCGCGAGGTGCTGCACATCGACATTCCGACATCGGAAGCAAACGACGATGCGGAAACCGAACCGTGGTACTGGTTCGTTCGCCCCCAGTCGGCCGACGACGACGGCTCCAAGTACGCGAAGCGGATCATCACGTGGCAGCATCACACCGACGATGTGACAAATGGGCTCGTCCGGATCGCGGCCGCTTTGTTTCCTGACAATGAAGCTCTTCGAACCGCGTTGAAGGTCGCCGCTAAGCTTCACGATCTCGGCAAGAAGCGTATCGTCTGGCAAAAGAGCATCGGTAACCCGATTCCGAACAACTGGCACGCGAAGTCCGGTTGGGATCCCATCCGGAAACGCAAATGGAAGTCGATGGAATTAACGACCTACCGCCACGAATTCGGTTCCCTCGTCGATCTCGAAACTGATGTGGATTTCCTGAATCTCCCCAGCGAAGACATGAAAGATCTCGTCCTCCACCTGATCGCCGCGCACCACGGCTATTCCCGGCCGCACTTCCCGGAACCGTTCGACCCCGAACCGCCGGCGGGGGTCTCCGCCGATGACATGGCGATGTCAGTCCCCCGACGGTTCGCCCGGCTGCAACGCAAATACGGCCGCTGGGGGCTGGCGTACTTGGAATCGCTCCTGCGCGCCGCCGACTGGGCCGCGAGCGCCAAACCGTCCGAGTTTGTGAAGGAGGAGAAGAAATGACCGACTATCCGACGCCGTCGATCCGAGTCGCCGTCGACCCGACTAACCCCGGCCAGTTCTTCGCGTGCTGCGGATTGCTGGAGCTCGCCGACCGCCTCTGGCCGGGTGCCGAGGGTTGGTTCGAGAAGGGTGAGTTTTGCATTGCGTGCGAGGGCACTCTGCCAGAATTGCTGGCAATCCTCTTGCAGAACTTGCCCGAACGTCTCGAACGCATGGAAGCCAATGGGCTTGAAATCCCTGAGATCATTGCATCCTTGAGGTTCAAGTTTGGCGATGAGCCTGCGAAAACACTCGTTCTCGATGCGTGGAATCGCGTCACGGTGTTGCGGGGAACAGCACAGGTCATCTCGAACAGTCCGTGGAATTTCTGGTCCGGTCAACAAACGTCGCTACGAATCTGGACTGGACTGCGAGAGGCGTTCTTGGAGCAGGTAAAGAGCTTCACCGACACACATTACAAGGCATTATTCAAGCAGCGCCTGTTTCAGAAAGGCCGATTTGGATTTGATCCCGGCCCGGCTTGGAACGCGCTCGATGTCGGGTTTTCGCTGAACGAACACACCCTGGAAGTCGAATCATCGGCGGCAGTTGAACTGCTCGCCGCAGTGGGTCTGCAACGGTTCCGCCCGGTGATGCAAGATGGCCGCGAGTCGTTCGACTACACGACTTGGCATGTGCCACTCCCCCCGTCGGTCGCCGCCGCTGCGATGAGCGGCGCGATCACGGATTCCCAATCGGTTCGGTATCGAGGCTGTGTGGTGAGTCGCGGTCAGTACGCCGCGCTCGGTGTTTCATTCCCTATCCGCGAAGGAGCTTCCCGTGAGTGAGTTGAAAGCGTTCGACGATTGGTTCAAAGACGGTGGCCCGGCCGCGCTCGTGATCCGAGAGCATCTCATCCCAGTCGAAGGTGCCGACGGCATCTTCTTCCCAGCTACCTATGCTGCTCAGCAAGGTGCGGATCGAGACAAAGAGAAGTTCCAAGGCGGATACAACATCGACCTTTTCGAAGACGGCACAAATGCGTGTCTCATCGACAGTGTCGGCTCGCAGGCGAACCGGATCGAACCGATCTTCATGCAGGAGGCTTACTCCGATCTGGTTCCACAGTACGAAGTCACGTTTCCAGAAAAGGGTTTGAAGGTCAACTTGTTGCACGCCAACCACCGTGCTGCCGATGCCCTGATCCGCTGCTCAGCATTCGAGAAGCCACTTCGGGAGGCATTCGTAGAAGTCCTGCGCGGCAACTCCGAGCCCTTGGCGAAGCTGGCGCCGACGTCGCTGGTCTTCGGCGTCTGGGATTCGCGCGATACCTCAGCGAAACTGCCGCGTCTACTGTCGTCCACGATCCGAGCCTTCAACATCAAGGGGCACACCCGCTCGGCCAACTTCCTCACGCAGATGACAATCGACTTGGCCAAGCTCGACATCCTTCCTGGAGCGGATTCGAAAGACGGGTTCGCCAACGCTCTCGCTTCGAAAGCACCCGGCGGAGTCCAACTCATGGAGAAGGGGTCGATCCGTCGGGATGCGACCATCAGCCTCGCAGCGCTGCGCCGTTTGACTGTGCTCGAAAAGGACGGCAAGCTAGCACCTGATCGCACGATGGCGCTGAGGAGGTACATCCTCGGGCTCTGCTTGGTCGCTCTGACCGCACCGCAAGACAGTTTCCTGCGCCAAGGGTGTAATCTCGTTCCAGACATCGATAAACCGCGCGAGTTCAAAGTCGTCCACTCGGATGGCCAGCGTCCTGACGCGACGGTCACGCACGCCGCAGCCCTGGAATACGCCAACGCCGCTGCCGACTCATTCGTCGTCGAGAAAGGGCGTTCCGAGCCTTTCAGTGCAGGCATCGCTGCCGCCGGGGCAAAACCTGACAAGATCAAGGGCAAAGTCACGGCAATCGATCCGGCACTCAATGGTTTCACCCTGAAGACCACAAGCGGTGAGGTGCGAATCTCAACAACCAGTTCGACCAAGTTTCTAAACGGAAAAGTGGTTGGGACTTTTGAGACTGTAGTGCTCGCAGACAAAAAGGTGGACGTTGAAGCCCTCGCGGGTGTCGCACAAATCGTGAAACAGTAACGGAGGTCGTCATGCCATACTTTCTCCGAATCACCATCCGATTTCTCGATCCGGCTCCTTCGTTTCACGGCCGTAGCGACGGCAACGAGCCAGAGTGGCCACCGTCCCCACTGCGCGTGATGCAATCCCTCGTCGCTTCGGCTGCCGATTGCTGGCGTGGGGAGCGATTCAAGGAGATCGCGTTGAAGCCATTTGAGTGGTTACAACAACAAAATGCTCCGATTGTGCTCGCCCCGCACTATCACGTCGGTGTTCCCGTTCGGATCGCCGTGCCGAACAACGACCTGGATGTCTGGGCTGTGCCAATGTCAAAAGGTCGCGAACCAGATAAACAACCGAACGCCCTCAAGACGATGAAAACGATCCGTTCGACCCACTTGCTGGTTCCAAAAAATGGAGACGGAGCTATCCACTATCTCTATCCGCTGCCGGATCAGGAATGTCCCCATCTGGCCGTAATCTCCGCCGCCGCCCGTTCCATCACCCATCTCGGGTGGGGGGTGGACATGGCCGTCGGCAATGCCAAAGTCATCACCCAAGACGAGGCCGACAAACTGACGGGCCACCGTTGGAGAACGGTCGATTCTGGAGGTACTCCCCTGCGCGTCCCGGTGGCCGGCACCCTCGCGGCCCTGATCGAAAAGCACGACAAATTCCTCGGCCGGCACAACGAAGAGGGTTTCAGCCCCGTGCCGCCGCTCTCAGCATTCAAAATCCAAGGCTACCACTGCGCCACCCTGCCCCAATCCAAAGCCGCTGCGCGGCCCTTCGCCGCGTTCCGCATCGACTCCGTCGATCCGGATGGCAAATCGCCGTCGTTCGACACCGCCCGGAAATGCAGCCACGTCGCCGCTTGGCTCCGACACGCCACGGCCGAAGTCTGCCGGGATTGGCCCTACCCCGATCTTGCATCGTTCGTCCACGGTCACGACGCTGCGGACGCGGAGAAGCCGTTGAAAGGCGAAGGTGCCGATCGGCGATTTCAATACCTGCCGTTACCGAGCGTAGAACGACGCGGCGAACGCGGGAATTATATCGGTGCCATCCGACGGGTCTTAATCGTCGCCCCACTCGGATGCCGCGACCGCATCGAATGGATTCGCCGCCGCTTGCCCAGTGGCGACCTCCAGTGGGAGGGCGAGTTGAAAGGGATGTTGAATCCGCTCGAACCGTCCGACTGGGTGTTGAAACAATACACGGGAACGGCCAGCACGTGGTCGACTGTCACACCGGTGCTGCTGCCCGGCTACGACGACCGCGACCCCGCGAAGGCCGAAGGGTTGCTCCGGCGAGCGTTCGTCCATGCTGGCATCGCCCAGGAGGTTGTTGACGGCATTGCCGAGCTGGCTTGGCGGCAAGTCGGCTTCCGTGCCGGGGTCGATCTGGCTCGGAATTACACCCGGCCCGATAAGCTCACGGGATCGGCCTATCACGTCCGTGTGACGTTCCCCCAACAGGTTTTCGGCCCGCTGGCCATCGGCGCAGGTCGCTACCGAGGACTCGGCTTATTCGCCGCCGAGGACAGTAGCGGAACATGAGTCTGCGGTATTCTGGAGTCGCCCAAATTCCAGCGGAAATAAACAGCAAAACTCCGAACCTGACCCAGGCTAAAGTGATAGAATGGTAGCGTCTAGCGAGCCGAAATGAAGCTGCGAGCAGCCAAATGCTGAAAACAGCCTATTGGCGATTTGCCGCCGTAACTCTTTGACATTTCAGATGATAGGATCGTTTTTGGTTCCGCGAGCCGCTCGCGTGCCCGAAAGCAATTGGTAGCAACGTGTTAGGATCGATTGTTCTTGGGCGAACATCTGGAGGACGCCTTGAAAGATCCACCGCTCGCAACGGCCAAGTTAATCCAGTGTCCTGTCGGTAGTTAGGAAGCGAGCGGTTTTCCACGAGCCCACCGTCGTGGCCGAATTGAAGCCTTTTTGCGTGTGTCTTTGGCATCCATCTGCATCGCAGTTTTCCACGAGCCCACCGTCGTGGCCGAATTGAAGCGCTGTAGCCAACCCAACTACCGCCGCCGAGAGCGATGTTTTCCACGAGCCCACCGTCGTGGCCGAATTGAAGCTCCGCGAGGTCGGGGTTGAAGGTAAACCCGCCCGCCGCCGTTTTCCACGAGCCCACCGTCGTGGCCGAATTGAAGCTTCATCATCATTTTCATCATTTTTGACTTACTCTTGTTTTCCACGAGCCCACCGTCGTGGCCGAATTGAAGCTATTTGAAAATGTTCGGGGAAAACTTTTACCTCGAGTTTTCCACGAGCCCACCGTCGTGGCCGAATTGAAGCTCGGCTTACCGGTAAGTTTTCGGCTTA
>JANXWE010000323.1 GCA_025351325.1 Fimbriiglobus sp.
CACCTCTCGCACGACCGCAACGGGGCGGATGCCCGTGACGCTCGTGGCATCGTGAACGCGATACGCGTCCGAACCTTCGACGATGCGATGCTTTGCGACGCCATCGGCACACGGTTCACGGCGGCGGTCCTGCGCATCGAACATCGCGGCGAGGCCGTCTTCGAACGCGCGTACGGTCGGCTCGACGATGCGCCGAATTCGGCGCCGACGACGGTGACGACGCGCTTCGATCTCGCATCGCTCACGAAAATTGCCGTCGCTCACGCAGCGCTCGATGCGGTCGTAGCGGGCGTACTCGCTCTCGACGAACCGCTCGTGCGTTGGTTTCCGATGTGGCGCGGCACGACGCACGAAGCGATTACCTTGCGCATGCTTCTCGCGCATACCGCAGGTATGCAATCGGGTGCGGATTATCGCACGCTGTTTTGCGAGAACGTGGAGTCGTTCGTTCTCTCGCGCGAGCTTGTCGCACGCCCGGGCGAACGTGTCGTCTATAGCGATCTCGGTTTCATCACGCTCGGTGCGTTACTCGATCGCTATTCGCAGACGTCGCTGCGGCCGGTCGTCACGCGCGCGCTGTGGAATATCGGAGCGATGCACAGCGATTTCCGGCCGCGGAACGACGATCCGCAAACGAGATGATCGCGTGTCCGCGCTCGACGGACGTCTCGCGGCTAACGGGTCACGTCATTGGATACGGCTTCGCGTACTCGAACATCGTGCGGAAATCGCGGACGCGCTTGGCGAAGCTCTTATTCCCGTTGCGGGCATCGAAGGCCGATGCCAAACCTTGCAACTCGGTGTCTAGCCAACCGGTGAGCACGGCCACTGTTGGCTTAGATTCCCCTCCCAACTCCAATTTCTTCGGCACGCGGATCGGCACTGTCTTCTTGCCGTTTTCGGCGAGCTTTTCCAATAACAGCCGTGCGGCCAAGTAAAACTCGAACTTAGCCGACGGATCGACAGAATCGAGCGCCTCCGGTAAATGCCGATCAAGTAACTTCACAGCCCGGCTCAAATTGTCGGTGAGCGTCAACCCGACGATGTACTTGGCCTTCTGGGGTAGAAATGTGGATTGGCGGCCGATCAACCGGTAGCCGGAGGCGAAGCACTCCATCGCCCGCTTGGCGTTGCCGAGGCGGAGGAAGGGGAGCACGGCGCCGGCGTAGGTGCATTCGGGCACGACCGAGCAGGACATCTTGCCATTCAGGATTGGCTTGGCCGCTTGGATCGCGGCCGCGTCGTCGTTCAAAAACACGTGGAGGTCAACGTTGCCGTCTTGAACGCAGGCCAAGCAGTTGCTCAGGTGGTCGCGTGGCGTCGACAGCATCTTAGCGTGTGCTTTCTTCGCCCCGGCCTTGTCGCCCATGGATTGGGCGTTATCGCGGCGCAGAGTCCAGTAAGCATGGAGCGTCGAGCCTTCCGCTTTGTAGCGGAGCTTCATGTCGTCGAAGAGGTCGTCGATGCGATCTTTTGGGATGGTCGGAAAAAGAGCCACGTGCCCCAAGATCCATTTGTAACTCCAGAGAAGTTCGAAGCTGTCGAAGCGGTCGGGTTCCGCGTCGAACTTGCTGAGGAGCCACGAAAACGCGATAAGAGCGATGTCAGGGCGGTCGCCGAAGATGGCCGCTTCGACCAAGGTCACGCGCGCATGGAATGAAACGTCCAACTCGTTGTGAACGTCGGCGATTTCAACCGCACGCTCAACCAACGCCAACTGGACAGGGCCGTGCTCCAACCCTTCGGCTTCCTCCAGCAGCTCTTTGATCTGTTCGGAAAGTTCCAGCATCATGAGCCTCTCACAAAATTAACTTTCTTTCATCCCGATGCCCCACTCGATCAGGGAAAGCAGTCCCTCATTGAGCAGGGTCATTTCTTTGACGCTCAACGGATGGTGGCCGAGCAAGAGTGATTGCAGATAGAGCATCTGGATGCTGCGGTGCAGGATGGCACGATCCTTCACCGTACAAAGACGGTGCACCAGCGGATTCTCGAAGTTGAAGCAGATGTGCGCGAAGATCGCCTGCGGTTTATCCTTCTTGCCGAGGTTGTCGAGCACGCCGCTCCAGAGCGGGTTGGCGATCTCTTTCGACTGTTCCAGCGAACGGAAGAAGCGACCCTCGGTGTTAGTCGTATAGAGTGCCGGCAGCTCCTTCGGCTTGTACTTCTTCACGTCCGGTTCGCAGCGGAACGGTTTCAGCACCGTCTCGGCGGCACGCAGGAACTCGGCGACGGTATCCTGCTCATGGAGTTCGAGTTCGTCGAACGACTGGCTCAGGGCGGTGGGGTCGACCACTTCCGTCGTCATATCGAGCAACGCTTCGGCCTTTGCCAGAAGCTCCGCGTCGTACGTATAGCCGCCATTGATGACGACCTGCCCGTGTGCTTGCGACACCCGCGACACCTGCCGGAACTGATCGACCGTGGGCACGTAGCGCACCACGTCGTGCTGTTTGCGGTAATCGCCGAAGGTCATCTCGCCTTGCGAGGTCTCGAAGACGAGCCAGTCCATCACGAGCCGGTAGAACTCGTCATCGGTGGTCGCTAAGCTCTTGATCGCCATACTGTGCAAGCTGATGATGCGGTCGAGTTTGCGGGTGTCTTTCTCGGCCAAGTCCATCAAGTATGTCCGCAGGCAGTCGCCCAGCGTCTCCCGTGCCGTTTGCAGCTTGGCGTCTTCGTAGAACGACTCGCGTGACGCCGTCGGCCGGAGGTCGTTGGCGTTGACGGCCGCCTTCACGAAGAAGGCCCAATCGGGCAGCAGGTTCTCGACGTTCTCCGACAGCAACATATTTTTCAAGTAGACGCGGTGAGCCCGCTTGCTTGTCAGAGTCACGGCATACGGCAGCACGTACGCCAAGCCTTCGACGTCACCGGCCTTCGACTTCAACGGGATGGCATCGAGGAAGTCCGCCTCGAAGATTTCGCGGCCGAAGTCGAGGTACGACTTGTACCGTTCGCGGTCGTTCTTGTATTTCTCCCGCCACGGGGCACCGTGCTCGTTGATGACTTGGTTCACTTTGCCGTGCGAAATGCGAATCGGGAATGGCAGCAGCCCGCCGAAATGCTTGGCCAGTTCCTTGACGCGGCCCGGTTCAAAGTGTTCCTCGCAGCCCGGCTTGGCCGTGAGCCAAACTTGCGTCCCCGGTTCCAGATCGCGGTCGATTTCTTTGAGGGTGTACGTTCCGTCCGGCTTCGCTTTCCATTCCACCGCCGACGTGTTCGCCTTGGCACTTTTGGAATAGACGGTGATAGCGTCCGACACGACAAAACACGACAGGATGCCAATGCCGAATTGTCCGATGTAATCGGTCTGGCTTTCGCCATCGAGAGCGCGTTTGGAACTGAGGCCGATGGTGGCGAGGAACGTGTGGACTTCTTCGGGTGTCAGACCGATGCCATTGTCGGACATCATCACGGTCGGAGCTTTGCCCTTGGCGTGGTGAATCTCCATGCGGATGTCGCCGACGTGTCCTTGTTCCAGCCTCTGCCGGGCGGTGATGGCGTCGGTGGCGTTCTGCATCAACTCGCGGACGAACACCTCCGGCCCGCTGTACAGGTGGTTCGAGAGCAGGTCGATGATGCCGCCGAGATTGATCTGGAATTTATGGTCCACGGAAGCGAGTCTCCGGTTGCAAGCAAATTACGATGGGTTGACTTCGTCCCAAAGTTCGCGGTAAGAGTCATGGACGTAAGGGTTTAATTGCTCGACTAAATCAAGAGGCAGTTCGAGTTTCCGAATCAGTTCTTGGACGTCGCCCAAATCTTTTCGGCGGCCTTTGGCCATTCCCGAGGCGAGTTTGAGTTCGACGAGAGCGGGTATCGTCAGAGTGGCGATCCCTTCGATCGGTTGGAAGACATCCGCAGGATCCGGGAAACTCACCGGCTTCGGCAACCCATCCCCGGGGTATTCACCGGTGATAAGGAATTCGATTTTCACGCCGGTGTCGGCATCCTTCAGATTCTTGCTGCCCGTGAAAGGCGGGACGTAACCAAGTCCGACCAGCTTCTCGTGGATCGTAGCCAACCCCGCTCGTGTGACAAGCAAATCGACATCATCCGTGAATCGAACATAACCGTGGAGATAGAGAGCCATACCACCGACGACGGCATAGGGCACATCGAGTTCCCCGAGCTTGCGGGTAATCCGCCGGAGCGAAGTGTGGACTTTATTCGTACCTTCGAAAAACATTCCGCCCTCCCAAAGAGCCCAGCTCTTGTTCGAGTTCAGTTGCTCACGGTAGTCGAGTGCAATTTCCATCTTCCTATCATACCAAAGTCCCAACCGGAGACAGGCTATGACTACCCCGCTGCCAAACTATACGCCGTACAAGAACCTCCCCCCGCTGGCGGGGTTATGCTCGTTCGAGGAGGCCATGAAACCGGGCCTGTCGATCGAGGAGTGTACGACCCGGCTGAAGCGCATCCACTACGCCTTCAAGCGGCTCCATGAAATTCTGACGGCCCGCGTCACCTCCGAACCGATCTACGAACTCAAGACGGCCTTCGCCCACCATGCCCACCTCTGCGCCGAGCACGCCACCGCGATCCGCCAGCGTGTCTCCGAGATGCGCGAGCCGCCGCTCGGACTGGACGAGGTGCCGCACCCGGCACTCGAGGTGTTCTTCGATGAGATTCGGGCGGCGCCAAATGTCGAGTTCGTTGCCGGCATACAAGTCTCACTCGACATGTTAGATGATGCCATTGATCAATACATCTGGCACACTCATCGGCTAACGGATCGGCCTTCAATCCGGTTGCTCAGGTTCGCGGCGATAGAAGTCGACGATATGAGGGACTATTTCAACATCGCGTTGTCGACGTTGGATGAAGACAATTCAACACGAGAATGGCAAGACGATCTGATTGCGTTCCTCAGAATCGCAGGTGGTATATCTGGCCTTTCCAAAAGCTCCAACGAACCCATCGTCCGCCGCTACTCTATCACACCCTATCACTACGACCCCGTCCCGCAGCGCGACGAACGCTTCACCGACCTCTGGAACCAAGGCGTCAACGCCGAGGCGTTCCTCTATTCCCCGGAGTTCACTGCAAAAGACAAAGTGCTGATGATGCTCTACAAGCGGCTGCGCGAGATCGACGTGCCCGAGATGATGGCCAGCATCCTTGCCGAAACACCGGGCAAACCGTGGGGCTACTACCGCGACATGTCACGGCAAATCTGGGACGAGGCCCGCCACAGTATGATGGGCGAAGTCGGCTTCGTGGCCCTCGGCGTCGATTGGACGCAGGCCCGCATCACCTGGAACTGGAGCCACCGCCTCAACACGGAATGCACGCCGCTCGAACGGCACGGGGTGCTCTTTTTCATCGAGCAAGGGTTGATGCCAAAAACCGGGAAACGCTACGAGTACGAGGTCGCCACCGACAGCGGATTGCCGCTGGCGAAGACGATCCAAGATTTCGACTGGGCCGACGAGGTACTGCACGCGCAAATTGGCCGGGAATGGTACGTGAAGCAATTCGGCAGTTTGCAGGAAGCCCTCGACTTCGGCGACAAAGCGTGGTCGAAGATCACGAGCAACTGGGCCAGCGTGAAGGAGCAAGGCCTGACAGAGCACGAGAATTGGTGGCCAGTACTTTACAAGCAAGCCTGCGTCGCGGCGAACGTGGAACCGGATGCGAAGGCGCTGGAATATGCGACGACATACGAAGGCCGGCGTGCGGATCGGAAATCCAATTAGCCGCGACACGTCCGTCGAGCGCGGTCGTGGAAGTGATCGTCAATTTTGCGGAGTGTCTTTGGTCGGCCCGCGCTCGACAGACGTCTCGCGGCTAACGAACCACCATTTCTGCGCGGGCAATCCCGCTTTGATCGGATTGTCTTCCACGTACCGAATCGTCCGTTCGACGGCGTCCGCTTTCAGGAACACCTTCCAACCGCCTTGGGCGAAGCACTTCGGCACCGGCGATTGCCCCTGAAACGGATGAACGCCCTCGGCGAGCATCCGCCGGGTCGCGGCCGCTTTAAATTGCTGCATCACCTGGTCGGGATCGCGGCCGCATTCGGCGATGACGAAGTGCGCGTGATCCGGCAGGATCGCGCAGGCCCACATGGGGATCGCCGCCTGTTCCGCGTGGGTCGCAACCCCCCGGCCGATGGCGCGGGCATGGACGCCGGTGAACAGCACCGGCGGGAGTTTGAGCAATGCTTTTGCGGCGAGCCGCGCGGTCCGGTCGTGCGCGTCGTAGGCCCTCGAGCGCCCGTCTTCGACCTTCATCGCCCGCCCTGCGATGTCGAAGAGGGCATCCGAGCCGACGTAGTTCGACCCCGAACCGCGCGGGTCGTTCGGGAGCCAGAATCCGTACGCGGAGAGGATCAGATGCTGCGCGACGAACATGAACAACTCCACTAGCCGCGAGACGTCCGTCGAGCGCGGGCGTGGGGTGTCGATTCGGAATTTTCACATGTCACTTTTTGTGCCC
>JANXWE010000345.1 GCA_025351325.1 Fimbriiglobus sp.
CCGAGGAAATCAACCTCAGCGAGCACGTCCGCCGTTTGCAACAGGCAGGCGGTCTTCGCGGCGACGTTGTCTCGCACTTTCACGAACAGCTCAAATTCCAAGGCTTGCGCTTTATCCTGGGCGGTCAAAACCTTCTCTTCGTACTCCTTGAGCATCGGCGTGATGAATCGCTTGGCATTTTTCAACGTCCGTTCGTGGGTGTAATCAGCCGGCACACGGGTTTCGTTCGCGTTGGTGATCTCGATGAAGTACCCCATCACGTCGGTGAAACCGACCTTCAAACTGCCGATACCCGTGCGGGCAATCTCCTGGGCCTGATAGCGGGCGATCCAATCTTTACCATCACGGGAAAGCCGTCGCAGCTCGTCGAGTTCGGCACTGAATCCTTCGCGGATCAACCCGCCCTCTTTGGGGGAATATGGTGGATCATCGACGATGGAGCGTTCGAGTAAATCGCGGATCTCAGGAACCATATCGAGCTTAATTTCGAGCTGCTGCAGTACGACCGCACGCCGGCCCGTCAGTTTGGCTTTCAACTTCGGCAGCAGCCGCACGGTTCGCAGGATCGCTCCCAAATCCTTGGGTGTAGCGCGTGCTGTTGAAACCCGCGTCGTCAGGCGATGCAGGTCGGCGGTGGCGTTCAACAATTCGCGCAAATCGCCCCGGAACCCGTGATCCCGCAGCAGTTCTTCCACTGCATCGAGTCGAGCTTGAATGGCAATCACGGAGTTCAACGGCGACAGCAAACAATCGTGCAGGAAGCGCGCGCCCATCGGCGTGACGGTGCGATCGATCCGCGACAGGAGCGAACCTTCGCGCTGGTTGTCACGCAGCGTCCGGGTGAGTTCCAAACTGCGCCGGGTGACTTCGTCGAGCACCAAGTGCGATTCGGGCCGGTAGCGGGTGAGGCGGGGAATGTGGCCGAGACTCGTCTTCAACGTCCCTTCGACGTACAGCACCAACGCCCCGGCCGCGGTCAAGCAAGGTTGGCTATCCTCAAAGCCAAACCCCGTCAGCGTGTGAACTTGGAATTTGGCCCGCAGGGCATCCAGGGCGGTGGTGGCATCGAACGTCCAACCTGGTCGCGGTGTGATCGATTTTGGCCCGCCCACGTTGAAATGGGGTCGGATCGCTTCGACGGTGTCCTCGGACAGCAAACACTCGGCCACATGCAATCGGGCGAACTCGTCGGCTAGCCGACCTTCGGGAACATCGGTCGCGCAGAACGTAGCGGCCGTGAGGTCGAGCCAAGCCAAGCCGAAGTGCCCCGACTTGGTCCGCACCACGGCGGCCAAGTGGTTCGGTCGGCGCGGGTCGAGCAGCTCGTCTTCGGTCACGCTACCGAGGGTCACGACGCGGGTCACTTCCCGGCGGATAATCTTCTTGCCGTCGTTGGGTGGTTCCATCTGCTCGGCGACCGCAACCCGGTGCCCGGCGGCTAGCAATTGCCGGAGTTGGTGGTCGAGCTTGGCCAGTGGGAACCCGGCCATCGGGTGCTCTTCCCGCTTGGTGAGCACGAGGCCGAGCGTCTTGTGGGCGAGTTCTGCGTCTTCGTCGAAGAGTTCGTAGAACTCACCATTTTGGAACAGCACGATCATGCCTGGATAGGCATCCTTCGCGGCCCGGAATTGCTGCATCATCGGCGTCATGCGGATAGGATACACTCGACAGAGGAAAGTGGTATCCGCGACTCGACACGTTCGGAAAAACGGGGTACAATTCAACCACAAATGGAGGGTGTACTTTGGTTACTATCTTTGTGCGTGGTCAACGCATCGGGCCGAATTCGGACACGGCTACCCTGACGAAGCTCCTCGAAGCTGGGGAACCGGTAGAACTAAAAAACGATGCGGATCGAACGATTGGTCGATTTCGACCGGAAGTCCAAACGATCCCAGCTACATCGCTGGTGCCATGGGATCCGACTTTGACCCGGGAAGATCTCGACCGAATGACGGCGGAAGGTGGAATCCCGTTCGAGGAAGTCAAAGCCCAACTGGGGTGGAACTGATGTTCGCAGTCGAGTGGCACCAGTGCGCGATCCAAAACTGTTGCAGATTGAACAGGAAGCGGAGAATCCTGAGTCAATTCGGCAGGCAGCTGTCTACATGGATTTCAATTTAAGACGAATGCCCCACGACATGGGCTTTGATACGTAATACGAATTCGGCGTCGAAATCATTGGACTTACTTCGATCGTGTAAGGACTTACGTCGAGAAAGTCGAATTGCGTATCAAAGCCCCACGACATGGGTGAATCGAGAGACATGGATTACCTTGCTTGGTACTCCGATGTTTTGGGTCTCTACTTTCGAGTGATCGACGCAACGAACAAAGTGATCGTGGTCAATGTGGCGAAAGCCAATCGGAAGTAATATCCAAGATTCGGTTCCTTTCCAGCTCTTTAACTTCACCCCAACTCCACCACCCGACCTGTTTCATTCGCTCGGTAGATAGCACGGATCAATTGCACACTGCGACGGCCTTCGCGGCCATCCACTTTCGGTAGGCGATTGTCGCGGATTGCTTCGACGAAGTCGGCGAGTTGTCGGCGGTGCCCTTCGTGACTGATGGCCTTCGGATCGGCGGCGCCGCCACTGGCCACCGAGTTCGTGCCGATCCGATTCCGAATCAAAACGTCGCCCTCAGTTTCTGGTTGGAAATCCCAACGGACGATCGTGTCTTGCTCGATTTCAGCTGTGCCTGTGTCGCCGTGAATGGCGATGCGTTTCGGGTAGCCGGGGTGGATGCTGGTCGTGGCTTGGATGACACCCAACGCACCGCTTTTGAAACGGAGCGCGGCGACGGCGGTATCCTCAACCTCGATCCGCTCGTGGGCCAGCATCGCGGTGAACCCGGATACCTGTTTGACGTCTCCCATCATCCAGAGCAGCAGATCGACGTTGTGAATCGCTTGGTTCATCAGTGCCCCGCCACCATCGAGTGCTCGCGTCCCTTTCCAGCCCCCCTCGTCGTAGTAGGCCTGGGATCGCCACCATTTACACGACGTTTCCGCGAGCGTTAATCGACCGAACCGCCCGGCATCGATGGCCGACTTCAACGCGAGGTTGGCATCACCGAATCGGGACGGAAAGATCGTGCAGAGTTTGACGCCGTACCGGTCGCAGGCATGGATGATCGTTTCGCAGCGTGCTTCGGTGATTTCCAATGGCTTCTCAACGACAACATGTTTTCCGGCAGTCGCCGCAATCAACGCCGGCTCCAAGTGGGCACCACTGGGCGTCGTGATGATCACGGCATCGACCGACGGAACTTGGAGCGCCGCTTCGAGCGTGTCGAACACCGGGCAGTCCAGTGCCATCGCCTGAACGAACGCTGCGCCGGTTTCGACTCGGCGACTGACCACTGCAGCGACGTGGGCGCCGGGAATCTCTGCTAACGCCAGTACATGGAACCGGGCGATCATCCCGCAACCGACAATCGCAAACCCGATGGAGTTCGGCATGGTGTTCCTTCCAGCGAATCGTCAAATGGTTGTCGCTGGGGTCACGAGTGCCAGTAACTTCGGAACGAAAATGATCATCCCAATCGCCAAGGCGCCGATGCTGATGGCGAGCACCGCAGCGGCGGCTTGATCGAGGCAACCACGCATGCGATTCTTGGTGGCGTCGTCGAGGGCGTGGAACAGCGTCTCCAGCGAACTGTTGAAGATTTCGGCGGCGAACACACCGGCGATACAAGTGATCAACAAGCACCATTCTAGCGGTGTGCAACGCAGAATGGCCGCAAGTACCAGTACGATCACACCGGCCGGGAGGTGAACCCGGAAGCTCGATTGCTCGCAGATCGCCTGAGCGACGCCAAAGAAGGCTTCTGCGAATTTGATCCGCCAGCGTCGACGAGTCGCCATGGGGGAATCACCGTTGGAAGATCGAACCGATCGGCTGGCCGGGTCGGTTGGCCACGGCAGCGTTGGGCAAGAGCAGAAACTGGATGCCGAAGTTGTTGACCAATGCGTTGTAGCTGAAGCCGAGCGACACGGTGAGGTCGGTGCCGGTGCGGTTGAACGCCAGCGATGTTGTTTGTGCCAGTTGAGTCCCGAAGTCGAACACACTCGATGCCGTGATGCTGTACTTCCGCGTGAGTTGGTATCCCAACGCCAAGATCAACGCCCGACTCTTCACGGGGTCAACGTGGCGGTAACCGACGTAGAGATTGCTGCCGTCGGGTCGGTTGTAGGTCACGCCCAGGTTCAGATAGCGTGCGGCCGGATCAAATGGATCAGTCCAGCCCGAGGAACTCAGGGCCGTACGATCACCCCAATTCCAAACGAAGTTGTATTCCAGGAAGGCCAAGTTCTTGCCGTAGTTGTCCCGTTCGGCTTGGGGGTAAAACGAGGCCGATAAATCGAGCGTCATCCAGTCGACCGTGTGGTCTTGCCCAGGCAATCCACGCTTGGTCTGGAGTCGCTGGCGGACTTCGCCCCGCACGACTTGAAGCGTGTCGAGGGTCTCCGGTCGGTTGTCGAGTACCCGTCGGATGGCGTATTGCTGGGCGTCGAAGCGCGGGGAATTTTGCAGGGCGAGACCGTCGGGGCCGGGGATGAAGAGTGGCACGTAGGTCCGCCACGAGCGGGCCGAAAGATCGTTGCTGTCGTCGTTCAGGCGGTCGAGCAATGGCAAGTTCGCCGTGGAACTCGTCGCTTTGGCCGTGTAGAAATTCGCGCCCCATTCGACTTTGTGATTCAAGCCACGGATGTTGAACAACTCGCTGCTGGCGTCGGCGTACAGTTTCGAAAACGGAATCGACGCACGGACGCCACCGGCCCCGAGAACCCGCCCGCGATCTTGGCCCGTGAGATCTTGGGAATAGTACGTGGCATCGACGACCCCGTAGGGCACAATGCGAGCCGGGCCGAGGTCGAACGGGAGCGAGAGCCGCTGATTCAGATCGACGCGGGCGGTGTCGACGGCGACTTCCGTTGGGATCAACGAGAGTGGCGACTGGGAAGCGGGCCGAAGCAGTGCATAACCTGCCGAGGCGCGGGCGCTATAAAGGAACAGGTCGAAGAACGATTGGCCGGTGAGAGCCGCATCCACACGCGGGAGCCATTGGGTTTCGGTCACCCAAGGTCGGTTGACGTTGACTTCACCCAAGGCCGACCAAGAGAAATTCCCCGAGGCCCCGTACAAGTATGCGAAGGTTTCTTGATTCGGATTGGCATCGTAATTCAGTTTGTAATACTGTTCGTAAAAGTTCTTATCGCTCAAATACGCGGCCTGCCCCATGAAACGCGTGTACGTCGTGCCGTTCTCGAATAAATCTTGGTTGTGCGTCCAAATGGCCCGCCCACGAAATTTCGGATTCGTCGGTTCCGGCCCGCGAAAGCCCCCGAGAATGTCTTCGCCTTTGTCGTACATACCGTAGACGCTGATGTTGCCGCTGTTGGTGAACCCGTTGCCGAAAAGGTTGCGGTAACTCAAATCGCTTCCCAACCCCGGCCCGCGGCTGCTCAAATAATCGGTGTGGAGAATCCAGTTCGAGTCGGGCGGTCCTCGCAGGGCCAGCAGTTTGTACAGATCGAATGTCGCCGTGACCGTGGCTCCAAACACTCGACTATTTCCCAGTCCGATGCCCGTGAGCGGCCCACCCGGCTCGCTCAAGTCGGTGCGGTACGTCGGATAGGCAAAAAACGGGACGCCGAGAATTTCAAACCGGTTCCGCTTGGCTACCAAGTCTCTCTGCAGTCCGGTCTCGACTTCGCCTGTGCCGATCTTGCGATACGGCTGCCCGAAGATATTCCGGCGGACTGTGTTTTGATCGGTGAGCGTCGCTTCGCGGGTGCGGATCGTGAGGGCCGGGTCGGCCGGTCGTTTGCTCGAAAAAACAAGCGTGTCAAACGCTTTCCATTCTTTCGGCCCCAGCCGCCAGAGTTCCGGCGTCCGCAGGTGGATCGGATCCGAACTCGTCGGCGTCTTGGTTTCGAGATCGGCCTGAATCGCCACGGCTTTGCTATTTTCGAGGTCGTAGTAAAGTTCTTCCGCACGAATTGTTTGTTCGTCGGGAGCCGGCCCTGCGGAGCTTCGCGTTTGCACAACCACGTTACCCTGGCAGTACAGTTCGAACGTCATTTTTCCGTCGGCTGCCGGCTTCGCCGGCTTGGTGGGATCTGTTCGTTCGGTGCCGAGTGTGCCTAGGACGTTCGTGCCCTTCTTCGCGCCCTTGATCCAGATCACGGCGTTGTCCATAGCGAACTCGAACTCTTGCGTCGGCTTGGTCGGATCGTCCGGGATCATCACCACGTTCACCTTTAATCCGCCGGAATACGTGATCCTCTGCACATCGTCGCCAATCGGGTCGACAACGTAATCGTTCAATTTACCGTAGCGCGGCGCGAAACTGATGATCTGTTTGACCGTCGCCGGGAGGGTCACGCTGCTCCCGCTGGGCAGAATCAATTGCGGAGTGAGTGGGGGTGCGAGGGCAGGCGGTGGCAACAGACCACCAGGTTGCGCCGGCTGGAGCACTTGGCGTGTTGTCGTGCCGCCTGGTACTGGTAGCGGTGGTGCGAGCAGCTCGGATGGTGGTTCGAAATTGGGCAACGGGGGTAATGCCAACGGACGGGCAGGAACCGTGGAAATCGGTTGGGCGCAAAGGATCGAATCGCCCATGGCGACGATTGCCGCCGCACAGAGTAACTGCATCCAGACACTGGAGGGCCACCTTGCCACACTGCCTCCGTCTCAACATCGCCGCTAAAAAGCAGCCATGGCGTAAACTCTGTGATCCACCCGTTGGGTCGCGGACTATAAGCTGGGGGCGAATCCTGTCAAGGCGGACAAATTTGTTGGGGTGTGGCAACCTGTGGCAACGGGTTCTAGCACGCTCCCCCGAAGACTTCACCATGTCCGTGCTCACGAGTGGGATTTCAACGATGTCTCATTTTCGTTGGAGTTCAACTTTAGGTTGTCCTCGTCGGAACGAGTCCTCGAGGGTCCGACGTCGGCGAGGGCCGGGCCTCGAAGACTCGCCCGACCTAAATGATCGACACTCTGCGGCCTAAGCGAAACAACCTGAAGGTTGAACTCCAACAAATTCCAGTACCCCCCAATGAAAACCCTTCAGTTCCCCATCACCAGGTTGCTCCGGGACTCCCTCCCTCTTACATTGACGGTCAGGGCCATCGACACGGATTCGACCACGGTGAAGCATGTTTGAGGGGATCACGAAGGGGCTTGCCGACGCGCTGAAGAAGCTGCGCGGTCGGGGCCGGCTGTCGGCGGACAACATCCGCGACGGCTTGCGCGAAGTCCGACGGGCCTTGCTCGATGCCGACGTGAATCTCAACGTCATCACGCGGTTCATCGCCAACGTCGAATCGCGTGCCATCGGGCAAGACGTGCTCGAACGGGTCGATCCGTCCGAGCAGATCGTCAAGATCGTCTACGAAGAACTCTGCGCCCTCATGGGGCCTGTCGATCACAAGATTCCGCAGCGGGCCGACCGGCCGGTGGTGATCATGCTCTGCGGGTTGCAAGGCTCCGGAAAAACCACCACCGCCGCGAAGTTGGCCCTCACGCTGCTGTCGCGCGGTCGCAAGCCGTTCCTCGCGGCCGCCGACTTGCAGCGCCCCGGTGCCGTGGAACAACTGCAAACGCTCGGCGCCCAAATTGGGGTGACGGTTTACAGCGAAGCGACCAACCCCATCGACGTCTGCAAGAACGCGGTGATCGAAGCGAAAAAATCGCTCTGTGACGTGGTGATCCTCGACACCGCCGGCCGGTTGCAGATCGACGACGACCTGATGAACGAGCTGAAGCAGATCGACAAGTTCTGCAAACCGGACGAAGTCTACTTGGTCGTCGACGCGATGATCGGCCAGGAGGCGGCGAACGTCGCCAAGGCGTTCCACGACGCCCTCGAACTCAACGCCTGCATCCTCACGAAGCTCGACGGCGACGCCCGCGGCGGGGCCGCGCTGAGCATCAAGCAGATCACCGGCGTGCCGATCAAATTCATCGGCGTCGGCGAAAAGGTCGACAAGCTCGACGAGTTCCACCCCGATCGCATGGCCCAGCGGATTCTGGGCCAAGGCGACATGATGAGCATCGTCGAGAAGATCGCGAGCTTGCAAAAGGACGTCAGCCAAGAGGAATTGCAGAAGCAGCAAGCCAAGCTGGAGAAGGGGAATTTCACTCTCGACGACTTCCGCAAGCAGTTCGAGATGATCTCGAAGATGGGCATGAAGAACATGGTCTCGTCGATTCCGGGGATGTCCGGAATGATCCCCGACGGCGAAGACCCCGAGGCCGCGCTCAAGCGGATTCAGGGCATGATCGACAGCATGACCAAGAAGGAGCGCTTCGACCCCGACATCATCGACATGAGCCGCCGGAAGCGGATTGCTGCCGGTTCTGGAATTCAGCCCCAGGAAATTAAGCAGTTCCTACAGCAGTTCGACCAAATGCGGGCTGTGATGAAACAAATGGCCAGCATGAGTATGTTCCAGAAGATCAAAATGATGTCCGGGATGGGGCAAGCCGGGGCGTTCCTCCCCGGCGGCATGGACGGCATCAAAACCAAAGGCGACACCGGCCACCGCAAGAGTGCCAAAGAACGCGCAGCGGATCGCAAGAAGAAAAAGAAGAGATAGAAGTTGCGCGAAGTAGGGTTCGCTGCGGTGTTATTTCGTTCCGAACTCTTGTTGATTGCTAAACATGTTGCTCAATATTATCACACCTTGTTCTAGGCCTGTGTACTTGCCAATAATTGCTTGCCATTTGCGGTTGTTGACCAAATTCCGTATTCGTTGGTTCGTTGGATTTGAAGCAGATCTAAAACAAGAAACTCCTCTTGGGAACGATCTTGGTCACTACTATAGGCAGATTTTTGAGAACTCTTTTAAGAGTACTCCTGAATTTGAGATTGTATCGTGGTCGCAAAAACACGTGCAACAAGTTCCTGAAGCCAAAGGCACAGCGCAGCGCAATGAAGCAATAGAAAGAATACCAG
The DNA here is from genome assembly GCA_025351325.1 of Fimbriiglobus sp. GTDB lineage: Bacteria > Planctomycetota > Planctomycetia > Gemmatales > Gemmataceae > JALHQU01. Next base: position 8,974 of record JANXWE010000345.1, read on the forward strand.
AACCCGATGAATGGATAGCATTTGTTGACGACGATACGCATTTGCCGCCTGATTACGAGGCTACGATCTTGAAGGCAATTCAAGAAAATCCAAATGCGGATGGCTTCGTTTTCGAACAACTCAAGAATATCGGTGGATTAAGGATGAGCGTTTCATCGGATCAACATAAATCCTTTGTCTATGATGTACCCGGATATGTTCTAGGTACACTTGGTTGCGACACAGGCCAAATGCTATTTAAGCGGAAGCTGATTGGGAATGTCAGGTGGAAACATCAAGGCGCGGCTGACCATATTTTCTGTGACGACGTCGCGCTCAACGAGAAAAATAAACCGCGTGTTAAATGGCTGAATGTGCCTGCTAGCATTCACAATGCATTACGGAAATAAATTAGCTGAACTGGTTGCATAATGCCCCCCAAGACCAAACCCGAAGACGCCACCCTCGTGGAACTCCAAGGCGAAGCCGAAGAGATCCGCAAGCGGCTCAATAAATTCCGCACATCGCTGAGTCGCTTCTTCGTGCAGAAACACGAGATCATCGACCTCATGGTGGTCGCGGCCGTCGCCCAAGAACCGCTTCTGCTGGTCGGCCCGCCCGGCACGGCCAAGTCCGACCTGGTGCTGAAGTTCAAAGACGCCCTCGGCCTCGGGGAAGGGGACTACTTCGAATACATGCTCACGCGGTTCACCGAGCCGTCGGAGATCATCGGGGCCATCGACATCAAGGAGCTCCGCGAGGGGAAGTACATCCGCCGCAAGGAGGGAAAGCTGCCGACGGCGAAGCTCGTCTTCCTCGACGAAATCTTCAAGTCGAACTCGGCCATTCTGAACATCTTGCTGACGATCATCAACGAGAAGAAGTTCTACCAGGACGGCGTCCCCGAACCGGTGCCGCTGCGGGTGCTCTTCGCCGCGACCAACGAGATCCCGGAGCAGGGCGAGTTGGCCGCGCTCAAGGATCGTTTCGTGTTGAAGGTGTTGAGCCGGCCGGTGCAAGATCAGTACTTCCAAGAGTTGATCGACTACGGTCTGCAAGGCGAAGCCCACAAAGGATTGAATCAGAAGCCATGGATCGAAGGGCACGCAAACCTCGACGACTTCTTGAAAGCGAACCGCTACTTGACGTTCCTCTTCAGCCGCAAGACCACCGACAACCGAGGCGAGGAGCAGAACGACCGCGACGTCTTCTTCCCGAGCGATGTGTTCCGCGAGTATCAGCGGATCGTGAAGGTGCTCATCCGCGAGCACAAGATTTTCATCAGCGACCGCAAGCTCGTGAAGCTCTACAAACTGCTCCGCGTCCGGGCGTGGTTGCTCTCCGGTGGCACCGTCAGCCGGGACGACCTGCGGTTGTTGGCCTACTTGGGCGAAAGCCACCAAGAGATCGACACCCTGCGCGAGAAAGTCCCGGAGTTGCTGAACATCAGCCTGGATTAGCCGCGAGACGAGGTCGGGCGCCGCATTAGTTTCTTCGACCTCTTCGCGGCTCGCGTCTTTCATAGACAGGCAAGAAAAACAGTACGATTAAGCCGAGACAGCCGAAAATCCCCAATAAACCGCCAATCCACACTTGGATGCCTTTGGATTTGGCGAAAATTGAACAACCCACAACGCCAGCGACAATTTGAACAGCAAATGCAATACTGAAATCACCGTGACGGCCCGCCCCCAATCGGAGCACTGCTGCGAAAAACACTCCGAAAATGACAACTGCCGCACCGGCCCAACTCTGGCCCGGTTTGCTATCAGGAAGTCTTTCTAGTCGAGACTCGGGCGGCCTTTCATCTGCCAAGTCCCGGAGTCCATGGAGCGATGGTATCTCGATCACTTTGCCACACTTGCACGGCACCGTGCGCCCCGCATCGGTCGACGGTACCCAAACGCGCTTACCACACTCGCAGCGTAATTCGTACTCAGTCATTACCGATACTCCCCAATGACGACGTACGTAGAATTTACTGAACGCTCAAAGAATTCAAGTGAAATGAATCCATGCCCAAACGCATCCTGATCGTCGGTGGGGTCGCTGGAGGAATGAGTGCGGCAACTCGTTTGCGCCGACTCGACGAATTCGCTGAGATCGTCGTCTTCGAGCGCGGGCCGTTCGTGTCGTTCGCCAACTGTGGGTTGCCGTACCACATCGGCGGCGAAATCACGGATCGAGCCAAGCTCATCGTGCAGACACCCGAGCGGTTGCGCGCCGTGTTCAAACTCGACATCCGCGCGAACACCGAAGTGCTGCGTGTACACCCGAAGGACAAGACCGTCGTCATCGGCGCGGGTACGGAACCTTACGACGAATTGATCTTGGCCACCGGTTCAACGGCGGTGATGCCGACCACGCCGGGCGTCGGCCGGCCGGGCCACTTTTTCCTCCGGACGATTCCGGATCTCGATGGGATTCTCGAGTGGATCGATGCCAAGTCCGCGAAGACGGCATTGATCCTCGGTGGTGGGTACATCGGCTTGGAAGTGGCCGAGCAACTGCACCGGCGTGGGTTGGCCGTCACGGTTGTCGAGAAGAATCCGCAACTGCTCAAACCGCTCGATCCGGAGATGGCGGCACACATTCACCTCGAACTCAAGAAGCACGGCGTGACCGTGCATTTGCAGAACCCGGTGGTTCGGTTCGACGATGCCGGGGCAGTGTTGCAAACGGGGGAAAGTATCCCGGCGGACGTCGTCATCATCGGCGTCGGCGTTCGGCCGAACGTGAAGCTGGCCCACGAGGCGGGTCTCAAGATCGGCTTTTCGGGCGGTATCCATGTCAACAAAAATTTGCAAACGAGCGACCCGCACATCTGGGCCGTGGGGGACGCCATCGAAGTGACACACGGTGCGACGCTGACCGCCGCCGTGATCCCGCTGGCCGGGCCGGCCAACCGCCAGGGCCGGATCGTCGCGGATAATATCTGCGGAATGAACTCGGAATATCAGGGCACGTTGGGCACCGCGATTGTTCGCGTCTTCGACATTGTCGCGGCGTGTACCGGGGCCAACGAAACTCTTTTGACTGCGGCCGGGATCAACTACGAAGCGATTCACCTGCACCCGAACTCGCACGCGGGCTACTACCCCGGTGCCAAGTCACTGGCCCTCAAAATTTTGTTTGCCCCGGAGAACGGCCGACTGCTCGGGGCTCAAGCGGTCGGTGAAGACGGCGTCGATAAACGCATAGATGTGTTCGCCACGGCCCTGTATGCCGGGATGACTATCGACGACTTGGCCGAGTTGGAACTGGCCTACGCACCCCCCTTCGGCAGTGCGAAAGATCCGGTGAACCTCGCGGGAATGGCCGCCCAGAATTTGCTCACCGGCTTGGTGCGAGTGGCCCAGTGGTACGACGTGCCGAAGTTGCTCGAAGCGGGCGTGGGCGTAGTCGTCGATGTGCGCGAACCGGCCGAACGCGACGGAGGCATCATCCCGGGTTCCTTGAGCATCCCCCTCGGCGAGTTGCGCTCTCGGATGACGGAACTGCCGAAAGACCGCGAGATTCTCGTCCACAGCGCCAGCGGCCAGCGGTCGTACAACGCCTGCCGAATTTTGGTGCAGCACGGTTACAAATGCTGGAACCTGACCGGGTCGTACAAGACCTGGAAAGCCGCGCAAGGAGTATCGAAATGATTGCCACTGACACGCCGTTGACAATCTCGGTCGCGGAACTCGCAAAACTCTGCGAGTCCGATTCCGTGCATTTGCTCGACGTACGGACGCCGGCTGAGTTCCAGGAAGTCCACGTTCCGCAGGCCCGGAACCTGCCGTTGAGCAAACTCGACCCGAAAAGTCTCGACCAAACTCAGCACTATTTGGTGATCTGCCGGTCGGGGAACCGTGGTCAACAAGCGTGCGATAAACTCCGCGCCGCCGGATTCACCGCAACAAATGTGGACGGTGGCACACTGGCCTGGGAACGTGCCAACTACCCCGTCACGCGCGGACGCAAAGTCATGTCACTTGAACGACAAGTGCGGATCGTCGCCGGAGGGCTTGCGTGCATCGGGGCGGTGCTGGCACTGACCGTCGACGTCTGGTTTGCGGGCATCCCGGCGTTCATCGGTGCCGGATTGGTATTCGCAGGCGTCAGCGATACCTGCGGCATGGGAATGGTTCTGGCGCGAATGCCGTGGAATCAACGGGGTGCCTGTTGTTCGTGATGAAGAAGTTCACCACAGAGTCACCGAGAACACAGAGGAAGAACGAGTAAAACCGAGAAGAAGTTCACCACAGAGTCACCGAGAACACCGAGGAAGAACGAGTAAAACCAAGGAAGGTGGGGCGAACGACCGGTCGTTCG
>JANXWE010000367.1 GCA_025351325.1 Fimbriiglobus sp.
GTCACCGGGCCAGCGGTTCCGTGTGAAATTCGAAGCCTTCCTCAACAGCTTTGCTCCGTACTACCACAACGCGCTCTTGTACGGCTTTGCTTTGCTGCTTTGCTTGATCGGCTGGAGCATCTCGCTCAGTAGCCCGAACGCCGCGAACACCATCCGCAAAGCGGTGTTCTGGATGATCTTGGTGAACTTCTTAGTTCACACATTCTCGCTGCTGTCGCGCATGTATCTCATGGATCGACCGCTCGTGTTCGTGACGAACCTCTACTCCTCCGCCGTGTTCATCGGCTGGGCCGCCGTCGGCGTGTGCCTCATTCTCGAACGCATCTACCCGATCAGCTTGGGAAACCTCGTGGCCTCGGCACTGGGCTTGTCGACCTGCATCATCGCCCACCAGATCGCAGAAAGCGGCGATACGCTCGAGATGATGCGGGCCGTGCTCGACACGAACTTCTGGCTGGCGACCCACGTTACCACCGTGACCTTCGGCTACAGTGCGACTTACATCGCCGGGGTGATCGGCCTGATTTACTTGATCCTCGGTTTGTTCACCCGCAAGTTGCAAGAGAAGATTATCGTCGGCTCCGACCAGAAAGTGCAGCTCGTCGGCAAGTTGATCGGCCAAGCGCTGTACGGCATCCTCTGCACCGCCCTGCTCTTCAGCCTGGTCGGCACAATCCTCGGCGGCATCTGGGCCGACCAATCGTGGGGTCGATTCTGGGGCTGGGATCCGAAAGAGAATGGTGCGATCTTGATCGTGCTCTGGAATGCCCTGATTCTACATGCCCGCTGGGCCGGCCTCGTGAAAACTCGCGGCGTCGCCGTCCTTTCGCTCGGCGGCAACATGATCACGACCTGGAGTTGGTTTGGCACGAACCAACTCGGCGTCGGCCTCCACGCCTACGGGTTCGATAACAATCTGGCTTTCCTGTGCTTGGTCATTTGGGGCACGCACCTCTTCCTGATCGGAACCGCACTCTGCATTCCGAACCAGTTTTGGAAGACCGAGAATATGTCAGCGTGATTTGGCTCACTCATCGAAGCTAACGACTTCGCCACCGTCGATCGTGATCAATCCGTGCAGCGTTGGCTCGCCGAGCTTTTTAGCGTCGAGCCAACGCACACTCGCGTCCCCCATGCCCGCCAAGAATTTCCCGGTCTTCGGGTTGCCGAGCTTCGGCAACTTCGTGGGGCTGTACGGTAAATCACCTGGCTTGAGCCAGTTCACCGCCTCTTCGCCCTCGACCACCATGAACGTGTTCGATGAGCCATCCGTGATATTCTGAAACCCAATTTTGCGCCCCGGAACAAGGAACGGACTCCCAGTATCCAAAGGCGTTGGCGCAGTGAACGACTGGAAATAGGTGAACCCTTTTTCCTTGGTTTCCCGTCCGTAATACTTGAATTCCTCCGGCATCTGTTCGACGAATTTCTTGTTGGCTTTGTCGTCCCACGGCTTGGTCAGATCCATCTGTTTGAACAAGGCGTCGTGTTCCAAAAACGGCAAGAGGTGCACACGCCAACTGAAGATCGCTTTGCCATTTTCATCCAGCACATCCTGTGGGAAAGCATTGTTCGCGTCGTGGTAGCTGTGCATCGCCAGTAAGATCTTTTCCAAGTTCTTGATCGATTTCAACCGCTCCGTCCTCGCGGCGGCCCAATCGGGCAACGCGCCCAACGACTTTTGCATCGACGCATCGACCGCGCCGCTCGCGGTCGCGGTCAACGATTGTCCTTCGAGTTTCACGTCGGCCTTGCCGAGCGCCATTTTGACGAAATCCAACCACGGCACCAGTACCGAGTACGCATCCTTCGACTTGAACAGTTCCACCAGTCGGGGGTGGAGCAGCCCGAACAGTTTCTTGCAGTCCGGTTCGGCCATTTCCGCGAAGTCGATTTTTGCCGTCGAACGGATTGTCGGACCGAAGTCGATGGTGAACAGGCCGCGTTCGGCCCGTGCAATCATTTGGAGGATCTTGACTTCGGGCGTCAGCACCTCGGGCAAGACGGTCAACTCGAACGAGTGTTTCACCGGCGCACCGGCGAATGCGGCCACCACGGAATGTTTCTCCGCACAATGCAGCGCGTCTGCCAATGGCCCGACGGCCACTTTGAGTGTGCCCCCGTTGATGACTTTCAACAACCCTTCGACATCGTCGACGTCGTCGTGCTGGGTCAACGGTGGACTGAAAATCAGGGTGCGATCGTCGACGAAAATGATCGAGGATGCTCCGCCGATGAACACGACGTTTTTGCCGATGATGCGAGTCACCCGCTGCTCAAATGCCTCGTCGTTCAGCTCAGTTGAGGTTTTCGCCTTCAACGCCTTGATCATCGCCGCGCGCTCGTAGGGCTTGCGCAAGACGACGATTTTGAACGGCTCGGTCTGCCGGTTCTGCAGGCCCGCTTTGAAATACGTCGGCCAGTACAGCGTGACCCGTTCGATCTCCTCCAGCCTCAAATCGCAGAATTTCTCGCATTCCGACTTCAGCGGTTCCTTCAGTTTAGACAACGCCTCGCGGAGGGGTTTGGACGCCGGCAGATCCCAAAGTTGGGCCACATTCACCGTGACCAACCCGAAGCCATCGGCTTGGACGCCCGCGAACCCAACAGTGGGCTGTTTGTCGGCGGCGTGCAACCCGGCCGGGGCGAACATCAAAATGAGTGGAACCACAAGCCAACGAATGCAAGACATGGTGCAACCCTGCCAGAGGATTCGACGAAATTCGTCTTCCATAATATCCGATGACGGCCGGACGGTTGCAATCCTTTATTCGCTCGCGGTTAATAAACTGACGGAAAGGATGTGTGGATCATGGTTCGCGTCGGCGCAGTGAATTACTTGAACACGAAGCCACTCATCGAAGGGTTGGCAGGGTTCTCGGACGAAATCGAACTCACCCTCGATTTGCCGAGCCGCCTCGCGGATCAACTCGCGGATGGCGAACTCGATGTCGGCTTGATCCCGGTGATCGAATTCTTCCGGGCCGGAACGTACTCGATGATTCCCAACGTGGCCATCGCGTCCCGCGGGGCGGTTCTCAGCGTGACTTTGTTCAGCAAAGTGCCGTGGGGCGACATCCGTTCCGTGTCCCTCGATGAGGGGAGCCGAACCAGCGCGGCACTCACTAAGATTTTGTTGAAACACCGCTCGACTCGAACGGTGCAATTCCAACAGCTCCCCATCAATGCGAATCCGGAAGATGCCACCACCGATGCCGTGCTGTTGATCGGCGACCGGGCGATGAAAGCTTGTTTACCGATTCATGAATTCGCCTACGACCTCGGGCAAGAGTGGCACGACTGGACGGGACTACCGATGGTCTTCGCGCTTTGGGCGGTGCGGGACGGAGTCCATCTCGGCTCGGCGGAATCGGCGTTCGTGCGGGCGAAGAACTACGGGTTGTCGAAAGCCGGCGTCCTGGCGGCGCGGGAAGCGACCGTGCTCGGTCTCGACTCCGGTTATGTCCGCCGCTACTTTACAAATATCATTCATTACGATCTCGGCCCGGCCGAACTCGCGGGTCTGAATCGCTTCTATCACCTAGCCGTGGAAGCCGGCCTCGCACCGGAGGGGGTGGAACTTGCAACCTACCATCGACCAAATCTTGTCGCGTGTCGTTGAGGGGCAACGCCTCACCCGCGAAGACGCCGTCACGCTCATGGGCAGCCATGATTTGCAGAAGCTTGGTCGCGCCGCCCACGCCGTCACCATGCGGCTGCACCCCGAGCCGTACCGTACCTACAACATCGACCGCAACGTGAACTACACGAACGTCTGCGCGGCCGTGTGCGACTTCTGCGCCTTCTACCGCAAGTCCGGCGATGCCGATGCGTACGTGCTCAGCCGCGAAGAACTCTACAGCAAGATCGAAGAGACCATCGCCCTCGGTGGTGACCAAATTTTGATGCAAGGTGGAATGCACCCAAGTTTGAAACTGGAGTGGTACGAAGAGTTGCTGCGCGACCTGCGCGACCGCTACCCGAGTGTAAACCTGCACGCCTTCAGCCCACCAGAAATTTGGCACTTCGCCAAAATCAACAAACTGCCGCTCGAAGAGGTACTGGGTCGATTGAAGGCCGCCGGCCTGGGTAGCTTACCTGGTGGTGGCGGTGAAATTCTTGTTGATCGTATACGCAAAGCGCTCACCAAAAACAAGGCCCTCTCGGACGAGTGGATTGAAGTCTGCCGGGTCTGGCACAAGCTAGGCGGCAAAGGCAGCGCGACCATGATGTTCGGTCACATTGAAACCAACGAGGAACGCGTCGAACACCTCGACCGCATTCGCAGTTTGCAAGACGAAACCGGCGGCTTCACGGCGTTCATCTGTTGGACGATGCAGCCCGGCCACAAGATGAGCGACTACCCGGAACAGGGTGCGTTCGAGTACTTGCGTGTGCAGGCCATCGCCCGGTTGTACCTCGACAACGTCCCGAACATTCAGTCGAGCTGGGTGACCCAGGGGGCTAAGATCGGCCAGCTCGCGCTCTTCTTCGGGGCCAACGACATGGGCAGCCTGATGATCGAAGAAAACGTCGTCGCCAGTGCCGGTACCGTACATCATTTGACGCTGGAACAGATCCGCAGCAGCATCCGCGAAGCGGGTTGGGTACCACGTCAACGAAACGTTTACTACCAGTTGATTGATGCGGAGCCGGTAATAGGGGCGTGAATTCGAGCCAACTCTGTTAACCCCGGCAAGATCTTCCGATTCTGCCGGCTGTTCTATTCCTCCCATCCGCGATCCCAATTCCCAGTTTCAGTGCGCCGCTGCTGCCCTGCCGAAGATAAGATGTTAGCATCTGAAATTCACCCCGACAGGATGGTCGCCTTGTGAGTGCCGGCGCGATCGACACCGTTTCGCAACCTGTATTGGATCTGGCCGAGCCGCCGGTGCCAACACGGGGTACTTTCGCATTTTTTGGCGATGCCTTCGAGGCGTTGGGCGATTGGTCAGTATTTTCGATCCGGGCCATCTCCGGCATTTGGTCGCACCATCTCAAAACCCGCGAGCTATTGCGGGTTTGCGTCGAAGTCGGCGTTAGCAGCGTCGGGGTCGTCAGCGTCACCGGCTTGTTCATCGGTATGGTGCTCGCCGTGCAGACGTATTCCCAATTGCACATGATCGGCTTGGATACTTCCCTCGGGGCGATCATTCACATGTCGGTGGTGCGTGAACTCGGGCCGGTGTTGGCCGCCGTGATGCTGGCGGGCCGTGTCGGCACGGCGATGTCGGCGCAACTCGGCACCATGCGGGTGACCGAGCAAATCGACGCCATCGCTTGCTTGGGTGTCGACCCGGTGAAGTACCTCGTGGCCCCGCGATTCCTCGGCTGCATCTTGATGATCCCACTGCTCACGGTGCTCGCCGACGCGATGGGCGTCATCGGCAGCAGCGGCATCTGCCTGTACGTGTTCGGCATCGACGACTTCCATTACTGGCAGCACACGCAGAACTTCGTGAAGCGGTTCGACTTGCTCATGGGGCTGGCAAAATCGATCGTGTTCGGCGGCGTGCTCAGCCTGATTTGTTGCCACCGCGGTTTCAATTGCAAACCGGGGGCCGAGGGCGTCGGCAAGGCCGCCACGGAGGGGTTCGTCTTGTCGTTCGTGGCGATCATGTTCCTCGATTTCGTGATGGCGATGTTGACCACCACGGTTCACAACCTCATTTGGCCGGCCGTCGGCGCCAAGGTCGCCTGATGGATACCGAACCCCTGATCCGTCTCGTCGGCGTCTCGGTGCGCTTCGGCCGCCAGCAAGTGCTGAGCAACGTCCACCTCGACATCTTCGCGCACGAAACGCTGGCCCTGATCGGCGAAAGTGGCTGCGGAAAATCGGTCACGCTCAAGCTCATTGTCGGGCTGTTGCAGCCGACCGAGGGGGAACTGTTTTTCGAAGGCCGGCCGCTCCACAAAATGCGGGAACGCGAGTTGGTGGCCATGCGCCAGCGCGTCGGATTCTTGTTCCAAGGCTCCGCGCTCTTCGACAGCTTGACCGTGTTCGAAAATGTCGCGTTCGGCCTCCGCGCGAAGGGAATCACTGCGCCCTCAGAACTCGAACTACGCGTACGCTCTTGCCTACAAGATGTTGGCTTGACCGTCGCGTCCGAAAGCAAAATGCCCGCCGAGTTGTCCGGTGGAATGCGGAAGCGGGTCGGGCTGGCACGGGCACTCGCTATCGATCCCGATGTCATGCTCTACGACGAACCAACCACGGGCCTCGACCCGATTATGACCGATGTTATCAACGAGTTGATTCTGCAAACACGGGCCAAGCGACCGATCACGAGTTTGGTCGTCACCCATGAGATGCGCACGGTGCAAAAGGTGGCCGACCGGGTGGTGATGTTCTTTCCGCAAGCTCGGCTTTCGGCCCACGAACCGCAGCTCATTTACGATGGCCCGCCCAGCGGCCTGAGCAGTTGTGACGATGCCCGCGTCCGCCAGTTCGTGCTCGGCGAAGCGCGCGACCGTATGAACGATATCCGCGACGTGGTCGAATCCGTTTGAGGAGTTTCATCATGGCCGAACGAGTTTTGCGCCGGCGATTGGGCGTCTTCGTCGCGGCCACCGTCGCCGCGCTCACGGGGTTGGTCGTGCTCTTCGGCGGCGCCCCCGACGTCTTCAGTACACGAACCAAATACACGGTGCTCTACCCCGAAGCACCCGGCGTCGCCGCGGGCACCCCCGTGCGCAAATCCGGCGTCCGCATCGGCCGCGTGACCGCCATCGACATCGACGAAGGCACCGGCCAAGTGCGGGTCAACATCGAAGTCGAGAATAAGTATCTCCCGCGGCAGAGCGAAGAGCCGGCGATTTCGCGTGGCTTACTCTCCGGAGATACCACCCTCGATTTCATCCCGAAGACGGACGAGAGAGGCCAGCCGTTGGCGCGGGCCGACTCCGTGCCGGCGAACGCGGAGATCATCGGCGTGCCCCCGATCAACACCCAACGCTTGCTGAACCAAGCCCAGGGTGCGATCCCGAATGCCCAGGATGCCCTCGTGAAATTCAGCGCGACCGTCTCGCGCTTCGACAAGGTCGGCCCCAAAGCGGAGATCGCACTCGACGAGATCGCGGCATTCGCCAAACTGGCCCGCGAGATGTTACCCGAACTGCGCCAGACCAACAAGAAAGTCCAAGATTTCCTCGGTTCCGATGACCCGGTCGACCCGAACAAGAAAATCTCTTTCGAGCGTGACGACGAACCAGCGCCGCCGGCGAACCTTAAAGCACTCCTCAGGGAAGTCCAGGATTTCGTGAAGGCGTACAAGCCGCTCGCGGAAGACTTGCGTTCGATCTTGAAAGCGAGCGAACCCGAGTTGACGGCGGCGCTCAAGGCGATCAAGACGCTCACCGATCGGGTCGGGGTGTTCCTCACCGACGACAACCGCAAGGCCCTCACCGACATCCTGAAGAACTTCCAAACCGCCAGCAACGATTTGCTCTCGGACGAGAACAAGAAGAACATCAACGGCATCTTGAAAAACGTGAACGCGGGGAGCGAAGACCTGACGAAAACCATCCGCCTCGCGGCCATTCTGCTCGACCGCGCGGAGGGCACGTTGAAGGAACTCAACGGCCGATTGGCCGAGGCGAAGGGACTCTTTGCGAACTTGGAAAAGGCCAGTAAGCCGATCGCGGACAACGCCGAACCGGTGATGAAGAACATCGCGCTCGCCGCCGAGAACCTGTCGAAAACACTCGCGGATGCCCGGGCGGCCATCGGCGCATTCAACAAAGCCGATGGCACTGTCGGCAAAGTGCTGAACGACCCGCAGTTGTACAATCAGCTCGTCGATGCGGCGGCGAACTTGAACCGCACATTGATTCGGGCCGAGAAGATCGCCAAAGATTTGGAAGTGTTCGCCGACAAAGTGGCACGCAAACCAGAGACCATCGGCATCGGCGGGGCGTTGCGGCCGAGCACCGGATTGAAGGAAGCTCCGACGGCCCCACTCGGGCCGACGCCATACCCGCAACCCGCTCCGAGCACCGGCAGCATCGGTGGCCCGATTCAGCCCATCCCGCCCGTGCCCGGGTTCACCACCCCGTTCCCGCCGGTGTCGAGTTTCAAAACGTCTGAAGGAATTCCGCCCGGCCCGCGGGAGTCGGCAAGCCGACCGCCGCTGAGCGACTTACCCCGCGAGCGGTGAATCCGGTCAGTCCCCATGCGGGTAGGCCGACACCTTGACGGCCACCGGAACCGGCGGGTTCAGCAAGCTGCGGGTGAGCACTTCCTTGGCCCGGTCGAACTCCGGCTGCCAGTGGATTTCCGGCGAGCCGTTCCGCATACAATCGCGGATCTTTTCCAGCGTGTTCCGGGCCATGTGCGGGCACTTGTTGCAGGCGCACGTGATGCCCGGCACGCCCAAATACTTGTGCTGCGGCGAGCGGCTCTCCAGTTGCCACATCATGTTCGGCTCGGTCGCCACCAGGAACGTCGTCGGCTCTTTGTGCTTGCCCACGTAGACGATCATGGCTTCGGTGCCACCGATGAACTCGGCATGTTCCAAAATGTTGCGCGGGCACTCCGGATGGGCAATCACCTGAGCGCCAGGGTTCGTCCGCTTCATCTTCACGAGGTCGTGGACACTGAAGATCTCGTGCACCATGCACGAACCGTCCCACAGAATCATCTCGCGGCCGGTGACCTCTTGCAGGTAGCGGCCGAGGTGTTGGTCGGGCACGAAAAGAATCTCGCAGTCGGCCGGGACGCGGTTCCGCACGACGTCTTCGGCGTTCCCCGACGTCACGATCCAATCGCTGAGGGCCTTCACCGAAGCGCTGCTGTTGATGTACGTGACGGTCTGAAACTTCCGCCCGTTCGCCCGCAGCATCTCCTGGTAGCGGTGCAGTTTCTCCGGCGGGCAGCTATCGACGAGGCTGCAACCGGCTTTCAAGTCGGGCAACAGCACCTTCTTCGACGGGTTCAGCATCTTGGCCGTCTCCGCCATGAACAGCACCCCGCAAAAGACGATCACCGGCGTCTCCACCTTGGTCGCCTCGCGGGCCAGCTTCAGGCTGTCGCCGGTGATATCGGCGATCTCTTGGATCTCGCCTTCTTGGTAATAGTGCGCGAGAATCGTCGCACCGATGCTCTTCTTCAGGTCGAGAATTTCCGAGGTGATGTCGTCGAGAACGGCAGGCATGAAATGCTCCCTTGTTTTTTCCCGTGGCGGAGGGTGAACCCACGACTCTATTGTAGTCCGCGCGCGAACGACCCCCGCGAATCCGTCAGGACTTGCGGGGGTCGAAGTCGAATCACTTCCCGGCTTTGGCCGCCGCAAACAGCTCGTTCACTTTCGTCCAGCAGACGGTGTTCCACCAGGCGTCGACGTAATCCGGGCGCTTGTTTTGGTACTTCAGGTAGTACGCGTGCTCCCAAACGTCGATGCCGAGCAGCGGGACTTGGCCTTCCATCAGCGGGCTGTCTTGGTTCGGCTTCTTCACAGCTTTGAGACTCGCGGCGGCCGGATCCCAAACGAGCCAACTCCAACCGCTGCCGAACTGCGTGAGGGCGTTCTGTTTGATCGTCTCGCGGAAGTGGGCGAAGTCCGGATGGTGCTTCTTGATTTCGTCGCCGATGGCGCCGGTCGGATCGCCGCCGGCATTCGGGGCCATGATCGAGAAGAAGAGGGTGTGGTTGTGGTGTCCGCCGCCGTTGTTGGTCACAGCCGGGCGGATCGCCTCGGGTACGCTCTTGATGTTGCGCAAGAGGCTCACGATGTCGTGGGCTTCGAGGTCGGCGTGCCCGGTCAAGGCCTTGTTCAGGTTATCCACGTAGGCCTTGTGGTGCCGCTGGCTGTGGATTTCCATCGTGCTGGCATCGATATGCGGCTCGAGTGCAGTGAACGCATACGGTAAGGCAGGAAGCGTGTGGGCCATGATGCGGAACCTCGGAAGGGATGTCGTTCAATCAGTCTAGGTGCAGTGGTGCGCGTAGGCGAGCCAACCCTCACTTCATCCCATTTAAATACTCGATCAAGTCGCGCATTTCGCGTGGCGTCAGCACCTTCTCGACGCTCGGCATCGCCGATTCGGGCTTCGTCCGCTTCTCGATGTCTTCGCTGAGGATCTGTTGAACTTTGCCATCCGGAGGCAGGATCGTCACCGTCTTGCCTTCGTCCTTTTGCACCACGCCCGCCACGGTGCGACCATCCAACAACGTCAGCGTCACACTTGCGTACCCCTCGGCAATCTTCGCACTCGGCAACACCAGCGACTCCAGAATGTAGTCGCGCGTCTTCACCGGGTTCCGCTGCACCAGTTTCGTGAGTTCCGGTCCGGCGATGCCACCGACCCCTTCGACCTTGTGGCACCGCACGCACTGGGCGCCGGTATGGTTGTAGAAAATGTCACGGCCGCGTGCCGCATCACCGCCGGTCAAGCTCATTTGAAATTTCCCGACGGGGTCTTTCGGCAACGCGTCCTCGAATTTCTTCCGCAACGGGTCTCGCTTCTTGGACGGTGCCGCTTTGAGCGCGTCCCACACATCGACGATCAACTCGGCAGGCACCCGATCCTTAGCAAGACTTTCAGCCAACTTGTCGATCAACTCGGACAGTTTGGGATCTTTGATGCGTGGTAGTGCCGCAATGGCCCGTTGTCGCTCCAACAGCGACGCCTCCGGATTTCCTCCGGTCTCTTCAAGCTCCCTGGCGGCTTCGGCCGGATACGCCACGATGAACATATCCCGGGCATCAGCCCGGAGCACCGGGGACCCATCTTTGCGAGCGAGTTTCAGCGCGTCTGCGAATAATTTGGATTTCCGATCCGACAAGTATCGCAGTGCCGCCCCGCGCAGATTCACATCCTTCTTCGTGTCGCCGACCCAGTCGGCGAACCGCTGCTCGTCCGCCTTCACCCCGAGTTTGACGATCAACGCCACCGCTTCGGTTTGGAGGGTGCCGGACGTTTTGGCGAACAGGACGCTCAACCCCGCTTCGACGACGCTGCGGGGAATGGCCACATCCCGCTTCGGCAGCGGTCGCCAGAATCCGGTCACCCGATCCCGCGGCCCCGGTGCGGCCCAATCACTCAACGCGGCCATCGCCTCCGAACGCACGGACGCCGAGACGTTCGGATGCAGGGCCATTCCGAACACGGCCTTGGCGTTGTCGGATGAACCCAAACGGAAATTCGCGTCGATCACCCGCCGCAAGAGTGCATCGGATTCCCCCAACGGTAGGTCGTCGACTTTGATGGCCGCGAGGGCGGGGTATTCGCTTTCCAGTGGCAAATCATGGATCGCCCGCGCCGCTTCGGTGCAAACCAACAACTCTTTGTCGTTCAAAAACAGGGTCACCCGCTTGTCACTGAGCTTGCGCAGGGCGAGCACGGCCGCCATCCGCACGGCGGGGTTGGCATCGGTCGCCTTGGCGACAATCGCGTCGGAATCGCCGATGCGAGCCAGTGCGATCACCCCCGCTTCCCGGAGAAACGGATCGACATCGGCATTGGCTTGCACCAAATTGAACAGGGCCTTCGTCGCCGCTTTGTGCTTCAACTGCCCGAGGGCTTGCGCCGCGAAGAACTGCACCCGCGGCTGGCTGTCCGTCAACAGTGTCAGCAGCTTGTCAGCGGCTTTGGCCTCCGCCCGATCCCCCAGCACCTTGGCGGACTGCGCCCGCACTTCGGCGTCGGTGTCGGTCAACAGATTCACCAATGGCACCAGGGCGCTGCGGTCTTTCGCGGCCACTTGACCGAGGCCCCAAATGGCATGCAACCGCGCATACGGGTCGGCGTTCTTTTGCGCGACGGCGGTGAACGTCGGGATCGCCTTCGCCCCGGTCTTGGCGAGTGCGAACTGTGCCTTCTGCCGAATCCGCATGTCGGCGTGGGCCAGCAACTTGACCAGTTCCGCCGGGCTGCGCTGGTCGAACCCTTCCGCGAACAATTTCTTGGTTTCGACGACGACCGGGCGCTTCAACTTCTCGGGGTCGAACGCCGTGTAAATCCGCCCGCCCATGCTGCGCCCGTCCCACTTCAGGCCCACGAAATCGGCGACGTACAACTTGCCGTCGGGGCCGAATTCCGCGTCGGTCGCCATGATCGGTTTGAAGAAATCGTGGTAGTCGGCGATCACGAAGCCCGCACCTTTCTCCTTCACTTTGAACGCTTCCAGGCCACCATTGCCCCCCGTAAAATTGCACATGATGAACGAATTCTTGTACCGCTCGTCCAAGCTCGTCCCGCTGGTGAACAAGAATCCACTCGGCCCGGTGCCGATCTGGCCGACGCACGGCACGATGTACGCGGCCTGCCCCGCGTGCGGCAGGTGCCAAAGGCGTTCGGCATGCCACGGGCCTGTCATGTATGGATCGGGGATCGTCTGATACGCCATGTTCCAGCCAGATTCGCCGCCGTCGACCACGTAGACCAACCGAGCGTGATCGCCTTTGTCGCAGTTATTGTCGTCGGCGAACAAGTTGCCGTGCTCGTCGAAGGCGAGTTCCTGCGGGTTGCGGAGGCCGCGGTGGACGACTTCGAACTCGGTGCCGTCGGTGTTGCAGCGGAAGACGGCCCCGGTGCGCGGGCCGACGAATGCTTTGCCTTCCTTGTTCGTCACGTTGAACCCGCGATCACCGACGCTGAAGTAGAGCTTGCCGTCCGGCCCGAAGATCAAACCGTGCAGGTCGTGGCCGAAGAAGGCGATGTTCACACCGAATCCAGTCAGCAGTTCCTCTTTCACATCCGCGACGCCGACCTCTTTGGTGTCCTTCAGCTTGTACAAACTCGGAATGTTGGTGACGAACACCTCGCCGTCGCGTGCCAGCACCCCGGCACAGAGGCCGTCCAACGGGGCGTTGAACCCGCCGGCGAAGACCGTGCTCTTATCCGCGCGGCCACTGCCGGTGCTATCTTCCAAGCGTCGCACTTGATCTGCGTTGGCGCTGAAGTAGCCGTACCCGCCGGGCATTTTGTCCTGCCATTTGCGGTAGGCTTTCAGGCGGTCATTGAGGGTGCGAATCTGGAGGTCGTCTTCGAGGAAAAATGTGAAGTCGAAGGCCTGGTTGCTGCGGTTCTCGGCCGCCCCTTTCCCGAGGCGATATTCCTCAGCGACGAACACGCGTCCCTGTTCGTCGATGCTGATGGCTACGGGACTGGCCAACTTCGGTTCGGCGGCCCAAAGTTCGGCCTTCATCCCCTTGGGCATTCTCAATTGGGGGATGAGCTTGGCGGCGACTTCGGTACCATCGGGCAGATCCTTCTGGGGTTCGGTCTGCGGCGGAGCAGCCAACAATCCCATCGCGCAAAACGGAATCAGCGTCGGCAAAAATCGGAAACTCATGAAAAATGACCTTGGCAGGAAGAAGAGCTTTGAA
Organism: Fimbriiglobus sp.; assembly: GCA_025351325.1. GTDB lineage: Bacteria > Planctomycetota > Planctomycetia > Gemmatales > Gemmataceae > JALHQU01. Next base: position 13,329 of record JANXWE010000367.1, read on the forward strand.
AAGATATGATCCGCTACCGGCGACCCATTTGCAAGGTACTTTGTGCGCAGGGGTGCGCCAACCGATTCCGGCATCCCGCTGACCCATCCCGGTACTGCTCGGACGCTTGTACTTGTTTCCGCGGAGAACACCCCCCTCCCCTCTGCGGAACCAATGGAAGCAGCGGAAACAAGTACACCACACAGAATGACGACCGCCCGACGATTATAAACTATTGTTCAGT
>JANXWE010000144.1 GCA_025351325.1 Fimbriiglobus sp.
CGGGGCCGATTGGAATGGTGGGGCTGACATTGAGTGGGAACCCTCGTTCGTCCAGTTGCAATGCTTCCAAGTTTAGCAGAAGTCGGACCCGCTGTTGTTCATATCGGATGAAACTTCCCGCGAGTTGTTCCCGCCCCGCCAGTAGTTGATCGAGCGCCCGGAGCACCCGCAGGGTGGCGTCGCCGTTGTTTCCAGCGGCGGCCGGGATCGGCGAGATCAGGTTGAGCTTCTCGTTTTCGAGCTGGCGGGCGGCGGTGATCAGCGACTGGCGGGCGATCTCGAAGCTGATCCGCGACTGCCGGAGCGAGCGGATGTCGTTGCGGATCTGCTGTTCGACTTGGTCGGTCGCCTGCATGTACGCCCGCCGCGCCCGCTGGTACGAGATCAAACTGAGCCGGTACTGGTTGCGCTCCGCGACCCGGTTGAGCGGGCTGTCGAACTGCAACCCGACGCTGTATTTGCTCAGGTCTTTCGAGAAATCGAGCGGGTTGTTGCTCGTGGGGTCGTTCGCCAAATTCACACTGGCGATCAGGTTGAAATCGGCCCGCAGTTGGTTCGCCGCCACCGTGACCTTCCGCCAGGCATCGGTCACTTGGGCCAGCCGGTTCTGCAAGTCGAGGCGGTTCTCTTTCGCCTGGGCGACGGCTTCGGTCTCAACCACGTCGACGTCGGGCAGCCGGATCAGGTAGATGCGCGACAACGTTTGGGCCGAGATGGCCGCATCGACGATGGTACCGAGCAGCGTCGATTCACGGGTGAGCGTCTTCCACGCAGCCTCGCGGCTGGTCTCGACGATCGCCCCTTGCTGCTGTTTCAATTTTGTTTGCAACGCTGTCAAAGCGGCGCGCTGCGGCACGATTTCTTCGGACTGTTGCTTGTACGCCGCGTCCGCCCGCTCACGCTGCTCGGCGTCTTCTGTCCCCGTTCCGGCGCGGGCCAGTTCCGCCTTCCAGCGTTTCAAATCGGCCTCAGCCGCATCCAGCACCGTCGGGATCTTCTCGGAGATCGCGAGCAATTCCCCGTAGTTCTTCTTCAATGCGTCCACCGACGGCGGGGCGCCGAGTTCGGCGTTGCGCAGCCGGCCGAAGGCGTTGAACTCGTCCCGCAGTTTCTCCAGTTCCGGGGCCACGAGTACGAACTGCTTGAGGTAAGTATCGTCCAATTCAATCGGCACCCGCGGCGGCAGGCCCATCTGAATCTTGAAACTATCGAGGGCTTGTTGCAGCCCGATCTCGGCGTCGAGGACGCGCTGCCGGGCCGAGAGCAACCCCTGGAAAATGGCGTCGACTTCGACCCCGCTCTTCTTGTTCCCCTTGTACAGCTCTTGACCCAGCAGGAAGTTTTCCTCCTGGCTTTTCAAGTTGGCTTGGGCGTTGACGATGCTCTGCTGCAGCAGCAAGAGGCTGAGGTACCCGCCGGAATCGATCGCCGTGGCGACCCAGAATTGCTTGCGGAACCGCGCGAAGTCGCGCACCGCATAAAGCGTGTCGCGTTCGGCTTGCGTCAAGCTTTCCAGACGCACCTTTCGACCGAAATTCCGGAGCAGCGGCTGCACGAGGGACGCCGTGAAGTTCCCCGAGACGCGCGACGTGTTCCCCGAGTACTCCCACACGAAGCTGTTGGCGAAGTCGACCAGCACTTGGCCCCCGGCCGCCAAATTGCGGTTGAAGCCGAGGTCGCTCGCCGTGCTCAAACTGTTCGCCAGCGTCGGCGGGCCGCCGAAGCCGGTCTGGGCGTACGTCGTGGTGTTGCGGCCGAACCAGCGCGAATCGAACTCGAACCGGTTGAGCGTGAGCGACAACGCCGTGAGGTAAACATTTTCCAACGCCGTCTGATATTCCCGGCTGTTATCGAGCGCGATGGTGACCGACTTATCTTGCGTCAGTTTCAACTTGCCATTTGGCTCGATGCCGAGGGTCGTTTCCCAACCGGGAGTCTCCACACTGGTGACGACGCCATCTTTTTCCCAGCGCCGTGAGCCGAAGAATTTCCCGGGGTGCTCCATGAATCCGGCAGCGGCAACGTCGTCGGGCGGTTTCGGGGGACGGTCGGGATCGAACGGATCGGCGAGCCGCGACTGCGGGGCGGGCTGAATATCGACGCGGCCGATGGCGTTCGCCGGCGAGACGACGTGCTGGGCCACGACCGGGTACGTTTCACGATCCGCCGCTTGGCGGTAGTGTGTACGCGAGCAGGACGTCAGGAACACGGTCCCGGCGATCAGCCAATGGCTTCGCAAGACGTCTCTCCGAGTGGGCAAATTTCCGAACCGCAATTTGCAGCGGCATACTCAGATGAGCGATGGTATGTCAAGAGGGGATTTCACATTTGACCTGCAAACGAATTTACAATCGTTGTCATGCCCTTTCAGCGGAGCATCGCGGAGTTCTTCACGATAGATGTGCTACAATTTCACCGAGGCAAAAGCTGTTGGAGTACCGTCCATGCGAATCGTGATTGCGCTCGGATTTTTACTGGTTTCGACGTTCCCCCTCTTCGCAGCCGAGGCGGAACCGAAGTTGCCCTACACTTGGCGAATCGTCGTGCAATCGCCGGTTCACCCGTCACTCACGGCCCCGGTACGCGAGCGGTTATGCAAGGATTTGAAGGCGGCGCTCTTACCGATCCTCGGCGAAGAACTCGGGCGAATTGAAGTCGTCGATCTGCGGGCCACACCCGAAAAGAATTGGGAGCCGCTCTGGAAAGCGTTCGTCGAGGGAGGTTGGCCGGCACTCGAGAAAGAGGACGCCCGCAAGCTCACCGGCATCAAGACGCACTTCGTGAAACTCGAAGTGAACCCGGGGCGGACGTTCCGGGTCGAAGCGAGGCAACTCGACGGTTCGACGGGGATTGTGTCGCCCGTGGTGCGCTCCACCGAGACCCAAAACACCGACACGATTGCCCGCCTGGCGGGGCTGATCATCGGCAAAGACTTCGGCCCCATCGGCGTGGTCGAGGCGATCAAAGACAACGACAAACAGGTTTCGGTGAAGTTCCGCGGCGGGCAGTTGCCAGGGTTCGAACGCACCGTGGAAACGGGGGACATCCTCGCCTTCGGGTTGGTGATGGAGTTGCCGCGACCGGGCGGAAATAAGTCCAAGATCGACTTGCCCGCACAGCTCGTGGGCAAACCACAATCGACGACCTACCTCAGGATCACCAGCAAGATTTCGAATGGAGAATGTCGCTGCGATCTGCTCAGCGGTTCGGCGAACTCCCCGCTCGTCGCGGCGAAGAACATCGTGGGCTACCGGGCGATGAAAGTCGCCACCCAAGAGACGATGGTTCGGCTCCGGCTCCTCGATCCCGAGGGGAAAAGTCCGCCGTCGACGACGTCGTTGGAAGTCTGGGCCACCGACTTGGCCTTCACCGGCAAATCGACCAACCGCGACACACTCGACTTGCAGAAGGGCCTCTATTCTTCGGGCCGGCCACTCAAGAACGTCGCGTTCGTCGTCGTACGGGTCGGGGCGACGAAGAGTGCCCGCTTCGTGGTGCCGTTGGTGCCGGGCACCGAGCCGATCACGGTGCGGATTGTCATCGACCAAACGGACATCGAAAAAGCCGAGTACGAGCAACTGTGCGAACGGCTGCGCGGGCGGGTCGCGGATGCCGGTGCCGCCCAAATGGAGTTGTTCAAAGCGTTGGGGGCGCTCATCGGCTCGACACAGTACGATGCCGCCATGGTTCGGGCCGCCGGTGGAGCCAAGGCGATGGAGTCGGCCGACCTGATCTTGAGTGATGAGTTGGCCAAATTGAAGAAGCACAAATTGGTGAAGGAAGCCCACGCCGCGTCGTTGTTGGCCGTCAGTGAGCAGCAGCTCCAGATTCTGCGCTCGGGCAAGCCGGAACTCGAGAAGAAGATCGAAGACTTGAGATTGGCGATTGCGAAATCGAATGACCCGGTGAAGTTCGAAAAGGAGTTCCGCGCCAACGAACTCGTTCGGCAGATTCAATACCACGTCGGTCGGGGGGAAGTCCCCGAAGCCGAGCCGCTGTACGATCAACTCATCGAATTGACGAAACAAGAGGAGATGAAAGCCAAGAAGGCCAAACTTTTGGCCGACTGGGCCCCGACGAACGACGATCACCGGAAGGCCCGTGCCTTCCTTCTCGACGAGTGGCGAAAAGCCACCACGCTGGCCGAGTATCAGCCGCTGTTGCAGAAGCTGGCCCCGACGGCCGAGGTCTTCGTGAAAAATGCCGACAAGCTCGGCCTGCGGAATCTCCTCAGCGCCATCGAGATCAGCTACGCCAAGCTCCTGGAACAACTCGCCACACTGGATGAGAACGCCGACCGCGACCTCGCCAAAGAGTTGAAGGCGTTCGGCGAAAAACTCCGCAAGATCGAGCAAGCGGTGGCGGCGGAGTCGAAGAAGCTGGAAGAGAAGAAGTAGCTATTCCGCCGGTTCGAGCACGGCGGTCATCGATCCTTGGCAGCGGGGAATGGTCGGATCGGGGCCGTACGCGTGGATTTGATCCTGCTTCAGTTCCGCATGTTCCAGAGTGGTCGTCAGGACGATGGCCCGACCGGTTTCATCGACCGACTGGGCCATTTTGAACCCTTTTTCGATCGGGTGGGCGAAGAGTTCCTTCAGCATCACGACGACGTACTGGTACGAATGATCGTCGTCGTTCAACAAAATCACGTGGTACGGCGGTTGGTACTTCCGGTCTTCCCGGACTTCGGTATCCGTTTCCGTTTCGACGTCGGGGAAGGCGGTGGGCGCGGCCATGGTTCGATCATCCGAAGGCAGTTCGTGAAACGGCGACGATGCTAGTTTATACCGGCGGGGCCAACGCCGTACCGGAAGGGGGATCGACCCGGCCGAAACAGACGACGGCGATATCGTCGTTCTGAGCCTGCCCCGCCGCGTGTTTGCGGACGGCCGCCACGAGACGTTCGCCGATGGCCTTGGGCCGCATTTCGAGCGGGTCGACGGAGCGCTTTCGGACGGCGTCCGTCACGCGCTCCATCTCGAAGAGTTCGCCACCGGGGGACATCGCATCGGTGACGCCGTCGGTGAAGATCACGAGCGAGTCGTACGGTTCGAGGGTGATGGTGACGCAGTCGTACACGAAATCTTCGATCACGCCGAGGGGCAATCCGGTGCGGTCGGTGTCGATGGCTTCGAGGAATGCGTTGGTACTGGCTCCGAAATGCATCGGGTTGATGTGCCCCGCGTTGACAATCACGACCCGGTGCGTGACCGGATCGAGCACCAAGGCGGTCAGGGTCACGAATCGGTCGCCGATGCCGCGGAAGAGCTGGTTGTTTAAAACGCCGATGGCTTTGTGCGGCTCCGGTTCCGTCCGCATCGAGAAGCGGGCCTCGGCACTGAGTTTGGCCATCAGCAGGGCGGCGGGCACGCCTTTCCCGGCAACGTCCCCCAAAACGATGGCCAGCAAGTTTCCGGGAAGCGGGATAAAGTCGTAGTAGTCGCCACCGATGGTTTGCGCGGCGTTGTAAAAGCCGAAGAATTCGTACCCCGGCACCACGGGCAACGATTGTGGGAGGAAGCCGAGTTGAACTTTTCGCGCGAATTCGATTTCCCGTTGGGCGCTCTCTTGGCGGAGCAGCATCGCATGGACTTGGGCGCGTTCGACGGACACCGAAGCGAGGTTCCCCACGATCGTGAGGAGTTTCAGGTCGTCCTCGCGGAACTTCTTGGTGATGTCTTGGGTGTCGAGTTGCAGAGCACCCAGTGGCTTGCCGTCCGAGGTGGCGAGTGGGACGCACATGACCGAGCGGATGCGGAACTCGGCGATCGATTGGGCCGCGCCCAGGGCCAAATCGGATGAGGCATCTTCGCTGAGGTACGCTTGCATTTGTTCGAGGCAACGGCGGACGATAGTCTTACTGAAGCGATCGTTCATCCCGCTCCGGCGCGCCTTGAACGCTTTGGCGTACGGCCGGCCGGCATCGTCGAGTTGGATCACGAAGCAGCGGTCGGCTTGCTTGAACACTCCGAAGAGCGTGTCGAGAATCTGGGGGAGGAGAACGTCGAGTTCGAGGGTTTTCGAGAGGCTCGTGCTGATTTCGAGCAGCGCCCGCAACCGTTCGGTCGGCTGCACTTCCAGGAATTGCTGGGCCGCCACCCGGTTCACCGTGTGCTGGACGGTCGTCATTTCCCCGGTGCCGTCCCCTTCGACCAGCTCGGGAAGATTGATGAGCAGATCGCTCGGGAGCGGTGCCGGAGCCACCGCGCGTTCGTCGTGAAAGCGGAAGAGGAAATCGCAGATCTTGAGCCGGTCTTCGTGCTTGATCGGCATCGATCCGTCGACGAGCTTGTTGTTGAGCAGGGTCCCGTTGCGGCCCAGACTCTCGACGTGAAATTTCCCGTGGACGTGGGAGATGACCGCGTGTTTGCGACTGATCGCTTGCTTGCCGTCGTCGATGACGATGTCGCACTCGTCGGGGGGCGTCTTCTGGCGGCCGATGGAGGTCTTGCCGTTCGGATCCGCATTGAGCGGGAACGTTTGCGGGGTGGCCGCGCCGCCCGGAGACTTGATGAGGATCAGGTTCGGCATGGTCGTTCGGTGGCTGCGGTGGTAATTCTCTGTAGCCCAATAATAGCGGGCGGAAGGAAACGACGCAAGCAAACGGTCGCGGAAACGAATAGCACTGCGAAACCCGAACCGCTGCGGCAGGGTAATCTAGTCCGAGAGGGGACGTTGTGCCGGATGACCGCGATCTCGCACGCCGGTGCCTCTCGGGCGATGTCGCCGCCACGCGGGAGCTGGTGGAGCGGTTCCAGCACGAAATCTACGGACTTTGTGCCCGGTTGCTGCACCACCACCAAGATTCCGAAGACGTCGCTCAAGAAGTGTTCCTGCGCATCTTCCGCAGCTTGGGGAAGTGGGATCCGAGCCGTCCGCTGAGGCCTTGGGTTCTAACCATTGCGGTGAACCGCTGCCGAACGTGGCTGGCCAAGCGTCCGAAGCGACCGGAGCTGATCGAGTACATCGCCGAGTTGCCGGCCAAAGACGTTCCGGCGGCCGATGGCGAACTGACAGCAGTGATCGCGGCGGCTGTGGAAAATTTGCGGGACGATTACCGCGAGGTGTTTGTGTTGTTCCACGAAACGGGCCGGTCGTACGAAGAGATTGCCGAAGTCGTCGGCCGGCCGGTGGGTACCGTCAAAACGTGGTTGCACCGTTCGCGGGCGATCATCCTCGAACGCCTCAACGAACTGGGCCTGATGCCCGCACCCGAACCGAAACTATGAATGCCAACACTCCGATTTCGAACGACCAGTTCCCGGCGTATTCCCGGCCGTGGCCGCCGGCGCCCGCCGGTTTTGCCGAGCGGGTGACGGCCGGCGTGCTCGTGGCGCATCGTGCTCAACGTCGGAAAATCTGGCTCGTCCGGGCCGGTGGGTTGGCGCTAGCCGCATCGGTGGCCGTCGCGGTCGGGCTGATGTGGCCGGCTTCGCCGACGGTGCCGGAGGTGGCTGCCATTGCACCGGTGCCCGTGGTGCGAGTGGAACGGACGGCACCGATCCAAAAGCCGATCACGGAAGCTGGGGAAGCGCTCACCGCGATCTCGTTCAAGACCACCGAGAAAATGTTCGCCCCCTCGCGGACGCTCTTCCAGTCGGCGGAGCGGTTGCCGATGCCGGTCGCCGTGGAATCGAGCTTGGCGATGGATGCGAAAGGGCTGGCCGATGCGACCGAGGGTGCTGCGGCGGGTCTGGATCCCGTCTCGAGTCAGCCGCGCCGGGCGATGAACCGCTTGCTCCGCGATTTTGGAATTGTCCCCGCATCCAAACCCCGATCTTGAGTCCGCCGATTGAGGTTCCGATGATTCGTTTCTGCTCGTTCGCCCTGTTGCTCACCCTTGGAATGGCTTCGCGCGGCCGGGCCAACCCGACGCAAGAGCTACTGCGGAGCGTGCCGCCGGAGAGCACGATTTGCTTCGTCGCCCAAGATTGGAAGACGCACTCGCAGCGGATCGCCGCGTCGCCCTTTTTGGTTCGTTTGAAGGAGTCCGACCTCGGGCAATCGCTTTTGAACCCCGAAGCGATGGGGAAGATTTTCGCGCTCGAATCGGTGCTCACCGACGCGCTGCACCTCAGCGTCGAACAACTCCGCGATGACATTTTGGGCGACGCGGTCGTCTATGCGTACCAGCCTGGCAAAAGTGGCAATTCCGATGACGACTCCGGCATCTTGCTGCTCAAAGCCCCGAATCCGAAGACGCTGGCCAAGCTGATCGACGACTTCAATGGGGTTCAAACGAAGTCGGGGGAATTGAAAACCCTCACCGAGAAGCCGCTCGGCAAGCTCGCTTTCTTCCATCGTGAGTTGACGGACGGCACGAACGAATATTTCTTCTTGCGGGAGGGCGTCTTCGCGTTCAGCAAAGATGAACGGTTGTTGAAGCAGGTACTCGCGCTCGAAGCCGCGCCTCCGAAAGTGGCACCGTTTTTGGACGCTTACAACCGGTTGGGTCTGACGAAACCGGCACTCGCCGCGATCTTCCAACCGCGCCTGTTGGACGACGATCTCCAGTCTAAAATTGCCGCGACGCCGAACGACCATGCCAAAGCATTCTTGAAGCAGTTTGCCCGGATCTGGGGTTCGACCAACGCCATCGCCATCGCGGTGGAACTCGGGGCCGATGTCGAACTGGCTCTGCACGTGTCGTTCGATCCGAAGACGCTCCCGGCCGAATTGAAACCGTTCTTGGGCGCGTCGATCGCGTCGAGTGTCTGGTCGTCCATTCCGAAAGAAGCGATCTTCGCACTCGCCGGCCGGCTCGACCTGCCGCAGTTGCTCAACCTCGGCAAGAGCTTCCTGAGCGACCCCGGATTGAAGGGGTTGAAGGAGTTGGTCGAAAATCAAATCGCCCCGGCCGTGGGCAAAGACGCCCTGCCCGATCTGCTCAAGAGTATCGGCCCCGACTGGGGCATTTGGTTGACAGCTCCTGGGAAAACCAGCCGCGGTCGATTGCCCGATCTGACGGTGGCCCTGCGTGTCCGTAATCCCGAGAGCCAAGATAACGCGCTCGGCGATGCGGTGCGACTGGGGCTGAGCTTCGCGTTCCAGATGTTCCGCGTGGAGTACAACAAGTCGCACGACGACCAGTTCACCATCCGCGAAGTGAAAGACGAATCCGGGCCGATCCAACATTTGGAAAACGCCAAGCTGTTGCCCAAAGGTGTCCGACCGGCGTTCGCCCAACGCGGCGACTTCCTGCTGCTGGCCACATCGCCCGAAGCCATTCAGCGCTTCGATCCGAAGAAAGATGCCCCGAAAGCCGACGCGTCCCTGTTCCTCCGCATCGGCTGGGTCGCGTTGGAGCAGTACCTCCGCACGCACGGGGAAGAGTTGGCCAAGCTCGTTTCCTCCGGCACGGGCAAACGCATCGGCGACCTGCTCAAAGAGTTCCGCGAACTTCAGCAGATCGTGGAACTCCTCGACAATTTGGAACTCCTCCAAACCGGAACCATCGAGAACACCAAGTGGACTCTGAAGTTGAAACTGGTGGCCCCATTGATGAAATGAATCCATCAACTCAACTCGGTTAGGTAAACGGTGCGACGATGGCCAACTCAGCACTCATCATCGGTTGCGGATACTTGGGCGAACGGGTCGGGCGGGCTTGGCTTGGCATGGGTCGTTCGGTTCACGTCCTCACCCGTGGCCGCACGGAACTTTTGAAGTCCCAGGGTTTCGAGCCGATCACCGGTGACGTGTTGAACCCCGAGAGTTTGCGAACCCTCTCGGCGGCATCGACGGTACTCTATGCGGTGGGGTTAGATCGATCCGCCGGGCGGTCGATGCGCGATGTTTACGTCGACGGGTTGCGGAACATTTTGGCAGCGCTCCCGGCGGGCGGGCGATTCATTTACATCAGCAGCACCAGCGTCTACGGCCAGACGGACGGCTCGGTGGTGCGTGAAACTTCGGTGACGGAACCACTAGAAGAAAATGGCCGAATCGTCTTGGACGCCGAACGCACGCTCCGCGAATTCCGCCCCGACGCGACGGTTCTCCGGTTCGCCGGCATCTACGGCCCCGGTCGTGTCCTGCGCCGGCAGCCGTTGTTGAAAGGCGAACCGTACATCGGCGATGCCGAGAAATGGTTGAATCTCATCCATGTGGACGACGGCGTTCGAGCGGTGCTGGCGGCCGAATACACAACCGCTTCGGAAGGTGGCACGTTCAACATCGCCGATGATCACCCGGTCACCCGTCGGGAGTTTTACACTGAACTGGCGAAGTTGCTCGGCGCCCCATCGGCGCGGTTCGAGCCGGCTCCCGAACCGATCCGCGAAGCGAACCGCCGCATTTCCAACGCTTCGGCCCGTGAATGCCTCGGCTTTGTGCCGGAGTTCCCCACCTTTCGAGAGGGTTTGGGTCGGGTGTAGCAATTGAATTTGCCACCGGGTCGGAACCGCCGGCGTGTTGCGGCCCCGTTGGGGCCACCGAAGGTAGCCAGGGGTGGAGCGCAGCGGAACCCCTGGAACGATCGCCAGACGGGTAGCCCCATTGGGGCCGCAGGTCGGTTGTCGTCACCGACCAGGGGTTGCGCTGCGCTCCACCCCTGGCTACCTTCGGTGGCCCCGTTGGGGCCGCAAGAACCGGACTTTGGAACCGCTAGCCTGCCCGGCTGACGAAAGCCGATTTCACCCTCGCGGCGGGTGCGTTTGACACGGCCCCGCACAAGCTGTATTATTAAGACGTTGGAATCGACGGTTTTAACCGGTTCGGGCAAATAGCCCCCAGACTGGTTCAGATTGTCGGTTTCTCAACGTCCCGCCTGCTCCCACCCGGAATTTCGGCCCGGCCCGGAACTTTTCGTCATCCCAAGTGCGTCCGATGCCTGCCCACCAATTGACCGGAGCGGTCTTTGGGGCCACAATATTAATCCAACCCCGCAAACTTGCCCAAAACCCGCCCTTGCCCCTTTTCTCGTTTTTCGGAGTCCGACTGTGACCAAGACCCTCCACCGCTCGTGTATCGGTTCGCCACTGGATCGCCGCATGTTCTTGCACGTGGGCTTCGTGGCGGGTCTCGGACTCACCCTCGAACAATACTTCCGGATGCAAGCCGCCCAAGCGGCCGATGCGGTGCCGGCGGCTCCGGTGAAAGGGCCGAAGGCGGAGTCGTTGATTCATATTTTCTTGCCGGGCGGTTCGGCCCATCAAGAAAGTTGGGATCCGAAGCCGTACGCGCCGGTCGAGTACCGTGGGGAAATGCAGTCGATCGCCACGAAACTCGAAGGGGTGCAGTTTAACGAGTGCTTGAAAGAAACGGCGAAGATCGCCGACAAGATCACGGTCTGCCGAAGCATGACCCACGGGGAAGCGGCCCACGAACGGGGGACGCACAACATGTTCACGGGCTACCGGCCCAGCCCGGCCCTGACGTTCCCGAGCATGGGCAGCGTCATCAGCCACGAACTCGGC
>JANXWE010000052.1 GCA_025351325.1 Fimbriiglobus sp.
TGCCGTGGGTCGCTTACGGCGACTTCAGCATGATCCGGGTGATCCAAAATCCGACCGGCGAACGGCCGGCCGCTGCCGGGAACGACCACGATGGATTCGTCCCGTTCCACGGCGACTTGAACGCCCTCGACGGGCCGAAAGATCCCAAACTGACGCACGCCATCCGGCAGGGGATGCTGCTCCACGGCGTCGACTTCTGGGGCACCGCCGGCATGACATCGATGGCCCATTCCACCACGGATATTCAGCAGACCGTCCAAGCGATGGAAGCGACGCTGGGGTCGCTGAAGGAAGCAGGGTTTTGAACCCGGTGGGACTGCACCGGACATCGTCCGGTGTTCCATCGAGACGAATCAGCCTATCTGCTCGGTGACGGCGAGGTCGGTGTGTCGAAGCGAATTCCTTAACTCATTTTGCAAATCTGCTTGACTCGCGTGATCGTGGTGAGTAGCGTGTTGTCAGGAGAACTAAGCCATGTCAACTTCCGCTACTTCACAACAACAGTTCGTCAGTTCGTCAGTTCGTCAGTTCGTGTTTAGGACTTCTGTTGATCGGGGCAGCGGGACTCAAAATTTACGGACTAACTTTTTCGGCAGTGCCACCGATTGGCTGGCTGGCCTCTCCTAGCGTGCAAATTCTCGCGGTGCTTTGGGAAGTTGTACTCGGATGCTGGCTTATTTCGGGCCAACTCAGGTCTGTTGCGTGGCTGCTGGCCGTACTGACGTTCACAATGTTTGCCGTGGTGAGCGGATCTCTCGGCCTGCAAGGAGTTGCGGATTGTGGTTGCCTAGGCGTTATTTCTAGTTCGCCGTGGTACGCTTTCGGCTTCGACATCTTCGCTATCGTGTTGCTCGGGTTGTTTCGACCAGTTTGGGATCTATCCGAGTTCGACATGCTGCTGAAGCCGATGCTACGGCTGTCACTCGGCGGACTGACGTTGGCAGCCGTCTTAGTCGCCCTAGCCTACACCGTTTATGGTTCCATCCCGACAACAGTTGCCAAACTCACCGGTAACATAGTTGATGTTCCGAGCTATGTAGACTTGGGTGAAGGTTCACCGAAGAGCTTACTCGAAAAAGACATACAGATACGAAATTACTCGAACATGCCGGTTAGGTTAATTGGTGGCACTTTTGATTGTTCGTGCGTCACATCATCAGATCTGCCAATAGTGATCGGGCCGAATGGCACGGCAACCATCAAGATCAAGCTTCGGGTGCCCGACGACTTCGGCCAATTGACACGCAACGCAGAACTCTGGACGGATTGTGATTATCAGCCAATCATACGATTTCAAATCGGCGCGTTTAGTCGCCCCGACACCCAAAACACTCAGCCATAATGCTGGCTGAGCCGTGTTTCAGTTCCCCCCTTCTGGAGGTTCTCGTATGCGTCTCGTCAAGCTGATTCTAGTCTGCTTGCTGATTCTGTCAGCAAGCGTCAGCAACCTGGGCAACGCCCAAGCAGGGTGTGAGTCTAACCCGTTCCCGAATTGCACCTCTTGGTGCTGGCTTGCCTCAGGCAATGATTGTCATGTCAGAACGTACAAACAAAGAGTCCGTGTCTACGACTATGGAAGTGGTGGAGGATCTCACATCGAGAATCAGATAGTTAACAGATCGTGTGTATGTCTCGAACAGGATGATGTCATACAACTACCAAATGCGTCAGGAGTCTGATGCGGTCTAGTAGGAATTCATAAGGGTTGGGCACTTGAGATAAAAATTCTACTGGACAGTGCTAGGCTGGGTTGCGTTCAAACCCTGATTCAACGTCTTGCACTGTACCTTCTAAAAATAGAAATTAAGCACGGTGAGTGGTCGTCGCATTTGTGTTGTTGGAGCGTAACATTCGTGCAGATTAGTTTAAAAGTAATGATACGGACAGTTTTCCAGTAGATAAAAATATTTGCTATTGTATTATTTCAGGACATCCAGCCATGAAGTTTTACGCCACAGTATGCATAGTACAACTATTGTTGACTCAAGACTTCGGGTACTCCCAGGATCTCGAGCGGCAATTCAAAGATTTCAAGGCGAATCACGTGCCTCGGTTCTGGGATCCAAAGCAGACGCCGACGGCCTTCGATGTCACTTGTTACTCCTTGAGTGAACAAAACGGATTGAAAATATCGACATCATTCGACGCAATGATCGGCCAAGCCAAAAACAGCCCGGCTGACAGTGCAAAAGTCCATTATGATGGATCAAACCTCGTTGCCGAAGGCAAGAACTTCGCGATCATCTCCAAGCCCCGCCGCGCGTTTGTTCTGTTCCGGAAGGATGTGGGTTCGGAGTGGATCGTCAAGAAGGCGTCTCAGCCATTTCAGGACGACACGCATTTCATCGAACTCAACACGGCGGAAGGATCGGCCGACTCGAATTGGAAATCGTACATAAGGCCCGAGCCGCTGATCGACGATTACCAAAATCTCGAATCGATCATCACGAAGTCTCGTCTCGCACCTGAAGCGAACCGCTTCGATTTCCGCAGTATGAGACCGTCAGAAATTTCGGATCCGGCCTTGAGAAACATCGAGCAACGGGACGGCTTCGTCGTCTACGACTCTGTGGGCAAACTGATCGAAGTACAAGAGTCGACTGACGACGGCGTAATCAAGTCAAATTCTCATTTTGTCGTCACTTACAACACGGATAATCTCGGACGTCTCGGCCATACTTTGAAATCGTATTCCCGCTTACATACTAGCACACGATCCATCACCATCGGCAAGCGTAAAGCTGGCCAGCCGGAAACCGTTTTTACACATGTGGAATATGCGAACTGGGAGGCGACACCCCTCCCGAAGGAGAAGTTGGAATTCGAATACTGGGGCGTGAAAGACCCGTACCGCGACGGCATTTCCACCACCCGGTGGATCCTCTACTCCGCCACCGTATTAGTCATCGGATTTGTAGGATTCCGATTTTGGCGCCGACGGCAGGCCCGTCGGGAGCTACATCTCCAACACGCCGGGTTCACCCTAGTCGAGTTGCTCGTCGTCATCGCCATCATCGCCATATTGATTGGACTGTTACTGCCCGCCGTGCAGAAAGTCCGAGAGTCGGCGGCCCGATTGAAATGCACGAACAATCTCAAGCAACTGGCGCTCGCGCTGCACCAGTACGAATCGCACCGTGGGCACCTGCCCGCCGGACAGTACGCGGATGATTCTAAAATCGGGAAGCCGTATACGGGTTGGACACTCGAAACGCTGGACGGGATCGAGCAAGCGTCGTTGTACAGTATGGCCACCAGCGCATTCGCTTTGGCGCCGTTCCCCTTCGATGTCAACGGGCCACACGTTCCCGTTTTCCAAACTGTGGTCAAGACTTTCATCTGTCCCTCGGATTCGCGCCTCGGAATACCGCACATTCCGGAAAACAACATCATCTCCATCGCGTTGACGAGTTATGTGGGGAGTGCGGGCCGGGCCGATCGGCCCCTCAGCGGCGTGCTGCACTTCGAATCGCAGACCAAGTTCACGTCGATCACCGACGGGACCAGCCAAACCTTGTTGCTCGGCGAACGTCCGCCACCGCCGACCTACCGCTTGGGGTTCTGGTACGCGGGTAGCGCCGCGAGCCCCACGGGCGAAGCCGGCCTCATCATGAGCACCGACAATCTCGTGCAGCCCAACTTCAAGTACCCGTTTGCTGTGACGCCCCCGACTGGCCGATTAATTTTTGCCGCCGGCCGCTTCGACAACGAGTGGAATGGCCTGCACTACTGGTCGCCGCATCCGGGCGGGGCCAACTTCGCGTTCGCGGACGGGTCGGTGAGATTCCTGAGTTACGGGGCCAACAATATCTTGCCCCAACTCGCCACCCGGGCCACGGGCGAAGTCGTCGAACTGCCGTAGCCACAGTGGCAGCAGTTGCCCTGACCAATCACAGGCTATCGGCCATCCACTTTGCCAATCGACATTTTCGGTGCGGCACTCAGCACGTTGAACACCGGCAGCAGCGGCGTGACACCGCGTTCGCCGTCCCAATGGGCGTCGGTGATTTTGATGTGCCCCGGCCCAATCGAACCGAAGCCGAGGGTACTGTCGAGGCTGAGCCACTGCCCGTCGATCCAGACTTCAAACCACATGTGATATGCCAACGTTGGCTTGTTCCCCGGCTTGGCGGGAACGTACACCACGCCGAGTGCCGTCCGCGACGGGATACCAAGTGCTCGGGCCATGCCGGTGGCGAGCATCGAGTACTCGGTGCAGTCGCCGCTCAGACTCTTGGCGACGCTGAAGCACGGGGCCATGGCTTGGCTGAATTCGGTGGCCTTCATGTTCGCGTTCACCCAAGTTTCGATGGCCTGCGCTTTCTTCCAGTCGCTCGCACCGGCCCCGAGGTTCCGAATCGCGGCCGCCGCATGCTTCTTCACGAGGTCGTTGTCCCAGTCGATGAAATAGCTGTTACTGAGGTACTCTTTGCCAATTTTCTCGGGGGGAGTTTTCGGTTTGATCGGTTCACGCACCGCCGTCACCGCGAGATCGAACGTTCGGCCTTTCTGGTCGGCGTCCTGGATTTTTTGGCGTTCATCGGCCGCGAAGATTTTCTCCAAAGGAGTGTCCCCTTCGAAGCGGATGCGGTACGTGACGCTCGACTTGGTATGAATCCCAGGCACGGCACGGTCGAGCTTGATCATCAGCACTTCGGCGATGTCGATCCGCTGGGTCGGCTCGCGCAGGGCCACTTCTCGGGTCGTCCGCAAGACGGTCATTTTCCCGCCGAGCGTCGGCATTTGCGAATCGATGCGAAGCGGCTCGAATGATTCCGGGTCGGCGAACAGGGTCGCCGGCGGGAGGGTGAAATCCCCGGACGGTTCCATTTCCAACTTGAATTTGAGGTACGATTTGGCCTTCTGCCCCTCGGCCAGTGCCAGTTCTTCCGGTGCTTGTGCGGTGATCTTCATCTTCACGACGCGGTTGATGCGGGCTTCGTAATTGAGGTACTCGATGGTCTCGCCGACCTTCGGTTTCTTATCTTGCAGCAGCGTGGCTTCCTTGCCGATGCCGAGGACTCCGTCCGGCCACGGGATCGTCTCGGCGTGGTTCAAGACGCCTTCGATCTTGACGGAAAGCCCTTTGTCGGTGGCCGTACCGATGATCGATTGCACCGAATCTTTGCCATTCACCTGGCGGGTCTGGGTGACGATCACTTTGCCCTCCAGCGTTTCGATGGTGGAGTTCTCGGCCCATATTTCGACACTCTGACCGAAGCGGGCCACCTGCATGACGAGCTTCTTCGTGCCGTAAATCATCTTCTTTTTGTCGCGCTCGTATTCCCGCACCACGGTGTGCGTGTAACCGACTTTCAAACCCCGGCAGGTGGCGACATCCCAGGTTTCGAGCAGGATTTTGCCGTCCTTTACCTCCTCCTGTTCTTTGGCAACAGGGGTTCCCGATGGGGGCTGCGTGTTGACGGGCACCGGCTTCGGGCGGATGATTTCGAGATGCGGGACGTTTTCGCGCGGGGTGGGCAGCAGCACGATGCTGCCCGAAGGCGAGTCCGGCAGACGGCCGCTCGGGCGGATCACGTAGAAACCGGGGCGGTCGGGATCGGTTTGGAGGATCACTTTCGGCATGCCCGTTTGCGGCGTGGTTTTCGACCCTTTCGGACTGATGACAATGCTGTTCGGCGGCGGGGTTTGGGCCAGCAGAGACAACCCTGCCCAGGCGAACGCGAGGGAAATGACCATCCGCATCGGAAACCCCTTGAGATCACATACACGTACTTCAACTTTATCGACTATTCCCCGGGGGTGCTACCAGCGGGAACGACTGCCTCTACCCTTGGGGCAAACCATGGCACCTCTTGAACCCGAGCGACAGGCAGAGTCTAAAAACCCGGCATAATCGCACAATTCGTGCTACGTTGGAACGGACGGCGCTAGAATACGACTCCCGAGGGTCGGCCGGCTGGCGAAAAGCCGGGTAAGCTACTGGGTCTGCTTTCCAGCTTGTTCGGCACCCTTGCAGAATTCACCCGGAACTGCCCACCTCGGGCGACGGGTCACAGTTTTGGCCGAAGCGAGGATGTTTCGTGAACGCGGATTCTTGGACGGATCACCTGAACCGGAAAACCTACGGCTCCTTCACCCTCACCGATGCCATTCGGCCGGGGCCGTCGGTGCCGATCCGCCCACGCCAGGGTTACCATCTTCAGGTGTACCGGGATCGCAAAGCCGGGTTAAAACTCCCGATGATCTCGGCGGCGGTCTCCGCCGAAAATCTCATCGATTGCTTCATCGCCCTCTTGGAACCGCTCGGAGAGACCGTCCACGTGGTTCTCGAAACGAGCCACGGCCGCGACGCGGACGACCATTTGGATTACCGCCGGACGCACATCGACTTGCCGGTATTGGCGAGCCACTTTTGCGATTTCGAGGACTTGTTGCTCAACGACGGTTGTACCGGCGTGGCCGTGCTGAGTACGGCCGGGCCGATGGAAGTCCAATTCGACGAGCACAAATTGCTGCACATCTATGCGACGAAGATCAACCCGTTCCGGAGAATCCTCCGCGATTTCGGGGTGCGTCGTCGCAAGGATCTCCCTTTAATCTCGGACGCCGAACACCTCCACCACACCACCGACGATTACGAAGACGAATTCGAGCAACTCTGCCTCCGCGTCGGCGTCGCCGACTTCGAAATGGCCATGAGCGACGAATAAGTTCGGCACTCGCCGCCCCGACTGTTCACTCGTTGCCGCAGTGGCCACCGCAGAGCAGGCCCATCGTTTCGCGGGCTTTGACGTCGGCCAGTTTCCACTTGATCACTTCGCCGACCAAATCCGCCTCGGCTTTGAGCAGTTCCAGTCGGGCTTTGCGGAGTTCGAGTTCGACCGCCTGTCCGACATTCGACTTCTTCTGCAACTCCGCGACGTTGCCGGTGTTCAACTCGAATCGCTGGCGGGCGATGGCCACGAGTTCGCGGGCGGTCGTCCACTCTTCGGAAGCCGTGCGGATCTCTTTCGCGGCCTCGCGTTCCCGATCCCGCAACAATCCCAAAATCTGTCCGCGCACCGCGGCCACTTCCGCTTTGGCCATCGCCGAAACGAACGGCAACAGCGCGGGGACGATCTGCTCCGTCGCCTGCACCACGGCTGCCAGCGGCGGGGCCAGTCCGACCAACGCTTTGCGCACGGCGTGGAGCGTCCGGTGGTCGATCGTGTTGGCGAGTGTGCGCAGCAAGTTCAGATCGGCCCGGAGCATGAGGCCGAGCTGCACGGCTTGTTCCGGGTCGAGCGGGTCGGGCACGACGTACACTTGATCGGCCGGCAACAGAAATCCTTGGGCGCCGGTGTCGATGGCGAGCAGCGACTTCAACTCCGCATTCAAACGGGCGATTCCGGAACGCAACCGCGTGCGATCCGCTTCCAGTTCGAGCCGTTGCTTCTTGAGCTCGAAGCCGTCGGCCGTCTGTTTGAAGCCCTTCTCGATCAGCTTCTCGTTGACCTTCATCAGTTGGTCGAGTTCGCTCATCGACGATGCCAAAACGTCCGACTTGAGTTCGAGTTCGAGCAGCTTGTAATAGAGTGCGAGCGCCGACCCTGCCGTGCGATTGCGGGCTTCTTGGCTGAGATATTGGCCGGTCGACATCCTCAACGACTCGATGGCGGTACACGCGCATTGGCTCACGATCGGGCCGCGCGGCCGAGTGGCCGCCCCGGCTTCGATCAAGTTTCCGAGGGAACTGTTCGCGCACGCGAGTCGCCGGCACTCTTCGGCAGTCAGGCGGTAGTATCCGACGGGCGGCAGCGGATTCGCCGGACCGAGATTGGTAACCGCTGAGACATCGAACGGCGGAATCTGCCGGTCGGAAACGGGCAACGTGGTCTCTGGTAACGACGGCCGAACCGGCATCGGTGTGCGGCAGCCCACGAGTGAGCCGAGTCCGACGATCATCCCGAATACCAAGGCGACCCGCATTCCACTTCCCCGGTAGAAACTGCCTACTCGGTGTTATCGGCACACGAAGAGTTGAACTTCGGTGCAAATGAGGGAAGTTGATTCAAGTTGAACGAGATCGGCAGATTCCGGAACAAATCCGCGATTCGCGCTTGACCGTACCGATTGTTCTGGTTATTTTGCTCAAACACCCTGATTTGCCAGCCACGGATGGTTGCCATGATTCCCCGAGCCGGTTGGCCTGCTGGTTCCCAGGGTCGAGTCGTCGCCGCTCCGGCGAAAGTGAATTTGTTCCTCGAAGTGCTCGGTTCCCGGCCGGATGGCTATCACGAACTTCAAACTCTCCTCATCCCCATCGACCTGTACGATACTCTCGAAATTCAACCCCGAGTTGATGGTCAACTTGTTCTGAGTTGCCATGCCCCCGGTATTCCGACCGATTCGAGCAACCTCGTTTGGAAAGCGGCGACGGCGCTCCGCACGGCGTTCGGTGTGACGACCGGTGCCCAGATTCACCTCACCAAACGCATCCCGCACGAAGCGGGTCTCGGCGGCGGTTCTTCGGATGCCGCGTCCACCTTGATGGCACTCAACGTCATCTGGAATTTGAACAAACCGATCCAGGAACTCGCCCCGATTGCAGCACAGATCGGTTCCGACGTGCCCGCTTTTCTCCACGCTGGCCCGACGTGGTGCTGCGGGCGTGGCGAAATCGTCGAGCCGATCCGCGCCGCGAAACCGCTCGATCTCGTCGTCGTGAAGCCACCTTTCGGGCTGAGCACCGCCGAGGTGTATCGCCACGTCCGCATACCCGAGACCCCGGAATCAGGCGACGCGCTGCGGGCAGCCCTCGCCGCCGGAAACGTCGAAGCCATCGGCCGGTTGACGCACAATCGGTTGCAACCGCCCGCCTTCGCCTTGCAACCGCTCGCCAACTGGGTATACGACGTGCTGTTGGCGCAGGCACCGCTCGGTGTTTTGCTCTCCGGGAGCGGCTCGTCTGTCTTCGCGATCGCCCGGGATCGCCGAGATGCCCGGCGGATCGCCCGCCGGGCCGAGCGACTGCTAGCAACGCGAGTGCCTGATTGCCGGCTGTACGTTGTCCGAACGTCCGTTGGAGATTCCGACTCTTGACTCACCCGATCACCGCTTGAGTTTTTATCCATCCGCAAAGGAGTGCCCCCGATGATGATCACCGAAGTCCGCATCAAACTGTGCGAGCAAAACAGCGAACGTCTCATGGCGTTTTGCAGCGTGACGTTCAACAACGCGTTCGTCGTCCGCGACCTGAAGATCATCGAAGGGACGCGGGGCCTGTTCGTAGCGATGCCGAGCCGCAAGCTCACGGACCGCTGCACCAGTTGCTCGTGCAAGAATCACCTCCGCTCGCGGTTCTGCAATCAATGCGGCACCCGGCTGGACGAAACCCGGGCCATCCGCGATCACGACGGTCGGGCCAAGCTGCACGCCGACATCGCCCACCCGATCCACGCCGCCTCGCGGGAATTGGTGCAGTCGGCGGTGGTGAAAGCCTTCGGCGAAGAACGCGAACGCTTCAAGATGCCCGGCTACCAGTGCCGCTACGACGAAATCGACGCCGGTGACTTCGAAGATGTGCCCGCCAGCTACGGGGCGATGGTTCACGAGATGGGCAAACAAGTGAAAGCGCACGTCGGTCAGCCCGCCCGCGGCCCGCACCTCGGTGCCGCGCAAGGAGTGGGTGTTGCCGTCGGTGCCTTCGGTGCAGGGATCGAGTGACGCGGTTGGCGAGTCAAGGCGTCGCGCGATGTTGAAGGTGAGAATCTGCGCGATTCCATGGTTTCACATGGTGGCCAAGAGCCGCATATCGAGGGCGATCTGATTGCTGTCCGCGATCATTCGCCACACCCTCCATAAATGCTTTCTCGATTGTCATCGACACGAAATCCAAGCGGGTAATGATCGGCGCGGGATTCGATGAGGTTGGTCAGTTCATGGAAGGCTTCGAGCCAATACAACAGCCAACATGAATCAAGTCACGTACATGTTGCTCGCGGCGGCTGCCGGCAGTTGCATCGCACTCCAGGCAGCGGCCAACAGCAAGTTCCGCCAGAACCTCGACGGCCCCCTCTGGGCGGCTTACTTCTCGATCTGCGGAACCATTTTGTTCGCCAGCGTCGCCATGCTGATTCTCCGGCCGACCCCGCCCAGTTGGGAGACGCTACGCAGTACTCAGTGGTGGAACTGGATCGGCGGGCCACTCGGCACGCTCATCGTGTTGGCCGGGGCCACCTTGGTTCGGGAACTCGGCGCCGCCGCGTTCATCGCGCTGGTCGTCGGCGGGCAACTCGTCTGCTCGTTGCTGCTCGACAATTTCGCGTTGATGGGTCTCGACGAGAAGGCGATCTCGCCCGGTAAAATCGGCGGGGCCTTGCTCGTCATCGGCGGTGTGCTGTGCATCAAGTTTCTGTAATCATCGTCGGTGCCGGCCTCGCCGGGACATCGTTGGCTTGGAGCCTGCGGAAACGTGGTCTCTCTCTCCTGATAGTTGATCGCGCGGAAGCGGTCACGTCGTCCCGTGTCGCGGCCGGACTGATGACTCCGATCACCGGGAAGCGGCTTACCAAGAGTTGGCGGCACGACGAATTCTTCCCGGTCGCCGCCGCGTTTTACCGTGCGGTCGAAGCCGAAACCGGGCAACGCTTCTTCTTCCCGCGTTCCATCGTGCGGATCTTTCAAACCGCAAAAGAGTCGGCGACGTTCGAGAAGCACCAGAGCGAGTTCGCCGGACTCGTCCGCGAACCGAGTCCGCCGTTGGATCCACGTTGGTTCCACACCCCGCCCCATGGATTCGAGATGCCCACGGCCGCGCAACTCGATGTGCCGACTTACTTGGATGCTTCACGTACAGCGTTCCAGAACCAGGGGCAGTTCCTCGAAGCCGATGTTGCGTCGGATGATCTCCAGCTCTCCCCTGCGGGCGTTTCACTCCCGCGGTTCGGCCTGCACGCGAAGCACATCATCTACTGTCAGGGCTTCGCGGCGACGCAGAACCCGCTCACTTGCGAGCTGCCCTTTCGTGCGGCCAAGGGAGAAATCCTCACGGTGCGCATCCCCGATTACGATGAAGTCCGTGTGCTGAACACCGGGCATTGGCTCGCTCCGCAATCCCCCGGACTGTGGCGTTTCGGTGCGACTTACTCTTGGCACGACTTCACGGATGCCACGACCGTCGAGGGTCGAACCGAGTTGGAAGTCGCCCTCGGAAAGTTGTTGGTCTGCCCCTTTGAGATTGTCGGCCAGCAGGCGGCCGTGCGGCCGATCATTGCGGGGCAACGGCCGGTGTTGGGCTTTCTGAACGGTTCGCCAATCGGCGTCTTCAATGGCCTCGGTTCCAAAGGTTCCTTGATGGCCCCGTTTTTCGCCGAGCAGTTCGCCGCCCGGTTGGCGGGTACCGGCACTCTCGAACCCGAAGTCAGCGGGCGATTCCCATGCATTTCAGCGTGACCGAAATTGTCCACGACCTCGTCCGGCTCCACTTGAAGCCCGGTGATACGGCCTTCGACGGGACTGCCGGGAACGGGCACGACACGCTCTTTCTGGCCCAGTGCGTCGGCTCTACCGGCCGCGTGTACGCTTGGGATATTCAGCCATTGGCCATCGAACGGACGGCGATGTTGGTGGCGACGCACGGGATCAGTTGGGTGGAATTGACCCTTGGTAATCACGCCGAGTTGGACAGGCTTTTCGGAGCGACGTTCCAGGCGGCGACCTTCAACCTCGGCTACCTGCCGGCCGGCGATCGGACCGTTACCACGACGACCGCCAACAGTATTCGGGCGATCCGCGCGGCGGCGGAACGCTTGGTAGCCGGTGGAATTCTGACGGTGCTGGCTTACACCGCCCACGTCGGTGGCCACGACGAAGCGAACGCCGTTGGCGAACTGTTGCAATCACTGGAACCGACTGAATTTGAATTCCACGAGGAGTTGTTCGCCTCCGGTCGGACGGCACCACCGCGGTTGTTTGTGTTGCGAAAGCGGCAAGTCACTTGAACGCCGTTGGCGGCGACACTTTGCCGGCCTGCACCCGCACAATCGAGACGGACACCGTCTTCGCACGGCCCTTCAAAATTGGCCGGAGCGACTTCAGTTCCTCGTCGTCGGCATCGGTGATGAACACGAGGTAATCGCCACCGAGTGCGAGGGCCGCCCGCAGTGCCACATCGTGGTGGCTATCCCCTTCGGGTTTCAAATCCTGCAACGCCGCGATCAATTGCCCCTCGGACTCGGCTACTTTCTTCAAGAGTTCGCGGCCCGGTAGCAACCGCACGGCTTGGCCGTTGTAGGCGATCACTTGGAACCGGCCGTCGTCAGGAAGAGCTTGCACTGAGGCGAGTAAGGCAGCACGGGCGGCGTCGAACGTTTCGCGCGTCAGACCCATGCTCGTGGAACGATCCAGAATGTACACCACCGATTTGCCGGCGGGCAGAGCACCGTGCAGCGGTTGGCCAGTCCCGAAGCTGGGCTGAGCCACGGCGCCGGGCATCGGTTCGGCAGCACCGCTCGTGGCGCTCGGCACTTCGGTGGGTTGGCGGAATTCCACGGGCGCTACATCTTGAACTTCGACGCGCGGTGGCGGGCGATTGCCCAACTCACGTACCAAGTTTTGCAATTCCTTCGAGATCGGCTCGGTTCGAACCGGTTCGACGGGCCGTTGCCCCGTCGGTGGCGTGAGCGCGATGGACTTCGCGGAACGGGAATCGTCCGTCCGTTCCACGGACATCGTGAACGACGATTCTTCCCCGCTCGCATTGTCGCGGGTCAAGCCGTCTGGCTTCTGGGACACGGTGCGGACTTCACCGAAACCATTTTGGAAAAACAAG
This sequence comes from Fimbriiglobus sp., assembly GCA_025351325.1. Lineage (GTDB taxonomy): Bacteria > Planctomycetota > Planctomycetia > Gemmatales > Gemmataceae > JALHQU01. Next base: position 12,776 of record JANXWE010000052.1, read on the forward strand.
ACAGCCAGCGCGACGTGGAACCCGACCGAGACGATCCAGGCAATCGGTTTCGTATGGCGACGGAGCATTCGACTTTCCCCGAGGTGTCCGGGAAATAGCCGGTGATTCGGCGCCGGTCAATGGGGTTATCGGTGTTTCGGTTCCGGCACACCCTCTTTCCACCCGCATCTGCTATAAAACGAACGAGGAGCTGGAACCCGATCCCGAACGAGCGAGGCCACCATGTCACGAGATCGCGACGACGACCGCTGGGAAAATGATTACGATGCTCCTATCGATGCTACCACCCTCCGGCTGGCGCGGCAGAAGGTGAGCCTCCCCGCGAAATTCATGATCGCGTCGGGCGTGTTTATGCTGCTGCTGCTGTTCGCTCAGATCGCGCTCACCGTTTCGGGCTACGACGCCCAACTGAAAATTTTGGAATGGTCGGAACAACAGCAGCCGCCCGGCCCGGGCCGCGAAAAAGCGAAGCAGCAAGTGGAAGAAGCTCGGGTTCGGGATCGCAACCCCGAATACATCCAAGCGGGGATTTTCGGTGTGGTCAGTTTTACGCTCAATCTGCTCGTGGTCGTCGGCGGTTTTCGAATGCAGAGCTTTAGCGGTCGTACTCTGGCGATCGTGGGCGCGGTCTGCGCCATCATCCCGATCAACTCGTGCTGCTGCATCGGAATCCCCGTGGGAATCTGGGCGCTGATTGTCTTGATGAATCCCGACGTGAAGGCGGTCTTCGACGCCGCGAAGCAACTCGACCGTCGCTAATTCCTCGGGAGTGATTCGATGCCCGTGATCCGTTGTCCGCACTGCTCGACCTCGGTGGAAATCCATCCGGACGATGTCGGCTTCAAACTGCTCTGCCCGAATTGCCGGAGTGCGTTTCAGGCCGGCGATGTCGAGCCGCCGGTGCCAGTTGAGAATCCGGCCGCTGATACTGCCGGCCCGCCAAAGGATTCGGGCGAGCGGACCGTCATCTGTTTCGGTTGCAAGGAGGAGATTCAAGTCGGGGTCGAGGACATCGGCCACCGGGTCGAGTGCCCTCTTTGCGGGGCGAAATTCACGGCCAAAGCGAACCGTTCGCAATCACGAAATCAGGTCGATTCGCCACGGGATGATTTCGACGACGACGACGATGAAGACTACGAAGACCGCAGATACAGCCGGAACCGATACCGGGCCGAAAGCAAAGCCGATATCTTGGACGCGGCCCGCGTGGCCATGGCGGTGCCCGCGAACGGGATGATGTGGACGGGGATCATCGCCGCGGTGCTGTGTGCGATCATCGGCATCGGTTTGACGGTCGCCGGGATTTATGATGCGCAACAGCCGAAGCAGTTCAACGGCGATCGATCTCTCGTCTTCTTCATCTATGCGGCCCTCTTCGGCCTGTACGGCACCATCCTCCAAACGTTGCTCGCGGTGTGCGGCGCCCAGGCGAAGAAACTGCGTGGCAAAGGGTGGGGCTACACGGGGGCGGCACTCGGGATCGCGTGCATCATCATCACGCACCCCTGCAATCCGGTGTCGTGGGCCTCAATCACGTTCGGAATTTGGATGATCGTCAGCCTCAACAAACGCGAAGTGCAAGACGCCATCGATATCAACACTGGTAAGAGACCTAGAAATGCTCGATTTCGATAAGGCCGGCGGGCTCGTCTCCGCTATCGCTCAAGACGCAGAAACCGGCGAAGTCCTCATGATTGCTTGGATGAACCGCGAGGCATTCGACGAAACGGTGCGTACGCGTCAGGCGGTCTACTTCAGCCGGAGTCGCAACCGCCTGTGGCGCAAGGGGGAAGAGAGCGGCCACGTCCAAGAAGTGGCGGGGATCTTCATCGACTGCGACGCCGACGCGGTGTTGTTGAAGGTCAAACAGGTCGGCGGCGTCGCGTGCCACGAAGGCTACAAGTCGTGCTTCTTCCGCGAGTTGAGTGCCGGCGAACTCACGGTGATCGCCGAACGGGTCGTCGATCCGAAGACGATCTACGCGAAAAATTAGTCTTGATGTGTGCCAGAATGACATTTTGGATGGGATAGCGTTCTTGGTTCCAAGGAAGCATCCGATTTTAGCCAGGCCCGGAAGGGCCTGGACTTGGGTGAATGACTTTAGCTCTGGAATGCTGACATCGAGCAAATCAAGTCGAAAAAGCTTAGTAGTACGACCATTTGCGTAATATTGAAATAAATTGTCGAACTGGCCTAGACATGGGGTTTGGATTCTGATTAAATCTACTTACACATCACAGGAGTACTCGCTATGTTTTCCGCTCTCCGCTCTCCTGATTGTAGTGTTGGTAACCTCTGCGAGTGCGGTCGATGACCCTGATGCACACGGTACAGTTACACTGGGTGCACCGGCTGTTGGTAACCCGACCAACACGTTCAGGGTAACTGTTGCGGTTAAAGCTGCGAGCGCTACAACATGGAACAGGTTGAACAAACCGATGGGCTTCGTAGTAAATAAATCTTCAGGATTCGTCGAAACTTTACCACTTTGCATTGTAGATGCGGATAACGACTCACTTTATACTTTCACTTCCGGCGCACTTCCGAATGGCGATTACACGATCTGGGCAATACAACAATTTCAAGCTGGCTTCCAAGTACAAGATGTAGGCTCCAAATTTGGTGCGCATACAGTCAACATGACGAATAACACTGTTAAACAAACTACTGGAGGATCCATAAAATTTAACGATCTATCTCCGGCACGTAACGGTGGTGATGTCAGCCTCACAGGTAGTGGTACTTGGACTCATATGCTTGGCTGGAAGCTTTTGACTGATTCAAGCACAAGACAGATGTTTTGCATACCTGTCGATGGTGGAGTAGTTCGAGTTACCTCCAACCTAGGCAATACCTATGAGCTTATCCCTAAAAAACATGGGGGCCAGGAACGGTATACGTTAATAAATCGCTAAGGTATAACGTATATGTTAACTTAACATTAGAAAAAGATTTATCTATTCCGGGCGTAAGCTATCCACCTGGTGCCGGACCACATGTGATAGCTAGTATCGAACTAAATAGGTAGTTTCTTAAGTTTTACTTTGGAGGCTTTGATACTATCAAAGCCCTACTTTGGAGTGCGATCATGCTAGGATGCAAGAAGTCGACACGGATGGCCTTCAGTCTTCTCGAATTGATTATTGTGATTGCGATCTTCGCCGTCATAGTCGCCTTGCTGCTCCCGGCGATTAGTAAGGTTCGTGAAACTGCTCGCCTGGCCCAGAGCAAGAACAACTTGAAGCAAATTACACTGGCGAGTCACAGCTATCTCGAAACTAACAACGGGGCGTTCCAGCGTGAACGGACACCCAATCAGTCCGCTAGTGTATTCAGCGCTTTGGCACCCTACTTAGAGCTCGATACTCAAGTGGTGTCGCAAGGAAATTCCAACGGCTCTGATCGTGAGAACCAGGCGCGAGTTTTCATGAGCCCTGGAGACCCGACCCTAAACTGGACCGGATCAGCGGGATTATTTACACCCGATGGCAAAGCTTCACGGCCTTCGAACTTAACGAGTTATGTCTACAATTACTTCCTGTTCGCTGGAAGTGATGGAGTGTCGAAGTATAAAAATGTAAATCAACTTCTGGACGTGACGGATGGTCTCAGTAACACTGTCTTTTTCTGCGAACACTATTCGCGGTGCGATTCGTACACATTCGTATGGTTTCCTGCGCCAAACGGCATGGTGATCGTAATGCCGTCTTCAACATTGCCCCATTACGATTTAGTCACCACAGGAAACCCCCACGTTACAGACATCATCAAAATTCCTTATTACGAAAATAAGGCAACGTTCCAGACACGTCCGTGCAGCAAGCTGCGGATGTATCCCAACTTTCCGAACGTGCATCCCAACCCCGATTGCGGATCGACCCCCATTTGCGATCCGTCCCTTCCCCAAACTCCATTCAGCGCCGGGTTGCCCGTGGCTATGGGCGACGGCAGCGTCCGCGTCGTCTCGCCAACCATCGACTCCAAAATCTTCTGGGGTGCCTTCACCCCCAATCGCGGGGAAGTGCTCGGCGACTGGTAATTGTTAGGTTTGTTCCAAGAACCAAATCCCGTTCGTGGCTCACGGGAGTCATCTGGCGTGCACAGCATTAACGGCTTTACTTCAGCCCTTTCAACCACGTTTCAAACTCCTTCTTGTGCTTCTCGACCACCGCCGCCGGGCCGCTGAGGCGGAGGTGCGTGGTTTCGTCGGGCGTTTCGATCACGACCCAAATGGCCCGGTGATCGGCCAGAAGTTCTTCCTTCGATTTCGGATCCTGTGGCCGCGCTTTGTACTTCCAAGTCCCGGTCACATCGAGGGTTGCGACTTTGACTTTGCCGATGTCCAGCGTCCCCACTTTTGCGGCCTCGTCGATGGTCGAACCGTCCGCCGGCACAAAAGTCGCCTTCCACCGCTCGAAATTCTTGGTGGTATCGGGGGACGATTCTGGGAAAATCGCCACTTCGGCGTCCGCAAGGGCTTTGTCGCCGGACGGCAGTTTGAACTGGAAAGAGCGGAGCCGGTTGGCCGGCTTTTCCGATTTCCACGTGGCGGGGGTCGTGCCACTCAAACCGCTCAATTTTACGGCAGTCCCCGCATCGTCGGCGAAGGCGAACGGCGTTGCGAGAACGAGGCAAACGAAGCAGCGTGCGAACATCGGTGATCCTTCAAAAAAGGCCGGGAACTTCAGAATACCACGTTTTTTCGGGAGCGGAACCGCGTATGGAGCCACACGGGTGTGCGAAGGGCGAACCCGCAGTCGTGGACTTGCGGCCCCAACGGGGCCACCGAAGGTAGCCAGGGGTGGAGCGCAGCGGAACCCCTGGAGTTATGAGTAAAGGATCGTCGGCCCCAACGGGGCTACCCGTTACGCCATTGTTCCAGGGGTTCCGCTGCGCTCCACCCCTGGCTACCTTCGTAACCCCTTCGGGGTCGCAGGACCCGGGAACCTAATGAATTGTCGCACTCAACCAAACACCCACGGATTCCGTGGTTTCGAGAATATGGTAAATTTTCTCGCTACCGACATTTCGCGGGTACTGCTTTCGTGTACACTACCTTTTCTTCCACCCACTGTCGGAAGAACCACAATACCACCCTGATAGGTAAAAACGATGGCCGTAGCCAAAGACAACCGCGAATTGAAAACAGCCCTGAGCCAAATCCAGAAGGAATTCGGCGAAGGGGCGATCATGTCCCTCGGCGACGTGGCGAGCCAAGAAATCGAGGGGATCAGCAGCGGTTCCATCGGCCTCGATATTGCCCTGGGTGGCAAGGGGCTGCCCCGCGGGCGGATCATCGAGATTTACGGGGCCGAAAGCTCGGGGAAAACGACCATTGCGCTCCATGCCGTGGCCAACGTGCAGAAAGCCGGCGGCGTGGTGGCTTACATCGACGCCGAACATGCGCTCGACCCGAGCTGGGCGAAGAAAATTGGCGTCGACCTCGAAGCCTTGCTCGTGAGCCAGCCGAGTTACGGCGAAGAAGGGCTGCGCATCGCCGAGATGCTGGTGAAGTCCAACTCGGTCGATTTGATCGTCATCGACTCCGTGGCCGCGCTGGTGCCGAAGAACGAACTGAACAACGACATCGGCGAGCCGAGCATGGGGATGCAAGCTCGATTGATGAGCCAAGCCCTGCGGGTGTTGAACCCGGCCCTGAGCAAGACGCGGACGTGCATCATCTTCATCAACCAGATCCGCCTCAAGATCGGCGTGGTGTACGGGAACCCGGAAACCACGACGGGCGGTTTGGCGCTGAAGTTCTACGCCTCGGTGCGGTTGGAAGTGCGGAACACAACCAACGCCTTGAAGAACGACGATGGCGACACCATCGGCAAGGAAGTGAAGGTCAAAGTCGTCAAGAACAAGATCGCGCCGCCGTTCCGCACGGCCGAATTCTTCCTGATGTACGATCGCGGGATCGATTACGAAGGCGAGATGATCAAGCTCGGCGTGGAAGGCGACATCGTCACCAAGAGTGGCTCGTTTTACAGCTACAAAGAGCAGCGCCTCGGCCAGGGAGGCGAGAACAGTGGCAAGTTCCTGCGGGAGAACACGGCGATTCGTGACGCCATCGCGGCGGAACTCTTCGCGGCGCACACGGTGAAGATGGCCGGCAAACCCACGGTCGAGAAGGCCGACGGGGACGCGGACGCTTTGCCCGAGACGAATGCACCCGTGCCGAAGAAGCGCGGCAAGGGCGCCGACAAGGGGGAGTGAGACGGTGAGCGGCACGGCGTGAGCGTGCCGTGGGATCGCGTCCGAG
>JANXWE010000085.1 GCA_025351325.1 Fimbriiglobus sp.
GGCGACGGGTTGACGATTTCACCCGGTAAGTTGCGCGGAGCGAAGGTCCAAACGTACCGGGATCACCGGATGGCGATGAGCTTGGCGTTGATCGGCTTGAAGGTGCCGGGTGTGGTGATCGACGATCCGGGCTGCGTGGCGAAGACGTATCCGCAGTTCTGGGACGATTTGGAAAAGCTGCGGAGCTGAAAGCACCGAAGGCCGGGGTTGCCCCGGCCTTCGCGTCGAATTACTTCTTGCCTTCTGGCTTGGCACCGCGTTGCGGGCCTTTGGATTTTGGAGCCGACGATTTGCGTTCCGCTTGTGGGGCTGCAGTCGCCACCGACTTCGCGGTCTGCGTCAGCGAAGCTTCCGTCCACCACGGGCTGAGCCGTTTGATCTTGTACAAGACTTTCTCGCGATCTGGCCCGGCCACGCCGGTGCCGAGTACCGTTTTCAGCTTCTTCATCTTCTTCTTGCGGGCATGACGCCGACGCAACTCAATCGCCCGTTCCACCATATACTGGCTCTCCAGAAGTCCCACGGTCCTTGTAATGAGTCAAGGTTATCGCCCGGCCCCCCACCCGACAAGGCGCACCGGCCAAATCTTACTCGGCCTCTGGGCGCTCCTCACCCTGTCCCAGTTGGCATTCGTGCTCGGTTTCGGCCACAACCAGCCTTGGGCCGACGAGTGGGAATTCGTTCCCACCCTCACCGGGCACGAGCCGGTCGGGCCGTTTCTCCTGCACCCGCACAACGAACACCGCCTGCCCCTCCCGCGTTTGATCTACATCGTCCTCTGGGAACTCACGCACGATTTCCGCGCGGGCATGGTACTGCAAGTCGGGCTACTCTCGGTAATGGCGTATCGTGGAATGCGACTGGCCGAGTGGCAGCGCGGGCGGCCCCGTTGGGCCGATGCTATCTTCCCGTTGACCCTGCTGCACGTCGGCCACTGTGAAAATTTGTTGATGGGGTATCAACTCTGTTTCGTGTTGGCGTCGGCACTCGCGTTCGGCGTTCTCGAACTGGCGGTGCGTGCGACCCCGACTCACCGCTCGCGTACCGCTTGGCTGGCCGCACTCGCAGCGTTGGCCCTGTCCCTCTGCGGTGGCTTCGGTATCATCCTCGCGGTGCCGATTCTCGTTTGGGTCGGGTCGCTGAGTGTCTCGCGCATTCCAGAGACCTCACCCCCTAACCCCCTCTCCGAAACGGAGAAAGGGAACGGGAATCGACCGTTTTTACCAATCGCCATCTCGTTGGTCACCGTGGCGTACATCTCCTATTACTTCGCCACCTATGAACGACCGCCAGAACATCCGCCATTCGCGTGGAACAACTGGTCAGCGTCAGTCCAAGTCGCCGGACAGTTCCTGGCTATTTCGTTCGGCATCGGTGTCGGTGCCGTCTGGTTCGTTGTGCTTTCGGTGTTGGTGATCGCCTCCGGAGCGGTCATTCGCAGCCGAGGGATCGTGGCCGTCGCAGCCGGTGCCATCCTGCTGGCGTTGGCCATCGGGGCGAGCCGCGGTGGTTTTAATTCGAATATGGGTTTGTGGCCCCGGTACTCTGTGTTGGCCTGGCTACTGCCCGCGGCGACCTATTTGGCAAGTTTGCACCACCGCGACACCAAGTCGCACTGGATGCCCTCAGGGTTGGCTGTCTTGGCGATCCTCGCCTACCTCCCGAACACGATCTACGGGCTGAATTACGGGAATCGGCACGATCAGTGGTTGGGTGCCATCGAACAACAACTCAGCACCGGCGAATCGGCCGAGGGAATCGTGCAGCATTTGTTGCAGGGTACCGGCCAAGAAGCCCGCGCCCGAATTGGCATTCCCATGCTGCACGCGGCGAAGATCGGGCCGTTCGCCAGGTGGAAAGGGGCACCGTGATGCGGTGGTTCTGGAATCGGCCGGCGCCCCGTGTGGCGTTCCACGCCGAATTGCTGGCCGCGTGGTTTGCGACTGCGGCACAATCCGGCATCCCACGCGGGTTGACCTGGGTTTCGTATTCCGACGTGGGGGAAGTCGTCTGGGCGAAGGTCGCCTTCGATGGGCAACTCCTGGCCCTGGTTCCCACCATCGTGCAGTTCGACCCGATCCCCGGCGAGGCGATGGACGATGTTCCCCAAGCACGCGAACCCCGCGCGGTGGTTGCAGTATTTCGCTGGATTCACAATCGGTGGGTCGCCGACGCACGGGCGATCTTCAACCTCACCCCGTCGCAGTTGATCGAACGGAGCGGCGGAAGTTGGATCGGGTCTGACCGGTAGTCCCACCCGCGCGATAGAATTGGCTATGGAAACCGGTATTCGGATGGGGAACCTGCTGATGATTCGCGGTGTACTTTTCGACTTCGACGGTACCCTGGCCGATAGCTTCGATGCCATCGCGGCCAGCATGAACCACGTGCGGGCTTCCTTCGGCCTGCCCGCGATGACGGTCGAGAGTATCCGCAAATACGTCGGTCACGGGTTGGAAAGTCTGCTCGCGGAACTCTGCCCCGGCTTCGATACCGCGCTCGCCGTGGCCAGGTATCGCGCCCATCATCCGAGCGTGATGCTAGCCGGCACCAAGCTGTTCCCCGGCGTATTGGACACCCTTGTCCGACTGAAACAGCATGGCTACCCGATGGGCGTCTGCAGCAACAAGACGGTCGCCTTCACGAAGTCGTTGGTCGCCGGGCTGGGATTGGCCGAGTTGCTGCCGGTGGTGTTGGGGCCGGAAGATGTCGGCATCCCGAAGCCCGATCCGGCGATGTTGATCGAGGGTTGCAAGCGGTTGGGCGTGCCGATCTCCGAAGGGTTGTACATCGGCGATATGAGCGTCGATGTCCTCGCATCTAAAGCGGCCGGGCTCCCCGTTTGGCTCGTCAACGTCGGGCTGGCGGGAACGGAAGATCCCCGGCTGGCCGGGCCGGATCGCATTTTGAATCACTTTTCCGAAATCGCCGATTTATTACTCGCTCAGGAGCACGCATGAACCGTGAAAACATCAGCACCGGTGGCAAGTGGGAACCGATCATCGGCTACTCGCGCGCCGTCCGCGTCGGGCCGTTCGTCCACGTGTCGGGCTGCACGGCGATGACACCGCAAGGACTCGTCGGCAAAGGCGACGCCTACGCCCAGACGATCCAAGTGCTCAAGACCATCGAAGCGGCACTCGAAAAGGCCGGAGCCAAGCTGGAACACGTCGTCCGCACCAGAATGTACCTGACGAAAATCGATCAGTGGGAGCAGGTCGGGCGCGCCCACGGGGAAGTCTTCGCCGGTATCCTTCCCGCCACGACGATGGTCGAAGTGTCGAAGCTGATCGACCCCGACATGCTCATCGAAATCGAAGCCGAGGCGATCGTGCCGGCGGTCTGATTCTGGGCTGCCCACCCCCGCATCGGCCGACTTCGCGGCGGACTTGACACAAAATTCCCACATCGGTATCCCGCCGTCGCTCAACGTGGTTCGCCGCGCCGAGTTCTGGGGGAATGCCTGATGCGACTGCGACGCCCGCTCCGATTTGGACTATCGCTTCTATTGGCGTTTGCAGCCTTGGGGATGGCGGCGAGTCGCGCCGACGCCGACGAATTGCCCATCGGTCGAACCATCAAAGATATCATTCCGTACGACAACAAAGTCCGGTCGACGGCCGATATTTTGACGAAGATGCTCCTGAAAAAAGGCAAAGCCTACGACGAACAGACTGCGACCGATGACGTTGCTCGGTTGCTCGCGTCGGGATGGTTTGCCGCCAACGGCGTCGAGTTGAAAACGGGGGTCGGATCCGACGGGCAAGTGACCGTCTTCGTGAAAGTGCGCGAACTCCAGACGACCGTCAAAGAAATCATTTTTCAAGGCAACGATCACGACAGTTTCGACAAACTCTTCGAGTTGTCCCGCATCCGCAAGGGAGCGCCGCTCAATCCGGCGCTGAATCGCCAAGCTGCTGCGGCGATCACCCAAAAACTCCGGGAAGAAGGCCGCTACTACGCCACCTGCACCATCCTCGAAGGAGAAAACCTGTCGGATGAACGGGTGGTCTTTAGCATCGTCGAAGGGCCGGTGGTGCGGATCGGCAAAGTCGGCTTCCGTGGGAATAAGGTGGCGTCGGATGGTCGCTTGCACACGGTCGTGAATGCCCGCGGGGCCGCACTCGGCTTCCCGACGATCCTCACGCCCAAATTCCAGCCCGGTATCCTCGACGTCGATCGCAAGCAACTCCTGTACTACTACCACCGGCTCGGCTATCTCGATGCCCGCATCGAGCCGGAAGTCATGCCGTTGGCCAACGACCTGAGCACGGTTTCGATCGTGTATCACATCGTCGAAGGGCAGACGTACGACGTGCGGTCGATCGTGTTCGACGGCAACAAAGCGTTCACCGACGACCGCCTGAAGAAGGTCACGGCCATCAAGGTCGGCGAGCGTTACGACGAGTCGGTGGTGCAGGCCGACATGAATCGCATCACCACGCTGTACGGCAACGGTGGGCACCGCGTCCTCGTCGAACCGGGCGTCTTCCAGGTGCAAGACAAGACCGGCCAAGTGGACGTCCACTACCGCGTACTCGAACCGGCCGACCGTGGGCCGGATCGCGTCGGAACGATCGAAGTCAAGGGGAATACCATTACCCAAGAACGGGTGATCCGCAATCAATTGAACATCTTCTCCGGTCAAGTTCTCGAATACCCGAAACTCAAGCAGGCGGAAGCCAACCTCGCCCGGCTCGGAATCTTCGACCCCGAAGACCCGCCGACCATCGAAGTGGTGCAATCGACCTTCGACAGCAGCACCAAAGACATCGTCGTGAAAGTGAAAGAGACCCGCACCGGGCAAGTCGGCTTCCAAGTCGGGGTGAACTCGAATGCCGGCCTCAACGGCACGTTCTCGCTCAACCAGCGGAATTTCGACATCACCCGCTTCCCCGGCCGCGACGGCGGCGACTTCTTCGACGACCTGCTCGGTGGCAAAGCGTTCCGCGGCGGCGGCCAAGAGTTCCGCATACAGGCGACGCCCGGCACCCAGTTCCAACGCTACGAAGCGACTTGGCGCGACCCGTACTTCCGCGACACCCGCTTCGGCCTCACCGAGAGCTTGTACTACGCCGACCGCGCGTACAACGAGTACAACGAGAACCGCTACGGAATCCGCAGCACGGTCGATTACCGCTTCGACGACAGCCCCATCTGGCGGGCCTCGGGGTCGGCCCGTGTCGAAGGCGTCGGGGTGAACAACGTGCCGTACTTCGCGTCGGACGCCATCGCCCGCGATGCCGGGAAGCACTTCCAAGTCGGCCTGCGGGCCGGCCTGACGCGCGACACCCGCGACAGCTACTTGATGCCGACGTCGGGCAGCAACTTCGACATCGGCTTCGAGCAGATTCTCGGCGACAAATCGTTCCCGATCGGGAGCGCCGAGATCACCAAATTCTGGACCGTGCACCAGGCCCGCGACGGCGGCTGGAAAGGGGTGCTGGCCGCCCGCTCGCAACTCAGCGTGACGACCACCAACGCCCCGGTGTACGAGCGGTTCTTCGCCGGCGGGTTCCGCAGCTTGCGGGGCTTCCAGTTCCGGGGCGTCGGCCCGTACGAGAATACCCTCAACACCGGCGGTTCATTCGCCTTCCTCAACACCATCGAATACCAGATTCCACTCGTGGCCAACGAAAAGCTCCGCTTCGTGACCTTCGTCGATCACGGCACCGTGGATCGCAACATCAGTCTCGAAAACTACCGCGTCTCAGTGGGGGTCGGCCTCCGGTTGCAAGTGGCCGCCTTCGGCCCCTTGCCCATCGCCCTCGACTTCGGCTTCCCCGTGGTCAAAGGCCGCGACGACCAGAAGCAGATCTTCAGCTTCTACGTCGGTTGGATCGGCGGACAATAACTCGATCCCGGAGTGATGAACACACTCCAGATTGCCGGACAATTCGTCATCGACGAAAGCTCCGAAGCCTGTTGCGGCCCCAACGGGGCCACCGAAGGTAGCCAGGGGTGGAGCGAAGCGCAACCCCTGGAACGATCGCGAGACGGGTAGCCCCGTTGGGGCCCGCAGATTGATACTTGTCAGCGACCAGGGGTTCCGCTTCGCTCCACCCCTGGCTAGCTTCGGTCGTCCCGTTGGGACTACAAGACTTTTCCGAGTGCCCGAATCCGCACCCACCCGTCAACTGCGAAGTGCGATTTATAGTACTCACTGCTGTGAAATTTAAGTCACTTACCCGACGCCCGGGGCCGGGTGGCAATCGCCCGGCGGATGACGGCCAGCACCTCCTCGCGTTCGGTTCCGACGAGGGGCAACCGGGGTGGGCGGGTGAGTTCCGTGCCGAAACCGCACTCGGCCGACGCCAGCTTGATGTACTGCACGAGCTTCACGTGGGTGTCGAGGTGCAACAGCGGGGTGTACCACCGGTAGATCGCGAGAGCTTCTTTCCAGCGGTCGGCTTGAACCAGATCCCAAATCAAACGGTTTTCGGCCGGGAACGCGTTCACCAGACCGGAGATCCAGCCGACGGCGCCGAGCAGCACGCATTCGAGGAACAAGTCGTCGACGCCGGCAAAAATCTTGTAGCGGTCGCCCGTGAGATTGATGATGTCGGTGATCCGACGGGGGTTGTCCGACGATTCCTTAATGCATGCGAATTTCGGCTCGTCGGCGAGTTCGACGAACATTTCGGGTGTGACGTCCACTTTGTACGCGGGCGGGTTGTTGTAGATCATGATCGGCAAGTCGCCGGCCTTGGCCACGCTGCGGAAGTGGGCCATCGTTTCGCGGGCGTCGCTCTTGTAGACCATCGCCGGCAGTACCATCAATCCATCGGCGCCGAGTTTCTGCGATTCCGCGGCCCACCGGCAGGCCTGGGCAGTGGTGTACTCGGCGACGCCGACGAGCACCGGCACTTTCTTGCCGATGTGCTGCACCGTCGCGCGCAGCAGGTCGCACTTTTCCGACCATTCGAGGGTCGTGTTCTCGCCGACGGAACCCATCATGATCATGCCGTGCACCCCGGCCGCGAGCATCGCATCGACGTGCTTGAGTGTCCCCGGAATGTCGAGGGAGAAGTCCGCGTGGAATTGGGTGCAAGCGGCCGGGAACACGCCGTGCCAAGATACGGTCATCGCCATCACTCCGAATACAGGGAAGCGATAGCGTATGCTGTTCGCGGGGGTGCGGCGAGAGAAGGCTCTATCCCTTGGCGGTGGCCCAAAACTTCACGATGCAGAAGATCGCCAACAACAGACCGAAGCCAACCCCGGCCACGATGGCACCGAACGTCCACCGGCTCTCGAATTTCGGCGCGACAGATTTGGGCCTCCGTAAACGCCGGATTGTCCGTTTGGGCAACGAAACAGGGGTCATGTCGTGGCCGGTGCGCACCGTGGGTTGTTCCGGGTCGTCGACGTTGAGTAACGGTCTGTGCGGGAGATCGGCCAGCACACCCGGTAACGAGTGGCCGATCATTGACGCGGTTCCTTCCAACGACCCGGTTGGCAGGCTGAAATCGACGACCCCACCGCCATCGTCGCTGTCGGCATAGATCTGGAGAAACCGCGCGACGACTTCGGCCGACGCTGGCCGGGCCAGTGGGTTCGGATCCAGTAGCTGCAAAATGAAGTTCGCCAGCGGAGTAGGGGTATCTCGGTGGAATACGGTCGCTGGGAACGGGGGTTGGCCCGTCAGCAAGAAGTGCAGTACGCATCCGAGCGAATAGAGATCCGACGACGCATCGGCCGGATTCGCAAGTTGCTCGGGGGCACGGTAGCTGGAATCGACTTCTTCGCCGTCGGATCCCAAACAATCGAGTCCGAACCCCGACACTTTCACCAACGGTTTGTCGTCGGAACCGACCCCGCCGACGCGACCGACCAGAATCGCCGTCGGCGACAGCCGCCGATGCACGACTCCCATTTCGTGGGCGTGCTGAAGCCCCAACGCCGCTTGGCGGATGAACTCGCACGCCCGGCGAACCGAGAGCGGCCCATTGGTTCGAACCAGGGTATCGAGACTGCCACCGTCGAGGTACTCCTTCACGAAGTACATCCGTTCCCCGGCCTGATTGGCGTCGAGCAACGTCACAATATTCGAGTGGGCCAAACGCGCAACCGAACGGGCCTCGGTGCGGATCTCAGCCCGAATTTCTTCGGTCGCCGTCTGTTCAAGTGCGAGGATTTTGATGGCCACCAGGCGGTTCATCGTCCGGTGCCGGGCTTTGTACATTCGACCCGTCGCACTCTTGCCGAGGTAGTCGAGGATCAAATACGGGCCGATCTGGAACCCTTCCGTGCGACCGGATAACAAGCGCTCCGCTTGGAACCGCGTGAGCAACTCGAGCTTCTGGAAGTGATTGGCCACTTCGCGGGCGGTTCGTGCAAAAGGGGACAACTCCAGCAATGCCCGACCGAATTGTTTCTCGGTGACGAGTTCCGAGGTGCGCAGCGCCGTTAAGAAGGTGTCTCGATTCAAGAGTGTGTCGGTCGCGAGCATGGCAGCATTCACCGGTCGCGGACGTTTGAGTTTTTGAAGCCGTCAAAACGAACGCGGAAAAAACCAATTTTCATATTCCACTCGCCTTCGGGTGAAGTGTGGGTTAACCTTAGAACACTCCCGCCGAGTGGTTTACCAAACCACTCACCGCTTTTCGCTTCGCCTGGCCTCTGCCCGAGGGTTCTCCATGCCTCGCCTGCTCTCCCTGCTTACACTTGTCGGTCTGTTCGTATTTTGCCATTCGACCGTGATCGCCTCGGCACCGACGGAAGCCGCCGAACGGGCTGCGCTCATCGGTACACCGAGCGAATTGTTGGTGTCCGGTGCCACGTTGACCCTCCGCGGGCCACACGACGTGTCGCAATTGATCGTCACGGGGAACTATTCGACTGGTCAGACGCGGGATTTGACCGCCGTCGTCGAAGTGACCTGCTCCGCACCCGAAATTATCTCCGTCGGCGAAAATCTATTCCTGCGCGGGAAGAAAAATGGCACGGCCACACTGACGGTGAAAGCAGGGGGCAAACTGGCGACCGTCGCGGTGACGGTGACAGGTTTTGAAGCGCCGAAGCCTGTGAGTTTCCGGAACGACGTGATCGCCGCGATGAACGTCGGTGGCTGCAACATGGGCGCGTGCCACGGAACTCCGAGCGGCAAGAACGGCTTCAAACTCTCGCTGCGGGGTTTCGATCCCGCTGCGGACTATAAGCAACTCACCCGCGATCAATTTGGCCGCCGTGCCGACCCGCTCGATGCTGCGGCGTCGCTCATGGTGTTGAAGTCGCTCGGCCGCATTCCGCACGAAGGGGGTGCCCGTTTCGGGGCCAGCAGCCTGCCACTGGAAATGATGACGGCGTGGCTCGGCGAAGGCGGCAGAGACGACGCCCCGACGCTGCCCACGGTTAAGAAAATCGTGGTGCTACCAGGCAGCCGGATTCAACTGACACCGGCCCGCTGGCAGCAACTCGCGGTGACGGCCACCTTCAGCGACGCTTCGGCGCGCGATGTCACGCGGCTGACGAACTTCAGCAGCAGCGACCCCGCTGTTGCCGATGTGAACATGAATGGCTTCGTCGAATTTAAACGCGCCGGGGAAGTGGCCATCCTCTGTCGATACCTCGAAGAGTTGGTGTCGGTGCGGCTGACCTACCTCGACCCCCGCCCCGGATTCGTCTGGCCGAATACCCCCGAAGTCAACGTGGTCGATGCCAAGACCTTCGCCAAATTGAAGCAGATGACGATCCTGCCATCGGAACTCAGCGCCGACAACGACTTCGTCCGCCGCGTTTACCTGGATGTGATCGGCCGCCTACCGACGGCCGCCGAATCGACCGGGTTCCTCGAATCGAAGGAGGCCACCAAGCGCGAGAAGCTGATTGACAATTTGTTGACGCGCCCCGAGTTCGCCGACTTCTGGGCACTCAAGTGGGCCGATGTGCTCCGCAGCAGCCGCAAGACGATACAACTCAAAGGTTCGACCGGGTTCCAGTTCTGGCTGCGTGAAAAGATCACGAAGAATGAGCCGTTCGACAAGATCGTCACCGAACTGCTCACTGCGTCCGGCAACACGTACAGCAACCCGCCGGCCAACTTCTACCGTATCGCCAAAGATCCGATGGCCTTGGCCGAATCGACCGCGCAGCTTTTCTTGGGTGTCCGGATGCAGTGCGCGAAGTGCCACAACCACCCGTTCGAGCGCTGGAGCCAAGACGATTACTACGGCCTGTCGGCGGTGTTCGCCCGCATCAAAACCAAGCCCGAGCCGAGCCTGGGCACCGTGAAGCCGAACCCGCTGACGTCCGCCGAAGTGGTGTACGCGAGTCGGGAAGGGGAAGTGACGCAGCCGCGTACCAACGTGCAGATGAAGCCGCGCTTCCCCGGTTCGGGTGACGCCGAGGTGCCGGCCGGTGCCGACCGCCGTGCGGCCTTCGCCGAGTGGTTGACGAAGCCGGGCAATGCGTTCTTCGCCAAGTCGGTGGCCAACCGCGTCTGGTTCCACCTCGTCGGCAAGGGGATCGTCGATCCCGTCGACGACTTCCGCGAATCGAACCCGTCGGCCAACGACGAATTGCTCGAAGCACTGGCCGGCGAGTTCACCAAAAGCAAGTTCGACCTGCGTGCCCTGATCGGATTGATTCTGAAATCGCGGACGTACCAATTGTCGGCGGTGCCGAACGACGCGAACAAGAACGACGGCAAATACTTCAGCCACGCCGTGACCAAGCTGCTGACGGCGGAACAGATCCTCGACGCGCTCAGCGACTTCACCGGCGTGCCCGAGAAGTTCGCCGGGCTACCCGCCGGTACCCGTGCGGTGCAACTGCCCGACGGCGAGGTGAACCACCCGTTCCTCAAAACCTTCGGCCAACCGGCCCGCGAACTGGCCTGCGAGTGCGAACGGGAAAGTGACGGCAACTTGGCGCAGGCCCTTCAACTCATCAACGGGCCGACGGTGAATGAAAAGGTGAAGAATCCGGCCAACCGCCTGGGTGCCTTGCTGACGTCCAAGAAGCCGGAGCGGGAGATACTCGACGAACTGTACGTGGTGGCACTCTCCCGAAAAGCAGACAACGATGAAGCCAAGGCGGCCCTCGCCCACGTGGCCAAGAACAGCGACAAACGCAAAGCCTGGGAAGATGTGCTCTGGGCGATCCTCAACACCCGCGAGTTCCTGTTCCGGCATTGATGGATGCGCATCAACGAGCCACCGGGCTTGCCCCGGTGGGTTTCGAGGCACAAAGGCCCACCGGGATAAACCCGGTGGCTCGTCGAGCCTGTCATCTTGACAAGCGGGGAAAGCGATGCTCGCCGAACACAGCCTCTTCGCATCATTGCACAAATGGGCCCGTGGGCAGGATGAAAACTACTGCACGGAAGGCTTGATCTACCTGCTGAATCTAATGCTGCGCGAGACGCCGGCTCGGGCACTCGAAGTGATCGGCTGGTTGACGGATGGGCTGATCGGACCTGCGGGTCGGTTCTTGTCGGCGACCCGGGGTTCCGCTGCGCTCCACCCCTGGCTACCTTCGGTCGTCCCGTTGGGAATACAAGAGCTGGACTTTGGAACCGTTGCCTTAACCAGATGCCAAAATCCGTTAAATTTGGGTAAGCATCAGCGACCTTTGACCAACGTGTACGTGAATGCTCCGAGCAGATCGCCGCGTTTGCCGTCGTGGCACTGGATGCACTGCTTGGCGTTGCGGATGCCGCCGAGCAACCGCATGCCACCGGGGGCGTCCGCGGCGACGAGGTCTTCATCGCAGCGTAGCTGCTCCAACCCGGCCACCTCGAAGCGATCCAGCGGGCGTGTCGGCGCTTTCCGGAGTTCGTCCATCCGTGGCAGTTCGGCCGAGACGTAAACCCGTGGTTCCGCATGCAACAGCAGTCCCACCAACTCGAGGGTTTCGACACGCCAGCCGTCGGAGGGTTCCGGCACTTTGCTGAACCGGTGCGATTGGAACCCGGCGACATTCCGGCGATCCTTGACGTGGCCAAAGTTCTCGGCGTTGATGAAGTCCAAAATTCCTTGGCGGTGCAGTTCGTGGAACTCCCATTCCAACACACGCACCTCCGAAGTGGTCTCGGCGTGCGTCCGGGATGAGCCACCATTGGGCTGCGGGACGCGGAGTTCATCGGGCCGGAGGGTGTCCGGTATTTTCCCGAGCGGGAGCCGCACCATTCGCTCTTGGCCGAAACCAGAGCTTCGGACGAACAGACTGACGTTCTCTTCGTGGAGGATCTGTAAAGCATGCGTCCTCGATCTCCAACCTTCTCCAGGTACTTTGCCCTCCAGATAATCCAACCGGGACTCAGTGCCGGCCAGTAGCGGGCCACCCGGGAAGGAATCTACCGGAGCCGGGAGTTCCCGCATCGGCTGATACGGGAACGCTTCGCGCAACCCCGTTATGCGTCGCTGTTCCGTCTGAGTCATTAAAAAGGCGATCCCGAGGGCAGCCAGAACCGCCGTACCCGAGAGAGCAGGAAAGCGCCACCAACGCCGCGCGCAGAACGTGCGAGTGGCCAGTGCGAAAATCAGGAACAGCGAGAGCAGCCCCAGCGGCACGGCGCCCACGAAGAGCCACATGAGCAACCCCATGCCGCAGAGCATAATGGTGATCTTGCGGAAGCCGCCGCTGTAAACGCCGGCGTTGGAGAGTAACAACAGAATCGCCGAATATACGAGCGTGAAGTTCATGGCCGTCCCCGATACGGTGGGAAGATGACGAGCACGGTCACATCATACCTCAAACATCACTTCCTAGCACAATTTCAAATTCCGTCCCGAATCGCGCGGATGCTTCACTGCCGTGTGCTAGGCTTTCCACGGTCGACAGTCCCACCGTAGGAAGCGCCCCGATGGAATCCGTTACCCCGGCCCCGCGAACGATCCCGACCACGGGTACCGGGGACACCATCCGCGCCGGCGGGGAAGACACCCAGACCATCGGACACCTCCAGCGCGAA
>JANXWE010000127.1 GCA_025351325.1 Fimbriiglobus sp.
TAGGGGAATCGGCCGTCTTCTTCGGCTTGCTGCACGCCCCGGATCAACAGTCGTTGGTGCAACTCGATGGTCACCTCCACAATTTCAAAACGAAGCCAGTGGAACAGATCCGCCCATTCGCTCGGTTAATCAAATACACGCGGTATCCGAAGCCGATTCGCCGGTTTCTCTGGTGGCTGGGAATGAACCTCACCGGCAAGCACCGAGCCAAGTCGATCGGCACGTTCGGCCTGACCACGGTGAGTTCCCGACACGCGGGATTACTCCACGTGTTGTCCCCGTGTGCGACGACTCTCACCTATGGGCCACTGGCGCCGGATGGCACCGTCGAAGTTCGCCTGAGTGCCGATCATCGGGTGCTGGATGGCCTGACGGCGGCGTTGGCGCTGGAAGAATTGGAAGCGCAATTGCGTGGCGCTGTGCTGAAAGAGCTTCGCGGTCTACCCGACTGAAGAAACGGCGCCTACACTGCTGGTACGGGGTTGTCTCCCAAACGGGGGACTGCCCCGTTTTCATTTTCCCGCTGCGAGTTTCGTATGTCCGACCTGCGCACGCCGCTCTATTCGTGGCACGTGGAACACAAGGCCCGCATCGTGGCGTTCGGCGGCTGGGAAATGCCTGTGCAGTACACCGGCATCATCGAAGAGCACAACACCGTGCGCGGTGGCGCCGGTCTGTTCGATATCAGCCACATGGCACGGCTCAGCTTCACCGGGCCGGACGCCCTGGCGCTGCTCGAACTGGTCTTCACGAACTCCGTGGCCACCATGAAAGTGGGCCAAGTTCGCTATGGTTTGGTCTGCAACGAACGCGGGGGCATCCTCGACGACATTTTGGTGTATCGGTTCTCGGATCACTTCGAAGCCGTGGTCAACGCGGGAAACCGCGAGAAGATTCTGGTCTGGCTCCACCTGCATCTGGGGAATTTGGATTGCACCATCGTCGATCATACCTTCGAAACGACGATGATCGCGATTCAAGGCCCCAAAGCGGTGGCCATGGTACGCGGGTTCTTCGCCGACGATGTGAACGCCCTGAAATATTACATGGTGCGGCACAGCACCTGGAATGGCCACGCGGTGACGGTGAGCCGCACGGGGTACACCGGCGAAGACGGTTTCGAAATTGTGATTGCCAATGCCCTCGCCGTTCCCCTTTGGGAAGCACTGCTCGCCAAAGGGGCACGGCCGTGCGGGTTGGGCGCGCGGGATACGTTGCGTCTCGAAGCGGCCATGCCGCTTTACGGCCACGAACTGAGCGAACAGATCGATCCCATTCAAGCGAAACTCGACTGGGCCGTGAAGTTGGACAAAGGTGATTTCATCGGCCGTGCGGGTCTGCTCAACCGCCTGCCGGCACTCCCCGAACGGGTCGGACTGTTGCTCGAAGGCAAACGGGCCGCCCGCGAAGGATCGCTACTGTTCGCAGAAGGATCAGCCCTGGGTGTCGTTACTAGTGGCAGCTACGTGCCCCATCTTCAACAATCGATTGCCATGGGCTACCTGCCCCGGAAGTTCACATCGTCCGGCACCGAGTTACTGGTCGATTTGCGCGGCACGAAGGTGCCGGCGAAAGTGGTTCCCTTGCCGTTTTACACGCGCCCGAAAGTTTAATCCGGAGTGACCCGATGACGAACCCGACCGAACTGCATTACGCCCCATCGCACGAATGGGTCAAACTCGACGGCGACATCGCCACCATCGGGGTGACGAAATTCGCCGTGGAACAATTGACGGAGCCGACGTTCTTGGAACTCGCCAAGCGTGGCAAGTCGGTGAAGGCGGCCGACGAAATCGGTGTGATTGAGAGCGTGAAGAGCACGTCGTCGATCTACGCCCCCGTCCCCGGCGAAGTGGTGGAAGTGAACCAAGCCGCGCTCGAAAACCTGGCCTTGGTCAACGAGGATCCGTTCGGTGCCGGCTGGTTGGTGAAACTGAAATTGGCCCCCGGCGCGAGTTTCGACCACCTGATGAATGCGACGCAATATAACGCACAAATTGCCGGGCATTGAGTCGTTAAGTTTGAACGGGTCTTCTCGGTTTTTTATCTATTCCCTCAACTTCGAACTCGGCACAGGTTTCCCTATGTCAGAATACGTTTTGAACACCCCCGAAGACGTGGCTGCGATGCTCGACCGCATCGGCGCCGGTAGCATCGACCAACTCTTTGCCAACATCCCGGCGCATTTGCGGTTCCAGCGGATGTTGAACATTCCGCCGGCGTTGACGGAAATCGAGCTGACGCAACACATGCAGGTGCTGGCGAACAAGAACCAAAGTTCGACCGATGCGGTCTGCTTCCTGGGCGGCGGCGCCTACGACCACTTCATACCCACCGTGGTCGATGTGATTGCCTCGCGGTCGGAAAACTACACGGCCTACACGCCGTACCAAGCCGAGGCGAGCCAGGGCACGTTGCAGGTCATTTACGAATACCAAACGCTCATGGCTCAGCTCACGGGCATGGACGTGGCCAACGCCAGCCTGTACGAAGGTGGCTCGGCGGTATCCGAAGCGGTGCTGATGGCACTCGGGATCACCGGCCGCACCGGGGAAGTGCTGATCGCCGAGAGCGTTCACCCGGAATACCGACAGATCCTCGTAACGTATGTGCGGAATCTGAAGTGTACCGTCCGCACGTTGCCGACGCCCGAGGGTTACCTCAACCCCGACGATGTCGCCGAGGCTGTGAATGATTCGACGGTCGCCGTGATCGCGCAGTCGCCGAACTTCTTCGGGCACCTCGAAGAGATGAAGACCATCGGCGAAGCGGCGCGGAAAGTCGGGGCCATTTTCATCGACGTGTTCGACCCGGTTTCGCTGGGGCTGTTGGCCACTCCCGCCGATCACGGGGCCGACATCGCGGTGGGAGAGGGCCAAGGGCTGGGCATCCCATTTGGCTTCGGCGGGCCGTACTTGGGCATTCTGACCTGCCGGAACGAATACGTCCGCAAGATCCCCGGCCGGCTTGTGGGCGAAACCACGGATCGTAACGGTCAACGCTGTTGGGTGCTGACGCTGCAAACACGAGAGCAACACATCCGCCGCGAAAAAGCGACGAGCAACATTTGCACGAACCAAGGTTTGTTCGCGTTGCGGGCCGCCGTGCATTTGACCGCACTCGGCCCGGTAGGGTTGAAAGAAACCGCCGAATTGTGCGTCCGCAAGGCCCACTACGCCGCCGAGCAGTTGTGCAAGGTGCCGGGCGTGGCGATGAAGTTCGACCGGCCGTTCTTCAAGGAGTTCACCCTGAGCTTGCCGCGGAATGTGAACAACTTGCTCGTGCAACTGCGAGAGCAAGGTTACCACGCCGGGTTGCCCACCGGGCGCTGGTATCCGGATCATGCGGACGGCCTGACGGTGGCCGTCACCGAGAAACGGACCAAACAAGAGATCGACGGACTCGCCGGCGCGGTAAAATACCGGCTGAGCGGTGTCCGGGACACTGTGTTGTCCTGATCCGCGTTTGGGAGGGTCGCCATGCCGAGTCCATTTCCGGGGATGGATCCGTGGTTGGAAGGAGAGTCGATCTCAGTCGATCTCCAGTTCCTCTTCTCCGTATGGCTGTCTGGCGCACTCAACGGAGTGTTACCGCAGGGTTGCTACTCGCGGACATTCAGGCACGAATGGTGGGATGTTCCTCGGCGCGGGGTTCAACCGGCGGTAATTGTTGGGGAAGGCGTCGTTAGAAGTCCAAATGGGGAACTGTTGCCGACGTCAGATAACTTCGTGCTGTTATCCGATGTCGGAGTTGACATCTGGAAACTGGCAAAACCTGAAGATATCAAATTGACAGTGGTCGAAGTGATAAGTCGAGACGTGCGAACGATCGGGTGCACGGCGAGGGTTCTCTTCGAACAGCGTCAGCGGAACGACATCATGAACTGCATGAATCGTGTCGAAATCGACCTTTTCCGATACGGTACGCCCGTCACTCCCATCGCCTGCACCCGACGAGGCCAGTCCCCCGTTGGCGACGGGCAAACTGTGAGCGTATTCCATGGCACTCGCCCGAGTCTAGTAACGGTTTACTCCGTCGACCACCGAACCAAATTGCCTGTGATTTCCGTGCCGTTGGGAGTGGAGTTCGGCGAGGTCGAGCTCGAACTCCAGCCGGTTTTGGATCGGTGCTACACCGGCGGTGGATACGACCGATGGATAAATTATTCCAAGGCCTGTGATCCCCCGCTGACGGCCGAGCAGCAAGCCTGGGCCGCGGGAGTCCTCAAAGCCAAAGTGCTTCTCGAATGAAATGGGCGTCAGCCGTTGAAAAACCGGTCAGTTTCGACGTTACTGCCGCTCCGAGAATTTCGGTTGATTTTGCAGTGCCTCTTCATTGTCACTACGTCCATCGCCCACAATATTACGATACGCTAGCGTAGACCCCCATGAACAACACGCAATCCACCGGCCTCATTTTCGAACTGTCCAAGTCCGGGCGGCGTTGCCACCGGCTGCCGAAGTGCGACGTGCCGAATTCGGCACGGATCGACCAGATGATTCCGAAGGAGTATCTGGCGAAACAGGTGCTGCCATTACCCGAGATCGGCGAGATCGACCTCATCCGCCACTTCACGAATTTGTCGGCTCGGAACATGAGCATCGATACCAACTTCTACCCGCTGGGGTCGTGTACCATGAAGTACAACCCCAAGCGGCACGAACGCATCGCGGCCTTCCCCGGCTTCGCCAATTTGCACCCGCTGCAAGACGACGACACCATCCAAGGCATGCTCGAACTGCTCCATTCGATGCAGGAATACCTCGCGGAAATCTCGGGGTTACCCGCCGTGAGTCTGCAACCGGCCGCCGGGGCGCAAGGGGAACTCACCGCGCTGTTCGTGGCCGCCGCGTACTTCCGCGACAAGGGTGAAACCCACCGCCGCAAGGTACTGGTGCCCGACAGTGCCCACGGTACCAACCCCGCCTCGGCCGCACTCGCCGGCTTCGACACCATCACGATCAAGAGCGGCGCCAACGGGCTCGTCGATCTCGACGACCTGAAATCGAAACTCGGTGCCGATACGGCCGTGTTCATGATCACCAACCCGAACACGCTCGGGCTGTTCGAGACGCAGATTCAGGAAATCACCGAACTGCTACATGCCCAAGGGGCACTCGTCTACCTCGACGGCGCGAACATGAACGCCATCCTCGGCATCACCCGGCCGGGCGACTTCGGGGCCGACATGCAGCACTACAACGTCCACAAAACCTTCACCGGGCCGCACGGCGGCGGTGGCCCCGGTAGCGGCCCCATCGCCGTGCGGGACTATTTGGCGAAGTACCTGCCCGCGCCGATCGTCGTGAAGGAAGGGGATCGTTTCCGCCTCAACTACAACATGCCGCAGTCCATCGGCCGCGTCCGCAGTTTCTTCGGCACCATCGGCATCCTGTTCCGCGGTTATTGCTACATCCGGACGCTCGGGCCGGACGGTCTGAAGCAGGTGAGCGAACACGCGGTGCTGAACGCGAATTACTTGCGGGCCAGGGTCAGCGAGGGGTACGAGGTACCGCACGCCGGGCCGTGTATGCACGAGTTTGTGGCGAGTGCCCGCAAGCTACTGCGTGAAAAGAAAGTGCGGGCCATGGACGTCTGCAAGCGGCTGCTCGACTACGGGTTCCACGCACCGACCGTCTATTTCCCGATGGTGGTGTCCGAAGCGTTGATGTTTGAACCGACCGAAACAGAGAGCAAAGAGACGCTCGATGCCTTCGCCGAGGTGATGCTGAAGATCGCTAATGAAGATCCGGAAGTCCTTCGCACCGCACCGCACACGCATATCATCAGTCGTCCGGATGAGGTGAAAGCGGCCAAGGAGCCAGTACTGCGGTGGACGAAAGCGTAACGCCTTGGTTTAAAAGACGATCACACCCGTGATCGTCTCGTTCCGCATTCACACCAAGCTCAATTTCCGACCCGTCTGCCAGTTCTTCTCGGTCGGCTTCTCCCGCACCACTCGGTTATAAAGCGTGTCCCGTTCGATGGGGTCGCGGCCCGCTTCCAGAATCAACCGACGGAGTTCGGCCACCGTCAATTCCTGCGGCGAAGTCGAACCGGCGTCGTGATAAATATTCTCGTGGACGACCGTGCCGTCGATGTCGTCGGCCCCGAAGCTGAGCGCCACCTGGGCCGTTTTCATGCCGAGCATGACCCAGTACGCTTTGATGTGGGCGAAGTTGTCGAGCATCAACCGGCTGATCGCCATGACCCGCAGATCCATGAGGCCGGACGGTTTCGGGATGTGGGCCAGCCGGGTGTTGTCCGGGTGGAATGCGAGTGGAATGAACGTCTGAAAACCACCCGTTTCGTCTTGCAAATCGCGCAGTTTCATCAGGTGGTCGATGCGGTGTTCCGGCTTCTCGATGGAACCGTAAAGCATGGTCGCATTCGACCGCAACCCCGCTTGATGGGCCGCCCGGTGGATCTTGATCCATTCACTGGCATCGGCTTTGTGTTCGCACAGCACGGCCCGAACTTCGGGGTCGAAGATCTCCGCGCCGCCGCCGGGCAAGCTACCCAGACCGGCCGATTTCATCTCGTCGATGAGGTCGTTCACGGGGCGTTTGGTCAGGCGTTGGAACCAGTCCCATTCCACCGCCGTCCAGGCTTTTAGGTGCAACTTCGGACAGGCGTCGTGGATGATCCGGACGATGTTCAAATACCACTCGTACGGCTTCAAGTGGTGCAACCCCCCGACGATGTGCAGCTCCGTGGCCCCGCGTGCCGTGGCTTGCTGGGCCCGTTCGACGATCTGCTCGTCGGACATCACGTAGCCCTTCGGCGATTTCAAGTCGGCCCGATAGGCACAAAATTGGCACCGATACACGCAAACATTCGTCGGGTTCAAGTGCGTGTTCACGTTGTAATAGGCGATGTTGCCATTCTTGCGCTCGCGGACAATGTTGGCCCATTCCCCCAATTGGAACAGGTCGGCATCGCGTTCCAGCGTCAGGCCATCGTCGGCCGACAACCGTTGGCCGGCGAAGACTTTATCTCGGATCGCATTCAGAGCAGTCATGGCGGTCACTCCGCGTCAATTCGTAGGTGCTGTTGTAGTTTTCCAAGGGGAAGCTGTCTTCTCAACCGAAATTGGCCGGAGAAGTGTAACGGTTCAGAGCGTATGGCGTGCCGGATCCGCCTTAAAAATCAAGAGGAACGCGGATGACGCGGAAAAAAGGCAGGATGAAGAGTATCGGAAAAAATCCAAATCTCTCAGATCCTCTTCATCCCGGGTCTCATCCGCGTCATCCGCGTTTCTCTGGGTATTTCAAAGACTCCAAGAATCATTCCACAACCCTTAAAACTTCACCCGCAAACCTGCTCCCAAAAATGCCCCGGCACCGACATCCACGCGGTCGCGAAGTGTGGCGCCTTGGTTGCGCCCTTCGCCGAAATACCGACCGAACGAGTACCCGGCGTGCAGGTCGAGCGTGGCCGATTCGAACAGGTCGAACTTCACCCCGCCCAGAACGCGCTGCTCGAACCCGAGGAAGCGGTCGTAGCGATTCACCCGATCCGCGAGGAAGTACGCCTCGTTCAAGTATTCGTAGCTGGCAAAGAGGTGGAGATCGTCCCGCAGTCGGTAATCCAGATTCGCGCGGATGTTCGTCAGCGGGATGTAGCTGGCATTGAAGGTGATGTCCGGCGTCGGCTTCCACATCACCGCGAACGGGATGCCGATGGTCAGCCGGAACTGCTCCGAATAGTTCCACTGGTACGCGATGCCGGGGATCGGGAAGTTCAGCAATCCACCGGGGGAATAGAAGAGTGAAAAGATCCAGAAGTCGCGTTCGTCGAAGGCGGGAACCTTCAAGAATCCGATGAAGTTGACGTTCATTTCACGGATGGTGTTGAACGGTTTGTCGCTCGCGGAACCGACGCTGACGAACGCACCGCCCGTCCAGCCGTTGTCGAACTGATGCAAGTACGCCAAGCCGATGCTGGCGTTCCACAAATCTTTCGGGAACCGCCGGCCGGTATCAGGAAGCAACGCATCGGTGTAAATATGGGTGTTCTTGACGGTCGCCGCGACAAAGAGCATGTCGCCACCCTCTTTCCAGATCGGGGCGACCAGCGACAAATCTTGCCGGACAATTCCGAGGTCGGTGTTTTGATTGGCGACGCGACGCGGAAGGTTCCAATTGACGTTGTACCCAGGGCCGGGAATCGCATTGCCTAACCCCCCCAGGCTGGCCAATGGATTGCCGGGTGGCCGTCGAGCGGGTCGTGAATCATCGACCGCTTCTGGCGGAAACAAATCGGGCGGGCGATTTTCGGGTGCAAAACGGGGCGCATCGCTTTGCGCACGTGCCCCGATGGATAGCGTGAATCCGAGTGCGATCAACAGTACGAACCGTCCGATTCGGAACATGCCAAGCCCTCACGACGGTTGAGGGGCATATCAGTAAGAGAAAGCAGACACAACTCCGATCAGGAGTGGGGAGTGCCTTGGGATGTGGCAAAGATTTCTGGCCGTCTACACAAGCTGCATTCTCGGTCGTGGGTGAGACCTCACCCCCCAACCCCCTCTCCGAAGCGGAGAGGGGGAGCCAGACGAGCGGAACTCGATTGAGCTTCGGTTCGATGGAGTCACCCCCTCTCCGCTGTGGAGAGGGAGCCGGGGTGTGAGGTCTCGGTTGGAATTTCAAGCAGTACAGATACTGTCAGAGAGATTTGCCAGACCCAGTGCCTTGGAAGCCCGAATGGAAATTTGGAGTTTTTCGCAAACACTCCAAAAAACGTTGTCCCACTCCAATTTACCATTCAGCTGATGGAACAAAATTTTCTAGTACGCAGGCCTAACCCGATCGGCAGGAGACTACTCAAAACGAAGAAACAGCAACGACACCAGTAAAACCAAGAATTGGCACTACTCCGTTCAAAACGACCCGAACCCATGAATGGATAATAGGTTATAAACATGAGACAATCGTCATTCTGTTTGGTGTTCTTGTTTCCATTGGTTCCGTTGGTTCCGCAGGGGGGAGGGGGGTATTCTCCGCGGAAACAAGAACAGGCGTCCGAGTAATACCGGGATGGGCCAGCGCGACGCCAGAATCGGCGGCACCCCGTATTCAGCAACTCTGTTTCTATTTGATCAATTATCTGGGATGATGATTTGGCTGGATTCTAAACCCCCCTGCCTTCTCCCAGAGGATTCAACGTGATTCGATACTGTTTACTCCTGTGTAGTGCGGGGGCGTTCGTGCCGACGCCGGCGTTCGCCGCACCGGTGCCAAAGGTCGAGAACAACGACTTCATCAAGTTGAAAGAGCACACCAACGTCAAGTTGGTGGATAACCTCCACTCGGAAGAGCGACCGAACAACAACTTGAAAGATTTGAAAACCGGTAAGCAAAAGCTCGGTGCGGTGACCTATGACATCGGCGAAGGAATCCTGCAACTCTGTAGCCTGCAAGTGCTCGAAAAACCCGAGAAGTTCGAAGGCATCAAAGTCGGCCGCACGGCGAACAAACTCCACTTCCTCCAAGGGGCCGGTTTCAGCACTGCGGACGACACCGTGGTCGGCAAGTACATCATCCATTACGCGGACAAGTCGACCGCCAAAATCGAGATTGTCTACGGCAAAGACGTGGTGGACTGGTGGGCTTACCCAGACAAAGACGCACCGACCCGATCCAAGATCGTTTGGGAAGGGGAGAATGAAGCGTCCAAAGAGTTCAAAGCCAAGATCCGGCTGTACCACATGGAGTGGACGAATCCGACCCCGGAGAAGGAGATCGCCACCATCGACTTCGTGACAACGGATTTGGAGCAGCCGTGCGCCCCGTTCTGCGTCGCCATCACGTGCGAATCGGCGAAGGCGAAAGTGGAACCGAAGACGGGTGACAAATAGTGCGGACGAGCGGGCGGCACACTCGAGCCGCCCGCGTTCGCAACAGTTACTTCTTTTCCGCGAAGGCCCAGAGGGTCTTCGCCGTGCGGACGTAAAGAGTGTCGCCGGCGATGGCGGGAGTTGCCGCCGTCTTCTCGCCGAGTTTCGGATTCTTGACGATCACTTCGGGGCTGTCGGCTCCGGCTTTCAACACCGTAAAAGTACCGTCGTCGAGCGTGACCAGATAGATGTTGCCGTTGGCCGACACCGGCGAGGCGTAGTAGCGTCCCTGGGCCACACCTCGTTCTTGCACATAAATTTCCTTGCCCGTTTTCGCGTCGTACGCGGTGCAGAGACCGCCGTCCTTCACCATGAAATAGTGACCGCTCACGAGGATCGCGCTCGGCACATAGGGCATCCCTTTGGTTTTCTTCCAGACGACGTGCGACTTCGTGATGTCCCCTTGGCCACCCGCTTTGACTGCAAACGCCGAGTTCTTGCCGCTCGCCATGTATTTCATGAGAGCGTCCCATTCTTCGCGGGTCAGGAAACCATCTTTATCCGTGTCGTTGCTTTCGAAGAACCCCTTCAAGAACGTGTTTTCGGATTCTTCACGGGAGATTTTGCCGTCTTTGTTCGCGTCGCCCTGCTTGAGTAAATCGTCGAACGAAGGCATCTTAAATTCTTTGTCCTCGGCATCACCGGGCGACCAGCCCGAAAAGTAAAGCATCCCGTCACCGACCACGGCGGTCGTGCAGCAGGCGGAGGGCATCCCGGCGACGCTCCATTTTTCGTCGCCGGTCTTGAGGTCGTAGCCGACCATCTTCCCGTACCCTCCACAGACGATCTGTTTGCCGCCGGCGGTGTCCCAGAGTGTCGGGGTGCCGTAGCTCGTCGAGGTCGGCCGCTTCTTCTCCCACAGTAGGCTGCCGTTGCCGGCGTTGACCGCGAGGAGTTTCGCCTCCTTCATTTCGTCCCGCTGAAGGATCACGAGGCCATCCACCAGAATCGGTGACACGCCCGTTCCGAAGTCCGCAGCCGTTTGGGCCATCGGCAGTTCGTACTTCCAGAGTTCTTTGCCGGCGAAGTCATAGGCGAACAGGCCGCACGAGCCGAAGTACGCGACGACGATCTTACCGTCGGTGACTACGGAGGAGGCAGCCGGGCTGCCCTCGGTTTTGTGGAAAGCTTCAATCTTCTTGGCTGGTGCTTCGGTGCGCCAAAGTTCTTTTCCGTCGGTGGTGCTGTATGCGACAGTGAAGAGTTTGCCGCCGTCGAATGCGGTGAGGAAGAGGTGGTCGCCGGCGACGACCGGCGACGACGCTCCCGGTGGCGCGGCCACTTTCCACTTCAGGTTTTTATCCGGCCCGAACTCGACCGGCGGCTTGGCACCGACCGCGATTCCGGAGCCACTCGGCCCCCGGAACTGTGGCCACTCCGGCTCGGCGGCGAACGACAGAGTGGAAGCGAAGCCGACGAAGGCCAAAAGCAATAAGCGCATCATTCGTGAACCCTCAGACGGTGCGGCGGATAACCCGCTGAAATTTTAGTTGTCGCCAAGCGCGATGTCCAAGAATGGTTCCAGCGAGTCACCGCCGAGCGTCGTAGCCATGTCGTGCGGACTTCGCCCATGCACATTTTTTGCCCCGGCATCGGCACCCGCAGCGAGTAGCAATTCGACGATGTCGTTGTTGCCGCGCGCCTGCGCTTGGCAGCCATATTCACCTCGTTGGTAATCGGGTCACGGTGTCGGAAAGTCATCGGGCGCCTTCGGCGCCGGCGCCACTTTGCGCCGATCCGCGTTCCAGAGTCGAAAACCGACATCGTTCGGATCACCGAAATCGCCGAAAACATCCCCTTCGTCGTCGACACCGTTCTTGCCGACGCTGTAAACGACGGCACCATCGTCGAGGAGCTTGAAGCGGAGCGGCTCGCCGTCGCACGGATCGATCAGGTCATTCGGATCGATCAACTCCGCGAGGTCGCCGAGTCGAGAGGGCCACGTATTGTGCTTCAAGCGGTAGCGTTCGCAGGCGATCCCGACTGCTGCGCAACGGCACCTCGCCTGGTGTTGGATCTCGTAAACCGCCACTTTATTTATGGGCACGAGCACCAACCGGCCGAACATTTTTCCTCGATCAATTCCGCCGGGTTCGCGGGACTGGAGGGCTTTCAACTTTTCGCTCGGCGGCAAGTCGAGTTTCAACAGGAATTCGTCGAACTGCTCGATGACATGGGCGGAATTGGCCGATAGAAACTGGCGGAGGTACTAGAAACCGAGACGCTCGCCGGTCGAAGTATGCCTCGAGTCCAAAATTCGATCCAAGTCCAATTCGCCGCTCGCGGCCAGCTCGAACCCCTTCAGAATGAAGGCCCGCTCGCCGCGGGCGAACGACCGGATCGAAAGCTCGACGCTTTCTCGGCGTGCCAATTCCTGCACCTTCGCGAGTTGTTGGTCGGACGTGGTCGGACACCAAGCCAGCGCCTGCTCGGCCGCTCTGAGCGCCTGGTGGGCGGCCCCGATTCGGACGAGGTACAAGACTGCGATCGGCTCGAAGTCGACGGATCGGACGAGGTGAAGCCCGGCCATGGCGCTCGCGAGCGATTGATCGCCCCGTCCGGCGTGAGCGAAGCGGAGGGAATCCCAGGCGAGGCAGGTCAGCGCGTTTCGGACCTCTTGGGAATTGCCGAAGCGCATGTCGAACGGGTATCCGCCCGAGCCGTTCATCTGGAAGCGTCCTCGGGAAGTCGCCGCATCCCACCGACGCAATTCGACCAGTCCCGACTCGTGCGCGAGATAGTCGATGTCCAGCTCCTTCCACTTCTCCGCATCGGGTAGTTCGTTCGGGGGCTGCCCTATATCCAAATCGGATTTCCGCTGCCAGATGGTGCGTCCCGATTCGAATTTCGGAAACCCCTTCACGATCGCCACGGCTCGCATTGCCGAGTTCGATTCGTCCGGCGGCACCTTCGCGTTGTGTGCCGCGATGACGGCCTCGTACCGCCAACCCGGATCGTCCGCGTCGAGCTTCGCCGACAGCGCTTCGAGTTTCTTCTGGCCGGAGCGGCGCGTCCACCTCATCTCGCCAAAGCCGACGAGCAGAGTCCCCACGATCAGCAACAGGAGTGCCAGGGTGACACGCTTGACCCAACGCCAGAATCTCCGAGGCCTGCGCTTCGGCGGAATCGGAGAAGGAACGGTAGCGGGTTCACTCATATCTCACACTCCGACGTTGGTGACGTCCGCTTTGCGGTTGACCCGCTTGAGCAACCCGGCCAGGACGCGGCCCGGGCCGACCTCGTAGAACTTGTCGACGCCCGACGCCATCAGATCGCGGATCGTCGCCTCCCAGAGCACCGGCGACAGCACCTGCTTCACCAACAGTTGCCGGATCTCGGACGGGTCGGTGTGGGGAAGGGCGTCGACGTTCGACCAGACGGGAGTTCGCGGCACAGTGATTGTGGCCACCGCCAGCGCTGCGGCCAATGTCTCATCGGCGGGTTGCATCAGAGTCGTGTGAAAGGCCCCGGCGACGGCTAAGCGAGCCGTGCGAATCCCCCCTTGCGCGACGCAAATTTGTTCGAATTTCTCGAGCGCCGCCAGGGTGCCAGACACCACGGTGTTGCCGGGGCAGAGCAAGTTGGCCACTTCGAGAATTCCGGCCGACCGAGCTTCGGCGACCAAGACTTCGACCTCGGACGGTTCGAGTCCGAGTACCGCGATCATGCCACTCGGCGTAGCGACAGCGGCCGCCTGCATCGCCGCGCCGCGGGCCTTCACCACTTGCAGAGCTTCGCGGAACGAGAGTGCCCCGGCGAAGACGAGGGCCGTGTATTCCCCCAAGCTCAGTCCCGCCGTGGCCGTGACACCGGCGACGATATCGGGCGAAGTAGCCTTCAAGGATTCCAGCGCGGCTAAGCTCGCCACGAAAATGGCGGGTTGGCTGGCGTCCGTTTCGTTCAGCCGCTCGGCCGGGCCATTCACGCACAGGCTCAGCAGATCGTAGCCGAGGATCTCGGTGGCTTCATCGAAGAGGGCACGCGCGGCGGGCAACGTATCGGTCAACTCGCGGGCCATACCGACGAATTGAGTACCTTGGCCCGGGAAGAGGAAAGCGGTCATGGTCGGTTCCGGATTTAGTCTTCGTCGCCGAATGCGGGGAGCTTGGCCAACTCTTCGACGATGCGGTCGTTCAATTGGACACGGACATCTTGGGCCGCCACCGCGAGGGCATTGGCAATCGCCCGTTCGTCACTCGAACCGTGGCAAATAATGCAGACACCATCGACGCCCAACAGTGGGGCGCCACCGGCGGTGCTGTAATGAAATTTGTCTGCGAGCTTTTGCACGGCTTGGGCCGCGAGGGCTTTTTCGGCGGAGAGGACTCCGACGACGTCGGTCGCCACCATCTGCATGATGAATTCGAAGACGCCCTCGGCGTGCTTGAGCAACACGTTGCCGACGAAGCCGTCGGTGATGATGACATCGACCAAACCCTTGTGAACGTCGCGTCCTTCGACGTTACCGACGAAGCGATCCGCGAAGGGGCTGTTCCGAAAAAGTGCGTACGTCTTTTGAACGAGTTCGTGGCCTTTGCCCTCTTCCTCGCCCACATTCATCAGGCCGATTTTTGGCTCCGCGATGCCGAGGCGGTGCTTGGCCAGCACGCTGCCCATCACGCCGTATTGCAGCAAGTGCGACGACTTGGGAAAGATGTTGGCACCGACGTCCAATACCACGCAATGGCCTTTTTCCGTCGGCATGAGTGCGCCGATTCCAGGCCGGCGGACACCCTTCAAAAACCGGCGGGCGAACAGTCCGGCGCCCACCACGGCACCCGTGTTGCCGGCGCTGACCAAGCCGTCGGTTTTCTTAGTTGCGGTGAGTTGCCAGCAGCGGGAAATGGAGTTGTCCGGCTTCTTGCGGAGGGCTTCGACCGGCTTCTCGTTCATCCCGACCACGCCGGCACTGGCCACGATCTCGATCCGATCAGTCGGGTAAGCGCCGGTTGAGAGATGCGACTCGATTTGCGCGGAATCGCCGACGAGCACGACCGTGAGATCCGGGACGCAGGCAATGGCCTTGAGGGCGCCGACCACGTTCGGCCGCACCCCATGGTCGCCGCCCATCGCGTCGAGCGCAATCCGCATCGCCTCTACTTCCCTTCTGCGGCGTCGGCCATCACGATGGCGTCACGACCCTGGTAGAAGCCACAGTTGTTGCAAACGCGGTGCGGCAACGTCGGGTCTTGGCAACGCGGGCAGTATTGGATGCCCTTCGGGGTGATGTGGTGGTGGCTCCGCCGGTGCCCCTGACGAGATTTCGACGTCCGTCTCTTCGGTACTGCCATGACTGCCTCAAGTACGACACGAACACTGATGAATTCGAATACACAATTTAGGGGCGATCCGCCCGACTGTCAAGGAGGGCCAGCGGAACTACTCGCTCCGGAAGAACGGCACCATCGCCGCCGTCATCGGGGCGGGCATGGTGTACTGCGGGTAATGACCACACGGCGTGAACTCGATCCGTTTGACGTTCGGAGCTCCGGTTTCGACTTCGGCTTCCGCACTGCGTGGCACGAGTCCATCGCGATCGCCGCCGATCATCAAGATGGGGTGCCGGATTCCCGGTAGCAGTGGCCGGAGGTCGGTCTTGTCGAGAATGAGTGCCCGCCGGCATGCCGCACGGATTGGGTTCGTGCCGCTGCATTCCAAGAGGAACTCGAAGATTTCCGGCGGACAGCCGACGAACTGACCGCCTTCGAGCTTTCGCATGGCGGTGGGGCGAATCGGCAGTTGGTTCATCCGCCAGGGCCAGTAACGCCCCAGCCGGGCTAAGCCGCGCTCGATCCGGATGAGCGGTCGCCGGGCGAAGCCGCCTTGGAGGACAACGCGATGGAATCGAGTCGGAAAACGGGCCAGTGCCGACAGCGTGATCGTGGAACCGAACGACGAACCTTGAATGTCGACCGTCGGTAATTTGAGGTGGTCGAGCAGGGCGATTAAGTCTTCGGCGAAGTGCGGATGCTCATAGACGCCGAGTTTGGCCCCGTCATCAGTGCCATTGGCAAGTTCGTAACCGATGCAACGGAATCCGGCTTCCACCATCCCCTGCATCTGCATGCAGAACGACCGCGTGGTGTCGATCATCCCGTGGACGAAGATCACCGGTTGCCCCTGTCCCCAATCGAAGTAGCGAAGCCGGTAACGCGGAGTGTGCAGCATACCGGCCATCGCTTCGGTGTCGAAGCGATACTGGGCAGTGCGTAGATCTTCGAGAGTCGGGTGCGGTGAAGTCATGCCACGATTGTAGGCGGGGGCGTTAAAGTGAATCGGGATCGAGGCCCAACTCGCGCAGTTTCTCGGCGAGTCGTCGAGCTTTGGCTTCCGCTTGATCCGCTTTGGCTTCCGCTTGATCCGCTTTGGCTTCGGCCTCCTCGGCCCGGTCGATGGCCCCTTGTGCCGCCTCTTCCGCTTCGTGGGCACGCCCTTCCGCTTTTTCGACCAAACCGTTGGCTTCGACGATCATGCCGAGCGGCGTGTCCCAGAGTTTGCCGTCCGGGCCGGACACTTCCACGATCTGATCGCGGGTCACGAAGCGAACCCCGAGCAGGGGACTGACGAAGTCAACCATGTCGTCGTCAGAAATCAACTCGAGCTTCTCACCGACACGGCGCCAACCTTCGAGGTACATTTCACCATCGGGTTCCAAAACGTAGTATTCCTCGACTCCGTGCTGTTCGTAGAACTCTTGTTTCTTGTGCATCTCGCCGGAGCGATTCGACGGCGAGAGCACCTCGAAGATCACTTGCGGGAAGATGTTCCCTTCGTCCCAAACTCGGTAGCTGCCCCGTTGCCCCTTCGGCCGTCCGAACGCGATGTACACATCCGGGGCCAACCGGATTTTGTTGTTTCCTTCGATGGGATAGATGAAGTTGTCCCCGGCCACGAAGACATCGACGCGATCTCGGAAGAGCACGTCGATGTTCCACTTGAGCAGAGAAATCCAATCGAACTGCACCGTGTTCTCTGCCATCGGCAATCCATCCGATTCAGGGTACACGGTCCGGATTCTGGAGGACATATGGGCATCCTTCGAGGGAAACGAATCACCGGTTGAACAAGAAACTTGGGGTGTTGATGAGTGCCCAGGTCAAATCCTGCGCCCCCAAAACCCGGGCATCCACCGGCGGTGCGGCGGGCACATCGCGTTGTAACCGCTGGTACTCGGCGTCCGTCGCCAGATACGCTTGCGTCAGTTTGGCGACTTGCTCGGGTGTCCGTTTGCCAGATTCGGTTTCAACGATTTTGAGCAAATCGGCGGGAACGGGCGACGCCAATCTCGGTTTTTTGTCCGCTGTGTACGACAGCCGGAACTTACCGATGTTGTGGGCGGTGCCAAAGCGTTGATCGAGGCTCACCGCGAGTGTGACACCGAGCTTGGCGTTCACCGGCTTCTCGAAACTGAAAATCGCCGTCTGACTCGACCCGAATTGCGGGGCGATGGCCCAACCCGTGGCCACGTTGCCGTCAATGGCGTTGGCCACCGGAAACGTATCCTGACCGAATGTCGCCTCGGGATGAACGAGCTTCACGGGCACCGGTTTTTGTGCAGCAGTGGGTAACATGGCGGTCACGGTGAACTCGTTTAGGACGAAGTTCCCGTTGAGTGCCCGCCCCGGCCCTCGAGCTGGGAGCGAATCGTCGGCGAGCACCTCCAACCGGATGCCGGTGATTGCCGCATCGAGTTTCAATTCGGCTGTCAGCGTCTGCAAGTCGAACGCCTCCGCCCGCCCGGTCACGAGGATGGAACCATCCTTTTGCACGGTCAACGTACTCCCGGTTTTCACATCAGCGGCGGCCAAAGTCACGCCGGCTTTCGATTCCATTTTTGCCGGAGTGAAGGTCGTCCACGCGGTCGGTTTGAGTTCGAGGAGGCTTTTCTCATAGGCGGGTAGTTTCGAGGGCACGGTGGCGGCGTAGGCGTCGAATGCGGCCTTGCGCTTCGTGAAGTCCTTCGTCAACGCCGCGTGATCGTCCTTGGAACCGGTCAAGGCTTTGACGCCAATTTCGAGTTCCTTGGCAGTCGGCCGGCGGTTGAGTACCGACAGGTAAATTTCTTCGATCACTTTCGTATCTTCCTTGGTCTTCTCGGTGAAGGTGACGATGTGGTTACTCGGGTCTTTGATTGCGTCGCCAACGATGGGGCCATTGACCATGGCCAGCACTGGCCCGAGCATCATGGTGTTCGAGCGTTCGCATTCGCAAGCCGACTCACGAACTGGCTTGCCCAAGAGGTCAAGGAATCCGCCGGGAAGATCGACGTTACCATCGAGCAGTTGTGCCGCCCGTGCCCCCACCGGCAGACCGGGCAAACGCGTCTTGGCCCCTGTGGCCGCGTGGATCGCATCGAAGAGTACTTCCGCCGGAAGTCGCCGGGGCGTGGCGTGGCTGTAATTCATGTCGTCGTCTTTGTTCCACTGATTCGTGGCAATCGACAGTTGATAAGTCCGCGACTTCGCGATGGTCTTCATGAGCTTCTGGGTGTCGTAACCACCGGCGACGAACTCGGCAGTCAAACGGTCGAGCAATTCCGGATTGGTGGCCGGGTTCCCCGCCCGGATGTCGTCCACCGGCTCGATGATGCCGACGCCGGTGAGATAGCTCCAGATGCGGTTGACGTAGCTCTTGGCGAAATAGGGATTGTCCTTCGCGGTGATCCAACGGGCGATCTGTTCGCGGCGGGCGGCCTTGGCGTCGGCGTTGAAGCCGGGAACCGCGAACGGGAATTTCGGGGGTGCGTTCGCCCCGGTGCGGTCGTGCTTCATCTCCCCCGTCGTGCCGTCGGAGATGATTTCCACGAGTGGCACGGAGCCTTCCACGGCGCTGCCGCCGATCTTCTGACCTTTGAACTTCGGATCTTCGGTGCGGCCGACCTGCGCGAAATACGCGCTCGTTTCGTAGTACTGGTCTTGGGTCCATTTCTCGAACGGGTGGTCGTGGCACTTGTTGCAGTTGAAGCGGATGGCGAGGAACAACTGCGTCGTATTCTCCATCACCGCATCTGGGGTGCGCAGCGTCTTGTAGTAAGCGGCTGGTGGGTTGTCGAGGTTCGATCCTTTCGCCGCGAGGATGCCGTAAGCGAACTGGTCGTACGGTACATTCTTGGCAATGGCGGCCCGCGTCCACGTCCGGAGTGCGGTCGCCCCGCCGTCGCCGAGGAATTTGCGGTTGATCTGGAGCATATCGCCCCATTTGTTCGTCCAATGATCGATGTAGGCCTCACTGCCGACGAGGCTGTTGATTAAGGCGTCACGCTTCTTCTGCATCGGCGTCATGTCGGCGATGAACTTGCGAATCGTTTCAGAAGTCGGTGGCAATCCAGTGAGATCGAGCGACACGCGGCGGAGGAATTCCTCGTCGGTGCAGAAATCGCTCGCCTGAATTTTCAACCGTTGCAGTTTCGTGTCAACCAGCGCATCGATGAAGTTGTTCACCGGGCGTGGTTTCCACTGATATCTACCGCGATCCCCCATGACGACCACGGCGGCGGCGGCATACGCCCCTTCGTAACGGGCCAGCATGGTGGCTTCACCCCGCCGCACCGTGGTGATGAGTGATGCTTTATCGACCGTCGCCACTTCGGTGTTGCTGCTGTCGAGGAAGGCTTCGGCGGTCACATCGCGTTTGCGGCCATCGGTGTAGGTGGCGATCACTGCGAACTGCTGCTTCATCCCGATGATCGGCACCGTCACCGCTGCGGGAATCACTTCGAGCGAGGTGACCCGCGGCGCGGTCAAATCGAGCTTCACCCCGTCGGCGATCCACTTCTTCACGAGTTCGTAATTGGGGTCGTTGGGCGTCCAGACGATACCGCCGGTATGGGCGATGGCTCCGGCGGGCTTCAACAACATCAGGCTGCGATCCGGGGCCGTGCGGTTGAATCGGCGCCCTTCGAGATCGTCGGTGAGGGCACGGTGATCGAGGATCGGATCGTACCCCCGCAGCGAGAGTTTGAATCCGCTCTTGCCTTGGGCCGCCCCGTGGCAGGTTCCCTGATTGCAACCGAGTTTGGCAAGCACGGGCTGAACATCGGTGACGAAGCTGATCGGCTTGTCCATCGCCGCAGGAACGGTCACTGCGATTTTGGCACTTTGACCGGCCAGGGAAACGGTGATCGTGCCGCTACCCGCCTTGCCCGGACGAGCCAGACCCGTGGCGCTCAGCTTCACCGAATCGGAAGCGTCGAACTTGGCCAAGCGGGTCACGTCGACCGTTTCGCCTGATTCCAGTGTTGCCGTAACTATCAACTGCGTCGAAGCAAACGTCGTGGTGAAGTGGATCGTGGTCGGCTGAACAACCAGCGACTTGACCTTGGCCCCCGGCGGCAGCGACTCGCCGGTAGGTGGTGGCTCCGCGCCAAACACCGGCACCGCGAACAGGATCAAACCGACGACTAGGAAGAATCGCATAGGGAATACTCGGAAAGCGTTTAACCACAGAGTCACAGAGTGCACCGAGTCAGGAAGAGTAATAGATCGGAACCTTTTCATCCTCTGCTCTGGATTTGTCTCTGTGACTCTGTGGTGGAAAATTCTTAATTTTCTACTTCGGCAGAACTGCAAATTCTTTCAGCAGCTTCCCGGTCGCGGGATCATGGAACCAGACTTTGCCATCGAAGCCCCCGGAGGCGAGCATCTTTCCATCGGGTGCCCACGCCACGGCGAAAGCTGGGCCAGTGATTGCGTCGCACTTGGCGGACTTCTTCCCGGTGGCCACATCGTAAACCGCCACCTCACCCTTGCCGTCGAGTCCGCTCGCGGCGGCGAACCGATTGCCGTCGGCGTCGAATCGGACGGCGGAGACTCGGCCGAGCATCCCTTCGAACTGCTTGATCTTGTTCGAATCGTCGCCGATTTCGCGCTTCACTTCACGGTGCATTTTATACAGGCGCGGCACGCCGTCGGAACCGGCCACGAGCAGTTCATCGTAGACTCGGTTGCCGATAGTCGGGGTATCGGCGGGCACTTTGGCCATCGTCTTCGTCTTCAACGGCCGGCGGTCGAGGGCCATCAGTCCTCCTTTGAGTCCACCGGGTGTGATGCTGGTGACGTTGTCCACGAACCGTTGCGTGCTCACTTCCGTCAACTTCATCGACATATCTCGGCCGACGCTGGCCAGGTTCAACCCATCTTGGCTGAACGCGGTGCCGAGCACCCAGTCGGAATGGGTGCCCATCTGGAGCACCTGTTTGCCCGTCTTGGGATCGATGGCCCGTACGGTGTTGTCCGAGCAGCCGAACGCGACCAGCGTTCCTTCCGGGTTCCACGTCAGTCCGAAGAGTGTGTCGAACGTGACGGGAGCCGAGATTTTCAACTTGCGTTTCTCGACGTCCCAAATTTGAACTTCGCCGAAGCGACCGGGGTTGCCACCCGCGACCGCCAACAGTTTGCCATCGGGGGAGAACGCGACCGACTGCACCCGTTCGCTCAGGCCGACGAGCCGCGCTTGCAGCTTGAGATCGTCGACGCTGTAGAGCAGCACTTCGTGATAACCCGTCACCGCGAGCATCTTCCCTTTGGGGTCGAACGCCAACGACGTGATCACCGACGGTGCCATGTAAACCGGCGGGTGTTCGGCATCGATTTCTTTGGTCAGTGCCGACGCCGGGGTGTCGTCGAGCGCCCCTTGTTTCACCCAATTTTCGATGGTCAAGTACTGCGGTGTCGGCAACGGCGTGCCGTTCTTCGGCATCTCCGATTTGCCGTCTTTGCTGACGTGAATCTCGGCCAGCAGGTAGCTAACTTCGGGCTTGCCGGGGACTATGCCGAACTTGCCACTGTCGCCCGCTTTGAACAGGGCCGCGAATTCGGTCATCACGTAGCCACCCTGCGCTTTGGCAGGTTGATGGCACCCTTGGCAATTCTGCTGCAAAATCGGGCGGACGTCTTTGTAAAAGCTGACCTTGGCGTCTGCGGCGAACACCGGGGCTGTGAGTGTCAACAACAAGCTGGAAAGCAGCCAACGCATAAACTTGACCTCAAGTCGGGAGAGGAACCGCCGAGGCGGGTCTTACTAGCAGAATGATAGTGTACCACGGATCGCGGCGATCGTTCAACGGAAAGTCTGCGCTCGCGTTAGGAATTGTGAACCGGGCCAATTCTTGGCTGCCAATCCGTTGCAAACATAAAACAAAACAATGAACCAGCTCCATCTCAAAGTCGGTATTGTTCTCGAATCGCTCGGGTTGCCGCTGCGGTCGGCCCTTTTTGAAGCGACCAAGTTGAGCGTGCAGGGTGTGCAACTCGATGCCGTGGGGTTACTCGCGCCCGAAAACTTGGGCGATACGGCCCGGCGCGACTTCCGAACCCAGTTGCGCGGGCACAACCTCGAACTCACGGCACTGCACTGCCCTTTGAAAAAGGGGTTAGATAGTTTCGAGTTCCAAGAGCAGCGGCTCGACCACGTCACCAAAGCAATGCAGCTGGCTTACGATTTGGGTGCGAAGAAGCTCATCGTGCCGATGCCGAAGATCCCAGTGGAAGTGGTTGCGGAAGCGGAGGTCGAAGACGAACCGAAGCCACATCTATTTTTCACGGGGCCGCCGCCAAAAAGTGCCACCCTGCGCGAAACACTGACGGCTCTTTCGCAACGCGGCGACCGGATGGGTACCTGGCTCGGACTCGATGGCGGTCTGGATTCGGGCACATCGTTGCGGACGTATTTGGACAGCTTCAAGAGTGGCACGCTCGGGGCGAACTTCGACCCAGCGAACTATTTGATGAACGGTTACGATCCGATGGCCAGCTTGACGGCACTCGGTGATCTGGTGAAGCATGTGCACGCCCGCGATGCCCAGCGCACGAGTGCCAGTGCCGGGCCGGTGGAAGTGCCCGTGGGGGCTGGTGATCTCGATTGGCTCAGCGTCGTGGCAACGTTGGAATCGCTGGAATACCGAGGCTTCTTAACCATCGAACGGACGAGTGGTGAGGATCGCCTAGTAGATGTGAAATCATCGGTGACGTTCCTGCGTCGATTCGTCCCACTCACACGATCGTAGTAATGGATCATGTCCGAATTCCGTCAACTCCCGGCTGTCAGCAAAGTGCTCGAGCACTCCGCACTCGTGGAGCTGCGATCCCGTTTTTCATCCGGGGTGATGACGAACGCTGTTCGTGCTGAACTCGAAGCTGTACGGAGCCGGTTGAAATCGGGTCAAGCCGGTGCCGATCTGGATGCAGTCGCGGCCGCGGTCGTTCGCAAATTGCACGATACTGAAGCGCCGATCTTGCGGACGGTGTTGAATGCTACAGGGATCGTGCTGCACACGAACCTCGGCCGATCTCCGATGGCGGAAATCGCAGCGCGGGCCGCCTACGAAGCAGCACGGGGCTATCTGAATCTCGAACTCGACTTAGGTTCCGGCAAGCGTTCGAGCCGGCAAGATCCGATCCGAGCGGGGGTGACCGATCTCACGGGGGCCGAGGCGGCGACCGTCGTGAACAACTGCGCCGCCGCGACGGTGATCGTGTTGCGGGCATTGGCAGCCGGGAAGGAAGTGATCGTTTCGCGCGGGCAGCTCATCGAAATTGGTGGCAACTTCCGCATCCCAGATATCATGGCCACGAGTGGAGCGATTCTCCGCGAAGTTGGTACCACGAACATCACCCGGTTGATCGACTACGAAGGGGCTATCGGGCCGAACACGGGCTTGCTCATGTGCATCCACACGAGCAATTTCCGCGTGCGTGGCTTCACCGAAAGCGTCGGGATTGAAGCCCTCGCGGCACTCGGAAAAAAACATGGAATCCCGGTTGTCGACGACGCAGGGAGCGGGGCCGCGTTCGATTTGTCGGTGCACGGACTCCCCGACGAACCACCGATTGCCCACGGAATCGCTGCCGGCGCCGATTTGGTTCTATTCAGTGGCGACAAGCTGCTCGGTGGCCCTCAAGCGGGGATCGTCGCGGGGAAGGCAGAACTCATTGCCCGAATTGAACGTGATCCGTTGATGCGAGCCTTCCGCTGCGACAAGATGACCCTCGCCGCTCTCGAAGCGACCTTGCGATTGCACCGGAATGCCGATCGCGTTTGTGAAACGATCCCCACACTGGCCATGCTGACGATGCCGTTGGCCACGCTTCGAAGTCGAATCGAAACGTTCGCGGAACGGTTGAAAGCCGTTCCGGGTATTCGGTTATTGGAAGTGCGTGACGACGTGTCGTACGTCGGTGGTGGCTCACTCCCGGACATCGCGGTGCCAACGGTGGTACTGGCATTGACAGCGAATTGTCACACGGAAGAACAGTTCGCCACGCGGTTGCGTTCCGGCATGCCAGCGGTAATGGCTCGCGTCCACGCGGGGCAACTGCTGTTCGATTTGCGAACGATCTTGGATCGACAACTGGACGACTTATTCGGGGCGATTGCGGTCGCGCTCCGGGAGGATTCGCTTTGAATTTCAGGACGGCTCTGGCCCGATTGCGGCTGATTGGTTTCATCGAAGGGATTTCCGCGTTGTTGCTCTTCTGCGTGGCGATGCCCTGGAAATACCTCATCGATCTCCAATCGGGCACACCGGTGGTCACGGCCATAGGTACCGCCCATGGCATCCTCTGGACGGTCTACATCGTAGCGGTGCTGAATGCGTGGATCGTTCAAAAATGGGGCATTGGCCGAGTCTTGATTGCCGGGCTGGCGTCGATCCCGCCATTCGCCACGTTTATTTTTGATCTCAGTTTGCAGCAGGAACAGAGTCGTAAGCCCGTTAACCTAAATCCGCGTGACTAACTCTCGAACTAGTGCCCGCAATCGCGGTTCCGCCTCCCCGGCGACTTCGAGAATCTCGGGCAGGCTCACCGGTTGCAAGGCGTCCGGCTGGCAGAGATCGGTGACCACCGAGAGGCCGAAGTTCCGCATTTTGGAATGCACACCGACGATCACCTCGGGCACGGTCGACATCCCGACGACATCCGCGCCGATGGTTTGCAGGAAGCGGTACTCGGCCCGCGTCTCGAGATTCGGCCCCGTCACCGCGATGTACACCCCCTGTTGCACGGCAATCTTTTGCTCCAACGCAATTTGCCGACCCAACGCTAATAATGTGCGGTCGTAGGCGAAGCACATGTCGGGAAAGCGTTCCCCCAGGCGGTCGTCGTTCGGGCCGATCAACGGGTTGTCGCCCAACAAATTGATGTGGTCTTCGATGAGCATAATATCGCCGCGGGAGTACTGCGGATTCATCCCGCCGCAGGCGTTCGTCGCAATCAACACCTCGCACCCGAGTGCCTTCAGTACGCGAACGGGGAAGGTGATCTGCTGCATCGTGTAACCTTCGTAGGCATGAAAGCGGCCTTCCATCGCCACGACAGTTTTGCCACCGAGTGTGCCGCAGACGAACTGCCCTTTGTGACTCGGGGCGGTCGAACGCGGGAAGTGCGGAATCTCTTCGTAGCGGATTTCGGTACGATCCGAAATCTCGTCGGCGAAGTGGCCGAGGCCGGTGCCGAGGATGATCCCCACGA
Source organism: Fimbriiglobus sp. (assembly GCA_025351325.1). Taxonomy (GTDB): domain Bacteria; phylum Planctomycetota; class Planctomycetia; order Gemmatales; family Gemmataceae; genus JALHQU01. The sequence goes on from JANXWE010000127.1 coordinate 25,366, forward strand.
TGGGCTTGCCGTCCCAGCGGAGCCGGATCGCCGCGGTCGCTTCTTGAATTTGATCGTATAGGCTAATCACGTCGTTCTCCTTTTCGAGCAGTGTATGAGCCTCCGTTGGATCCGTCCGTTGCGGGCACCCCGGTTGAAACCGAACCCGACCGACTGCGACTTCCGCCGCATGGCTCGGCATCCGAGCGCCTACGCCCCGACGGCCGCCGAGGTGCTCACACCGTCGTACCCACCTGCTATTGCGTTCGACACCCACCCACTTCTGCGTGCTGTGCTGGACCGACCCGAGGACGATGCCGCGCGGTCGGCTTACGCCGAGTTCATTCTCGCTACCGATCCGGCACGGGCCGAGTTCATCCGACTGCAATTGAACGGCGACCCGGCGGAACGGTTGCTTGCCGAACACGGCTTACGCTGGGCCGAAGCGTTTGCCCCTTGGGGTGCCCGCGACCTCGTCTACCGCCGGGGATTCGTCGAAGCGATGTCTCTCACCGGCCGCAGTTTCATCAGCTTAGGAGCGAGACTATTCAACCTCACGCCCCTGTGCGAAGTGCGGTTGCTCGCGGTGAATTTCTTGGTGGAGGAACTTTTTGCGTGCCCGCACTTGGCTAAGTTGGATGTGTTGAACTTGCGTGGGAATCAACTCGATTCGATGCGGAACGAGATCGAGGCGCGGGTGGAAATGATGGGGTTCGAGCTCCGGCTCGTGTGGCAGTAACCCCGCGCGGTCACTTCCGCTTTTTCTTATTCTTCTTCTCCGACACCGGCTCAATTTTCTTTCGAATCGGTTTCCGCTTTTCCACGGGGCGCTCGGCCTCGGGCGGTTTGCCGACAACGCGCAGGTCGAGCATTCGCTTTTGCAGTTCAACGCGGGCCACTTCCACGATGACGCGATCCCCCAACCGGTAACGCTGCTTGGTGCGGCCGCCGAAGAGACTCCGCGAGGCTTCGTCGTAGGTGTAGTGGTCGTCGTGCATCGACGACACGTGGATCAATCCCTCGGCGGGAAACTCCTCGGCCTGGGCGAAGAAACCGTACTCGGCGACACCGGTGATGACGGCGGTGAGCTTCGTACCGATGCGGGTACTGAGGTGCTGGAGCAACTTCAACTTCACGAGTTCACGCTCGGCGGTCTCGGCCCGGCGCTCCATTTTCGAGCAGTGGTCGCCGAGGATCACCAGTTCTTTTTCGTCGGCGGACGCCCGACCCGTGCGGATCCACTTGTCGAGCAAGCGGTGGACTTGCAAGTCCGGGTAGCGCCGGATCGGCGACGTGAAGTGGCAGTAAAAGAGGCTCGCCAGGGCGTAGTGCTGATCCTGCTCCGGGGAATACTTGGCCTGCTTCAAGCTCCGCAGCAGCGAGAAGTGGATCGCGGCCCGCTCCGGTTTGTCGGCACTTTCCAACAGTACACGTTGAAGCTCGAAGCGATCTTGCGAGCGCGCCATGGGGTAGCCGAGGAAGCCGGCGAAAGTAGCGAACTCTTGCAGTTTTTCTGGGTTTGGTGCCGGGTGAACTCGTCGCAGAAACGGAATTTGCAACCGTGAGAAGTGCTCCGCCACCGCTTCGTTGGCCGCGAGCATGCACTCTTCGATCATCTGATGGCTGATGTCGTGAACCGCGAAATGGGCCCCGCTCATGCGGCCGTCGGCGTCGTAGTCGAGCACCGCTTCGGGCATACTCAATTCGAGGCTGCCACGGGCTTGACGTTTGGCTTTGAGCCGCAATGCCAATTCGCGCAAGCGATTCAGCATGGCGATGATGTCTGGTGCCGGGAGTTCACCGTCCCCTTTGAGAATGGCCGAGACTTCTTCGTAGCTGAAGCGCCGGCGTGCCCGGATGGCCCCATTGGCGAAACGGACGTGGGCCTTCTGGCCCTTGGCGTCGAATTCAATCTGCACGGTTTTGACGTAGCGCAACTTCCCCTGCTGCAGGCTGGCCAAGCCGTTGGAGATCACCTCCGGGAACATCGGGATGACCTTCTGCGGCAGGTAGACACTGGTGGCCCGTTTGCGCGCTTCCACATCCAACGGCCCACCCGCGGTCACGAAGTGGGCCACATCGGCAATGTGAACCGTCAGGACCGTGTGCCCCGATTTCGCGTCGAGTTCCACGCTCACGGCGTCGTCGAAGTCGCGGGCGTCCACCGGGTCGATGGTGATCACCAGATCGCCGGTGAAGTCCTCGCGGCCGTCCAAAGTTTCGGTGAACGTGTCGGCCTGGGCACGGGCTTCATTCAGCGCCGCCTCCGGGAAGGCTTCGGGTAAACCGAACGCTCGAATCACCGTGATGAGATCGACACCGGGCTGGCTCAGTGGCCCGAACACTTCGGTGATGACGCCTTCGCCGCGATCTTCCGCCGTGGGGAAACTCAACAGGTCAATTTGGACTTTGTCTTGGGAACGGGCACCCTTGGCACCGGGGTCACCCACGGAAATGGAATGGGCGAACACGATCCCATCGACTTTGACGTACCCTTCGCCGTCGCGCTCGAAATAGGTACCCACGAAGGTGCGAGTAGCCCGTTCGAGTACCCGCACGATCTCGCCGCTGGCGTTGGCCATCCGGCCGGCGGGTCGGAGCAGTTTCACTTGAACGCGATCACCCGACGCCGCATCGAGTTCGCGCCCCTCGCGGATGGCTACATCGGCCAGCATCGGCTCGCCCGGTTTGCCGTCGAGCCGAACATAGCCCGGCCCGGTATTTGTCCGCTTGTACGTGCCGAAGACGATTCCGCGTGGATCTTCAGCAATTAGCGTCGAACCAGGGCCGACTCGGATGCCGCCCTCGTGGATGAGCACCCGCAACGCTTGGCGAAACGCCGGGTAGTCTTGCTCGGGCACGGTGAGCCGCTTGGCCAGCACCTTCGGCTTGATCGGGCTGTAGCTCGACCGGCCGAGGGCTTCGAGAATGCGTGCGGAAATATCGGGCATGGTGACTTCTTGGGGGCTCCGTCGACTCCACAGCGGAGTATCGATCAATCGTAGGCTTCGCCACCCCCGCTGTACAAGTCGCCGTTGGCCCCGCCCTTGTAAAAGCGGCGCTGGAGCGTGGGATTGTACGGCGTCCACGCAGTCGCATTGTTGCGATCTTCGCGGATGTCGCGCAGCACCATGTGCTGGCGGGTGTCGAGACTGTCGATGCTGTGGAGCAGCATCGCTTCGGGGGTCATCGGCACCTTCGGGCTACCGTATTCCAGCGTCCCGTGGTGACTGAGGATCATGTGCTTGAGACGCATCATCAAATCGCGGGGGAACGCTTCTCCGAGCAACTCGGGCACCTTGGCGGCCTTTTCGACGAGCATTTCGTAGCCGAGGGAGATGTGCCCGATGAGCTGGCCTTCATCGGTGTAGCCAAAGGCCCGTGTGTAGGTCAGTTCGCGCACCTTGCCGGCGTCGTGCAGGAAGAGTCCCATGATCACGAGGTCGCGGTCGGTGCCCGGGTAGAACGGCAATAGTCGCTCGGCGATGTCCATCATCGTCACGGTGTGTTCGAGCAATCCACCAACGTAGGCGTGGTGCAGTTTCACCCCGGCCGGGCAGGTGGTGAAGCCACGAACGAAGGCATCGTCCATGAGGAAACATTCGGCCAACGCCCGCAAGGCCGGGGCGTTCATTTTTAGCAAGAACGCCCGAAGTCGCTCGAACAGTTTGGGGATCTCGTGCTCGGTCTGCGGCAGGAAATCCCGCGTCTCGACCTTCCCCGCATCGAGTCGCTCGATAGTGTTCAAGATCACCTGCAAGGCCCCTTGAAAGAGCTGCACCTTGCCTTCGACCTGGGCGAAGTCGCCGTTGTCGAAAGTTTTGAACAATCCTTCGCCAGCGTTCCAGAGGCGGGCCTGAATGCCGCCGGTGCGATCCCGGAGTTCGACCTGAATGTAAGGGTTGCCGTTGCGATTCGAGCGCAATTGCTTATCGGTGATGAGGTAAACTTCGTCGAAGGAATCCCCATCTCGAAACTGTTCCACGAACCGCCGTGACATGATTGTCGCTTTCTGATGGATGAAGGAAATCTGTGAAGCGCGGAGTGCGGTATTCCACACTCCGCATTGCGATCACTCGCCCGGTACTGTGTAGACTTTGATCGATGACTTCTCGACCATGTCGCCGAAGAGCTTTAGCAGCTTGGAGGTATGATCCTGAGCCAAATGGTCGACCAGACCGTCGATGTTCTTCCACTTTTCAATCAGCACGAAGACTTCGGGGTGATCGGTGTCCCGGTTGATCTCGTAGGCGATGCAGCCCTTTTCTTTCTTCGTGCCTTTTTGTGCTTCCAGGAATGCGTCTTCAAACGCCTTCTCTTTGCCGTCTTTGATTTGCAGCGTCACGAGCATCGTGAACGGTTTGTCCGGATGCTTGAGCTTTTCTTTCATCTGCTTGACGACGGGATGGTCTTCCGCGGCCACGCTGGATGTGCAAAGTAGCGTCGCCAAGGCGAGGGCAGCGAGGGTTCGAACGAACATGGTGAACTCCTGGTGAAGCGGAAACACAAGTGTGTTTTACTTCGCCAGGTCGAAAGCGGCGATTTCCTGATCGTTTCGCACGAAAATCTTCTTGTCGGCAAACGCCGGGTGAGACCAGACGACCTTGCGGCCAAAGGCTTCGCCGGTCGGTTCGATCAGCTTGGCTCGCGAGATTTCGGTGTATTTTTCTGGAGTCAATTTCGCCAAGATTAAGTGGCCGGTCTCGTTGAACAGAAAATAACGATCCCCGTTTTGTACCGCGAACGCTGTTCCGTGCATCAGTCCTTCGGGTTTGCCCGTGGTTGGCTCTTGGGATTCCCAAAGGCGTTTGCCCGTGGCCAGTTCCACGGCCATAAATGCGCCGGTCATGCTGTCGCAACCGTACAGCGTGCCATCGGAAATGAGCGGGGTCGCGTTCGATGGGTACAAACCGGTATCCTTGCTTCCACGCCAAACTTCGATCGGGGCTTCGTCGCTACCCTCGGGGAGCTTGAGCATCACGGCGTGTCCGCCGACACCGCCGGCAAAGAGGAACTCTTTGTGTTGTTGCGGGGCGTTGATCGACAAGCCGTACTTCGGTTCGAGTTTGACGTGCCAAATCTTTTCGCCCGTCATCGGTTTAATCGCGTGGATTGCATGCGGGCAGCGAATCACCAACTGCTGTTCATTGCCGACTCGAATCAGAGACGGTGGGCAGTATCCTGAATCTTTCGCGCTCAAGCTTTTCCAAACTTCTTTGCCCGTCGCGGTATCAAACGCGACGGCCAAACTGCCATTCCCACCGACCAAGCAAATCAAAAGATTCTTGTGAACCAGGGGGTGCCCACAGAACCCCCACATCGGCAGAGGTGCAGCGTAATCTTTGACGAAATCTTTAGACCAAATCACCTGGCCCGTTTTCACATCGAAGCAGAACAACTGCCCCATCGCACCGACCGTGTACACGCGAGTGCCATCGATAGTGGGTGTGCAACGCGGGCCGCATGGGAAGCTTAGCGAATACGTGCATGGGTACTCGTGCTTCCAAAGCTGCTTACCCGTTTTCTCATCAAGGCTCAGGACACGTTCCACACCTCGAATATCGTGGCGCTTGTTGGGGTTGTTATCGGTGAGTGCCTGTTCCGGGACAAAGTCCATGACAAATACCCGCCCACCAGCGACGGCTGGACCAGAGTACCCACCGCGAATCGGGACGCTCCAAAGCTTCTTGGGGCCTTGTTCCGGGAAGGATTCGCAAATACCGTCTTCGACCCATTCGCCGTTGCGGTTCGGCCCCATCCATTGGGGCCAATCGGCCGCGACAACGGTGCTCGCGACGAGACCAAAAAACAACATCGGGAAAACGAAGCGTTGCATGGGGAGCCTGGGCCAAAAATGAGGGTGGGCAAACTTTCCAGCGACACGCCGAGATCCTAAAAGATACCGATTCTGAGAAGTCATCTTACGCGCGCCCGTGCTCCATTACTTGGTTGCACTTTCCGTATCCGGGACGAACGTCATCGCGGCCGAGTTCATGCAATATCGTAAGCCGGTCGGCTTCGGGCCGTCTTCGAAGACGTGCCCTAAGTGACCATCACATCGGCTGCAAGTCACTTCGACCCGGGTCGCGAACAGACTGCGATCCCCGAATAACGACACGGCGTCTTCGTCTGCCGGTGCCCAAAAGCTCGGCCAACCCGTGCCCGAATCGAATTTGGTGGTGGAATCGAACAAGGTTTGCCCGCAGCAGACGCACCGGTAAGTTCCGGCGTCTTTGGTGTCCCAACTCGCGCCGCTGAAGGCCCGTTCGGTGCCGCTCTGCCGAGAGACGCGGAACGCGTCCGCCGGCAGTTCGGCCTTCCACTCGGCTTCACTTCGTTCCAAACGGCCCGCTTTCGGGTGCCCAATACGGATAGCAGTTCCACGTGGATGACTTGACATATTCAAACTCCAAAGGATTACGCAGAAAAGGATCACTCCCACGAGCCACAGCAGCGGTCGGTAAGACTTCATGATTTTGAACTCGGACGGCGTCCAATGACTGTTATTCCGTCGAAAGTAGCTGGTCTTGCAAGATGCCGGGGAAAGCATTCCACGACGCAGT
>JANXWE010000129.1 GCA_025351325.1 Fimbriiglobus sp.
GCCCGACAACTTGGAAGCAGCCGCCACGGCTTCACTCCAACCAATCGGGCGTTCGGGTTCATCCGGCGTCTTCATACTGGCAAACATTATCCGTCATGGGGTAAGAAGAATACCCCGGTCACGAAGGTGCCGATCCAGACCAACGTGAACAACAACCCGCAGGTCACGTGGAGTTTCTTCCAATGTCTCGCGCCCGATAAGATCATCACGGGCAAGAGAACGGCTGAGGGTATGGCGAAGCACAAATGAATCCGAAGGGCCTGCCGGGCCTCCTCGCTGAACGTCGCACTGACATCGACGAAGAATCGCAGCAGCAGTTCGAAGCCGACGACGGTGGTCATCGTCAAAATGAAGAACGCGGTGTTCAGCCGACCGTGCAGTTTCTTCCGTCCGAATGCAATCGCGACAATGGCGGCAGCGAACAGCACCGAAACAGCGACGACGAGAACTTTGAGCGTGAGAATGATCTGGGGGCCGGTCGGCACTGGGGAAACCTCGACGAATACTGGTGCGGTGATTGTAGGTAGGACGAACCCACGCGGAACGGGCAATCAAGTTGGTCGATGCCAGTGCTCGAAGCTTCGGTAAGATTCCCCTTCTACCATTCCGCACTCACAACCGGAGCCGCACTGGTGGCACCACTGCGTATTCTCGTCGTCGCTTCGGAAGTCGTCGGCTTCGCCAAAACGGGCGGGCTGGCCGACGTCACCGGTTCCCTCCCTCGGGCGCTCGCCGAACGCGGGCACGAGGTCGTGGTGGTCATGCCGTATTACCGAGCGGTGCGCTTCGGAAAGAATCCGCCGGAAGCGACGGCCCACGTGCTGCACGTGCCTATCGGCTCGCGGACATTGGCGTGCCGGCTATTTCAGTCCAAACTGCCTGGAACCGAAGTGACTATTTACTTCGTCGATGCGCCGGAATACTTCGACCGCGACGACGGCTACCACGGCCGGGGGTTGTACCAGCAGACGATGCCGGGCGGGTACAAGTCCGACTACCCGGACAACGCCGAACGGTTCGCCTTCTTCAGCCGGGCCGCTTTGGAAGTGATTCCGACCCTCCGCTTCCAGCCCGATATCGTCCACGCCAACGACTGGCAAACGGGACTGGTTCCCGCGTACCTATCTGAGTTCCGGGCGAACCCGAAGTACGCCAACATCCGTTCGTTGTTCACGATTCACAACATTGCTTACCAAGGGATGTTCGGGGCCGACGTCATGCGGATGACCGGCCTGCCGGGCTGGATGTTCAACCCGAAACAGCTTGAATACCACGGCCAATTGAACTTCTTGAAAGCGGGCGTCGTGTTCGCCGACGCGGTCAACACCGTCAGCCCGACGTACGCCCGCGAAATCCAAACCGCCGAGTACGGCTGCGGGATGGAGGGGTTACTCGTCGAAAACAAAGAGAAGCTCAGCGGCATCGTCAACGGCGTCGATTACGACGTCTGGAATCCATCCCTCGATCCACTGCTGCCGAAGCGTTACGACGCCAGCAACGTCTTCGAGCGCAAACCCGCCAGTAAAGCCGAACTCCAAAAGCGATTCGGCTTGCCGGTCGATCCGGCCAAGCCGGTACTGGGGTTGGTCGCGCGACTGGTGAGCCAAAAGGGAATCGACCTGATTCTGAGCTCCGCCCCCGGTTTCCTCGATCTCGGCTGCCAGTTGATTTTCCTCGGCGACGGCGACCGCGAATTCCACGATCAACTCCAGAATTTCCACGCCAAGCACCCGCAACAAGTCGGCATCTACCTCGGCTTCCAAGAGCAGCTCGCTCACCTCGTGGAGGCCGGGTCAGACTTGTTCTTGATGCCGAGCCGGTACGAGCCGAGCGGGTTGAACCAGCTCTACAGTTTGAAGTACGGCACCCCGCCCGTGGTGCGTGCCACCGGCGGCTTGGCCGACACCATCGTTAACGCGAACGAAGCCAACTTGGCCAACGGCACCGGCACCGGTTTTAGTTTCAACGAGTACACGCCCAGTGCGCTCTACGAAACCGTGAAATGGGCGTTGCTGCTCTATCGCGAGCGTCCCAAGGACTTCCAACAAGTGGTGCTCACCGCCATGCGCCAAGATTGGTCGTGGGATCGGAGTTCCGCCGATTACGAAGCGCTGTACCGGAGGTTGGTCGGGTGAGTGGGGGCAAAGTGCAGGCAGCGAGTCTCGCACCCGATTCTCCAGTCCCTAAGTCCCCGGGAAGACGCCGTCACTGTTTCACTCGTTTGTACACGATCAGCATCGTCTGATTCTCCGCAGTGGGCACCAACTTTGTTGGGCGATTTTCACCGTCCAGGGCATGACAGATCGTGAGTGTATCGCCGTCCATTTCGTACACCTCTAGGGCAGCGTCATCCGTTTGAACCGGGGTGACGCCTGCAAGCGACTTCGCGCATTGTGGTGGCCTACCCCGGTTGCAGTCGGCCGAATGCCCTCGTAACAGGTTGACGCTCGCCGTGTCCCTCCGTTTCATACTTTGCTTGGAGACGGGCAGGGGGACTTGTCCAAGTTTCAGACGCAGCTTTCCCTCTAGTCTTTGTGGCCGCACCGGGGCTGCCGAAGTGAGCCTGGGGCGTGGGGCGGAGCGCACCCCCTGTAGCGATCACGACCGTTCGGCGCTTGCTCGACTCATCCGCAGGCAGGTGATTGCCGTGTAGTAGCCCAAGATGACGAACGGGGATACGGCGAGGCAGCAAAGACCGGAAAGTCCTTCGGCAAGGCGTCGCCTGAGATCGACACTCGGGTGGTACCGGGTCTCAAAACCGATCCGATTTCGAGGTGACACAAACATTTGAGTCCTCTCATCCTTCGCGTGTGACATCCGGTCACATCGAACGGCTTCGAGTTCGGGATGTCTCCGTAATCCCGAGGTATTCGTCGGAAAAAACAAGCAGCACAAAAATCTCGGGGCAACGCAAAACGGATTTGTGCCACTCGACCGGGAGGTATGTTGAGAGCCGACACACTTAGACAATTTTAGTCGGGGTCAAGATGGACGGCACCTTCCGCGAGGCCGATGCCGTCCGACTCTTCACGGCTCCGTGATCCCGAACCAGCGCGTTCACCGGGGCGACTTAGGCCCGGTTCCCCAACGGCGGCGCAGCAGACCGAACAACGGCACCGCGGTGAGAGCCAAGACGATTCCGGCCGGGGCCGGAGTCGCCTGCACTCGAAGCGCCGTCGAAGTCAGAGTGCCGTTGAACTGGGGGCTTGCAGGATCGGTGTCGAATCGCGTCAGCCCTTTAATCGTCAACTGGTTGGAAATCCCGAATGGGTTGCTCGTGGTGACCGTTGTCATAGTGGTGTCGGAGCTGGCCGGAATGCTCCCCCCAAATACCGTCGCCACCGGAGTTGTCCCGCCCGCACCGCCGGGTGGGGTGACTGTGGTCGTGGCCGTCGCAACTCCGCGGTCGAAGTTGGACTCCGCCAGCGCGTTGAACACGTCCAAAGTGACAGGCGGGGCACCCCCGGTGGTGAACCCATCGGCCGAGGTGACAATAACGAGCGGGGAGTCCGTCGTGGAGTTGGCGGTGATCAGAACGTTTTGTTGGACGACAAACTGTCCCCCGAAACCGCCGTTGGGGGGGTTGGCGTTGGCGTTGAGCTGGAAGTTGTAGCCGTCGATGGCACCTTGCGCCCCGATGAAGTTGAGTAGGGGGTTGGTGTCCCCCGCCCCATTATCGACGATGGTCTGCGTGGTGAATCCCACCACCGAAAGCGTGACGGTGAACGCCGCGCGGGCGTCACTGTGCACGCCGGCCGCGGCGACCACCGCCACCAAGCCTGTCAGTAAAAACTTCATAACAACGTTTCTCCATAGTCAGACGCGGATTACAAACCCCGAAAACACGGGGGCGCCTGAGCCCAATCTTGGGTAGGTGGGTCTGACCACGCACGCGCCGGTTTTCATGCCCAATGGTAAAAATCGTCTGAATCCAACTTTCATATGGCAATTCGCATGCCGGATGGGGCGATTGAACTACTTCCCTGGTATGATCGGGGACGAATTTAGAAGTGATTGCCACCGAGCCACCTGGTGTGGTTTCGCGCCGATTTTGGAGCATCGAGTAGACTGGCCGTCGTCTGGGAACGTCGGGACGCGGTGAACGTCCGCTTGGAAATGCGTTTTCCGCGCAGCCGCGTTCCCACGCGGGGGGTACGAATACTCCAACTGTGTTGCCCGCCGGGCAGAGTCGACCCTTCAAATCCAAAGCTTCATCTTCGCACGCAGGGCCGCTGGCAGCTTCGCTTCCAGCGTGCGGAGTACCTCCGAGGGGTGGTACCGGGTGCTGAAGTGGCCGACGATCAGCAGTTCATTTTTGAACTGCTCTTGCCGCTCGATGAAGTCGTCGAGGTGCATGTGGCCGAACCGGTGGATCTTCTCGCGGCGGTGGCTAGCTCGGATGAAGCTGAGTTCGGTGATGAGGATCTTGGACACGAACGCGGCCGGGCAGGCGTCCAACCCGGCCGGGCTGGTGTCGCCGGTGTAGGCCACGAGTGGTGTTCGCACTTCACGGGTGATCTCCACGCCCGCGAACTTCAACTCTTTGATCTTCTCGCCCGGCAGACCGATGAATTCGTCTTTCAGTTTGTTGCGGCGGTCCCAGACCACGAACCCGAGCGACGGGATCGTGTGCGTCGTCGCCCAGGCGGTCACCACGTGCTCACGGGAAATCTCGAACTCTTGGCCCGCTTCCACCGGGATCAAATTGCACACCTGTCGGCCCCGATCCAGCCGTTGAAAGATCAGCAGCAACTTCTTCACATCTTCGTAACTTTCAGCGGGAACATACACCGTCGGCGGTTCCATTTTCATCATGCGCCGTCGTGCGACATAGACCGGCAGGGCCGCGACATGATCGAGGTGGGTATGGGAGATGAACATGGTCGGCGAACCCATGAAATCCCAGGGGCTGGCCCCCAAGTCGAAGCCGAGTTTGAGTTCCGGGATGCGCCAGCAACTCTGCACCGCCGCCCGCGACCACCCTTCGATGGTGAGTGCGCCGTGCTGATGCGTCAGATACGGTGCGTTGTCGACGGGACGATCATCGGGATGCATGGCACGGACCAATTTCAAATAGGCGGCGCGAGTGGTTGTTGAATGATCTCAACGACCGCAACGCGGAGTTGATCCAGAATTTCGGACTTCAATGTTCCGACCGAACGGAGAAACAAACCGGCATCGCGGTGAACAGTTTGCCAGGCCTCACGTAACTCGTCAGGTTCAAGCTGCCTCGTGTGAAATCGGCAGAACTCAGCTTGATAGCATCCGGATCGCCGTACGGGTTGCTAGTGATTTGGCACAAGATCCAATCGCCACGGCCCGCGTCGGCTAAACAGACGGCTGGCCGAACTTTGGTTTGGGAGAGATCCGAAAACGGGAACGGTACGAGCACTACTGCCCCGATTGTAGATACGCCCATGCCGCATCCTCCTCGGGGCGATTCCAATCTTCCGCCAGCGCGGCTTCCGCGAGCAACGCCGCCTCACCGGGAAGTGCGGCCGGCTCATCCAACACCATCACCAACGCGCGGCGAGGGCCCGTCAGCAAGATTTCCTCCAACAGCCGCACGCGGCCCCCGGCCTCGATCACGGCTTCTAAAGTTTGAATCATAGTTCACCTCGAAATACGACATCGAAGCAGAGAGCCAGCGGCCGCTCTCTGTTCACTCTGATCTTCCAAATTACTTCTTCTTCTCGAAATCACCGGCCTGGATGATGACCAATTCGCCGGGCTTCACGTGCTTCTCGAAGGCCTTCTTCACGTCGCCGGGTTGCAGGCTCTCGATCTTCTTCTCCAGATCGGCGAGGTACTGGAACGTCCGACCGACGTGCAGCCCCTCGGCCAATTGGCCGGCGATGGCCCCGTCACTACTCAGCAGGACCTTTTGCGACTGGAGGAACGCCTTCTTCCCCTCTTCGAGTTCGGACGCGCTGACGCCGTCTTTGACGAAGCGGGCCACTTCCTCGGCGATGGCTTGATCAACCTTCTCCATATTCGTGGGGTTCGTGATGGCGTTGATCGTGAAGCGAGCATCCGGATCGAGGGCGTCCGCACGGAACTGAG
>JANXWE010000168.1 GCA_025351325.1 Fimbriiglobus sp.
GTAACACCCTGCAAATAGGGCAGTGTAACCAATACCGTACACTACGAATAAGACCCAGGTGGTGGGAGGGTGTGCATCAACGGCGAATCCGATGGCCAGTGTCGGCAATGTGGCACAGAGTAAAGGCATCAAGATGGAGTAGCTCAGAAAGCGCGAAACGGGAACAGCGACCACTCGGCAACCATAAATCAGCGGGGCGATCCCGCGCGTGAAGAACGCGGGAACCGCAATGGCCAGGCCGGCACCGATCAACCCCATCGATGGAATCAGGATGATCGACAAAAGAAATACGATGAGCGCTTCCACGACTGCGAAGCCGGCCAACACCCGGTGGCGCGCTTTCGCCATGAGGATGCCGTTGGTCACGAATTGCGTGCTCGGCAAGAGTTCGCCCAATGCCAAGATCAATAAAAGCTGGGCCGCTTGCCCGCGGGGATGACCGATCCACAATTTGATCAGCGAATCACCCGTGATCGAAAGAAATGCAATCAGGAAGATGGCCAAGGTTGTCGAGTAACGCCCCCCCTGAAGAAACAACCGGCTCTGGCGCTCTGTCTGGGCGTTGGCGTGCAACACCGTGGAGTAGGGCGTGAGTACCCCTGTGACGGCTGTCAGTGCCGCCGCAATCGCTCCGAGCAATCGATCGGCAACGGTAAAAGGAGCGACCAGCGACAGGCCGAGCAGGGAACCGATCATCAGCAGGCTGAGTTGACGGCGGGTGACCCGTGCCACGTTGGCAATCAAATTCCAACTGCCATATACAACTAATTCCCGAAGCGAAGCGCGGTTGAGAAAGCGAAGCCCGATGCGGAGTTGCGAATCGGCCAGGCGAGCAAGCAGGTACTTGGCCAATGCCGTGGCCACGGACACCCCGAGGGTAATCCAGGCCAGTGTGATCAGGTCGTGTTCCGAGTGAACCAAGGCGACGGTCAAGCCTCCCCGCAACAGCACGGCGGGGATATCCACGAGGTTCAGCCAGTCGAATCGTTGCAGTCCCCACAGCATGGCATCGAACGCCGTGGCGAGCAGGTAAAACGCGAATTGCACCGTGACCAGTTTCAGGGCGAGCAGCGTATCGGCTTTCTTGTCGGACGGGACTTCAAAGATCTGGAAGAACGCGTCACCGAAAAAGAGTCCTGCGAGAACCGCTGCCAAGCCGACCGCCGAAATGATCGCCACGCCACCCGTGGCGGTCTGGTTCATCGCGGTGCGATTCCCGCTCGAGTGGTGCAAGGCTACGTGCCGGCCGATCGATCCTCGCACACCGATATCGAGGAGTCCGAAATAGCTGGTCAATGCGCCGAGGATGATCCAAATTCCGTAGGTCGCGTCGCCGAGTCGCAGGATTAAAACCGGCATAATGAGGAAGCCGACCAAGGTCTCGACAGTGAGCCCCGCCGTGTTCCAAGCCATGTTGCGACCGATGATCCGTTTGACGCTCACGCTGCGAAACTCCTAAGCCGGACTGTTAAATAAATAGTTGGAAAGGAACGGATCATCCGGGCGGAGTGCGTCCGACTTTTGCGGAGGTTGATTTGTCTTTGAGCCTGAGAAACGGCCGCTCGATCAGATAATAGGATGCCAAGGCTGCCAAGATAGCGAAAACGACGTTTTGCGGGAATGCCGTGCGATCCGACACTTCGTTCATCGAGTTCAAAAATGGCTCCTGCCATAAATAGAGAGAGTAGCTGAGAGTTCCGATGAAGACAATCGGTTTCCAATTCAGCAAGCGACCACCAATCGAGTTTGGAAAGCGAACATAATGGTCGATGATCAAAGCGATGGACACGTTGGCGATGGTCTGTCCGATCACGTAATAGACACCTCGGCCAATAACATCCGTTCCTTGGGACGCAAGTAAACCAAAGATCGGAACAATGATGGCCAATCGCATCGAACTGTATCGGGCGTACCATCGATTTTGTCCGAGCCAGTTGAACCCGCCCGCGAGCAAACAGCCGGTGGCGAGGGCGTCCGCGACGGCCTGGAATCGTCGGGTCATCGCGGTGGGAATGGCTTCCATTTGGTACCACATGAAGTACCGGCACACCGGGCAAACGACGAGCATGACACCCGCAATGACGAGTGCTCGCCTCGGCCCGAGTAACACAAAAAGACCGGGCCAAACCAAGTAAAACTGCTCCTCGACACTCAGCGACCAAAGATGATTGAATTCCCAAGACCACAACGGATGGTCGGTTTTAACGAAAGTATCCACATGGTAATTCGACGTGTACGACACGGCATGGAGGACGTCGGCCCAACTGGCTTGCACAATGTTGAGCGCCATCAAAATCAGCATGATGGCGATGTAAATATAAAAGGCCGGGAAGATCCGGAGGGTGCGCCGAAGGTAGAAGGCCTTCAGGCTCACGCGGCCAGTGTCCGCTTGTTCTTTCAAAAGCAACGAGGTGATCAAAAACCCTGAAATCACGAAGAACACTTTGACGCCCAAGTTGCCGAAGTGCATGAAGTGGGAGAAGAAATCCGGCGCCCCGCGCGTATCGGCGATATGAGCCAAAAAGACTAAAACTATGGATACCGCCCTTAGCCCATTCAAGGACGGGATATATCGCGGCAAATTGGGCGGTGGGAGAGATTCCGTCATCATACCCCTGCGAGTCCTAAACCTTGGGTGGCGAACTTGATGATCACCAACCCGGCGACTGCGAAGACGGCAAACCGCATGAACCAACGGCCATTAACTTGATACTTTTGAGGCAGCGTTTCGGCCGCTTGATCGAGTAGCACGGAGACCAGCCCGAGGGTCAAGTAGGTGGGTACCACAAAGTTACGCGTGATCGAGTAGCAGCCCATGGCGTAGGCGCCGAGTGCGGCGAACGCGTAAGGCCTCGCTTGCACGACCCACTCTGGAGCTTCGATTCCGCGCCCGATCCGATCGACGAGTCTGGCACTGAACAAAAATGCTGCAAGGAATGCACCACCCCCTAAAATCCCTTGCTCGACGTAAGCTTGAATAAACGAATTGTGGGCCACCAGTTCGGTTTCTGAAACGAACCAGCCCACCCCCAAACCCGTTGGCAAATACAAGGGCTGACTCACGAGACCCCGCAGACCATCCGCCCAGGCTATCACGCGTTGATGGGCCGTTCCTCCACCATCTAAACTGGCCTGTCGACCCCCTGCCACTGCGAGAACCACCGCGACACCAATAGCCGCGAACGGCAGTGATTTCGGGCCTCCGTATTTTGAATAAATGTAGGCCGCGCCCCCGGCCAGCACACCGACAAAACCGCCTCGTGAGTGCGTTTCAAAAAGTGCGAATACGAACAGCGGAATCGGGAGGAGCCAGACAAACCATCCGGCCCAACTGTTCGCGGTGGTCGCACAATAGACACAACTCAAAATGCCGAGCCCGAGCATCAAGCACAAATCGTTCGGATCGTTGAAGATACCGGTGCTGACCAGTCGTGGCAGTAGGAATTGCTCTCCGGTGGCCGGGTCGATTTCGATTTGCTGACATGGAATGATATTGCTGAAGTGATGGATCTCGTAGAGATTGATCAGCGCAATCGCCGTCAAAACTCCGATTAGCAACGTGAGAAAACCGACGAATGTTCGGAAGCGAGCTTGGGTATCGACGACTGCCAAAAGCAAAAAGTAGTACAAAATGATCTTGGCGAAATCCTGGCCATGTTCAAAAAAGGCTTCTTCGGTTCTCCCGAGCACGCACAGCGAGAGAATATTCGCTCCTAAATATATCAATATGCAAACGGACACCGGCCGCTGCCGAAGTGAATTCCATGACAGCAGCTCGAAGAGCTTGGTTATGTTCGTAACGGCGCACAACACGATCACGGTGTAATAAAGATGCAGCCCCGCGATATCCGGGAACAGCTCCTCCGGACGAATCAGCAAAATCGCATTCAGCATCAAAAACAAAACGAAATTCATCGTCGATCCCGACTGGAATACTCTCGAAGTTCAAAGACTGTCTTAGGATACCACCCCGTTCGATCCACTGGAAATCTGTTCGCCGATCTCGGAATCCCGACTTTCCCAATGCCCATTTCTCTTGGATCACTCCGTAGAATACTACCAGTTACCCAATCAGCCGGCTCAACTGGAACCGAACACCATGGCCACTGCTAACCCCGCGATGAACGAAGGCGTCTACCTCCGCGCCGAACGGGCCACCGTCTCCACAGGCATCATGACGGTGCAGGGCACCGTGGTCAAAACCGCCATTTTATTGGCGATTTTGCTCGTGGCCGCGGGTTACACTTGGTCGCAAGCCGTTCAAGGAAGTTCTCAATTGGTCACGCTTCTGCTAATCGGCGGCTCCATCGGCGGCATCATCCTCGCGTTTGCCACAGTCTTCTTCCCGAAGATTGCCCCCTACACGTCGCCCGTCTACGCCGCCTGCCAAGGATGCACGATGGGTGCCATCTCGAGCTATTTCGAAACGAAATTTCCCGGAATCGCCATCCAAGCCCTCGGGTTGAGCGTCGGCGTCCTCTCCGTCATGCTCTTTCTCTTTAGCACACGCATCGTGAGGGCCACCGAGAAATTCAAGATCGGAGTCTTCGCCGCCACGGGTGCCATTGCACTCGTCTATCTGGTCGGGTTCGTCGCCTCCTTCTTCGGCGCGGGCATCCCGTACATCCACGATTCGGGCTGGATCGGCGTCGGCTTTTCCGTTGTCGTGGTCGTCATCGCCGCGTTGAATCTGATCCTCGATTTCGACTTCATCGAGCAAGGGGTGAGCCGCCGGGCGCCGAAATACATGGAATGGTACGGCGGCTTCAGCCTGCTCGTCACCTTAGTTTGGATGTACTTGGAAATTTTGCGGTTACTGGCGAAACTGCGAAGCAGCCGGGATTGATCAGCCACCAAAGTCGAAACACGACAGTGTGGAACTGCCGCGGACATACACGCGGTTTCCAACGAAGGCCGGGTGGGAAAAGAGTCCTTTTTCCCCCGGCAGCGCCTTCAGCCGACCCAATTCTTTGAATTCATCGGCGGTCGCGTCAAACAGGATGAACTCCGCGTCGAGTGTCACCGCGAGGACTCGCGTGTCCGACGCGACGAGTGCAGTGTATTTGGTGAATGCGGGATCGTCCGATTCCCAAACTCGCTTCAACGACTCGCTGACATCCAGGCAATACAACCGCCGCCACACACCGAAGAGCCGATTGCCAACGATCACGGGAGTGTGGGTGTCCGGTGTCAGCTTCTTATCGATGGCGATCGGCTTGGGGTCGATGATTCCATCGGCTTGAAATTGGAAGAGCCGCGTACCGTTGTTTTCGGTGGTCACCAGCAATTGACCGCCGAAGTGAATCGGTGTGGGCACGTTGAAGTCGTGGGCAATCGGTGGTTTCACCGTCCACAATCGCTTCCCGTTCGACAAATCCCAGCCGCCGAGCGATTCTGCATCGTGCCCGACAAGTTGCCGAATGCCCCCGAAAGTTCCGACAATCAACGACCCGTAGCCGGCTGCTTTGCCACTCGTTTTCCAAAGTTCTTTTCCCGTCTTGGGATCGAGTGCAATCAAGCTCGCTGATTTCGCACCCGGATTGACGATCAACTTGGCATTGGCCATCAACGGCGACGAGCAGGCGCCCCACTTCGGGTCATCTATCGGTTCGTATTCATCCCGGAGATTCAGTTCCCAAACCGATTCGCCCGATTTCAGTTTGAGACAAGCGAGGTGGCCGAAGGCTCCGAAAACATAGACGTGATCCCCTTCAATCAGCGGGGTCGCACGCGGGGAATTGCCGTAATCGAGGTTCCCTTTGCAGGGATAGCTGTGTGACCAGATTTCTTTGCCGGTCACGGCCGAAACACACTTCCATTCGTCGATGGTGTCGTTCAACCCACGATCCGAGAACAACACAAGATCCTCGGTGGCGGCAACGCCACCAAGACCTCGGGCCGATGTGTCGATCACCCAGATTGGCTTGGCTTGGACAGGCAGGGTGTCGGGTAGCCAATCGACTCGGCCATCACGATCAAGCCCGCGCCAGCCGGGCCAAGTGGGGTTTACTTTTTTTTCGCGGGCAGCGCCACGAAACCATTCTTCGTCTCGAGTGCCGTGCAGAGATCCTTCTCGGCATGGATGGCCAGCAGTTCCTTTCGCAAGTCCGCTCGCAAATTTTCCGGCAGTGACTCGTTGGCGAACGCCACCACAAATGGCACCGGTAACGTCTCGCCGATCACCCGCAAGTCGCCCTTCTGAATCGTCCCGCATCCCTCCAGCAATGGCTTGGCGTAACTGGAAATCACCGTCGCGACCCGCTCATTTTTCTTGGCGGAGTCCATCACTTTGGTCGCCCCCTCGGTGCAAGCCAAACAAGTGTCTGGCTTCGCAGGGATGTCCACATTCAGCAGTTTGAACAAGTCGATCGCGGCACTGTGTTTCTCGTCGGCAGACACTTCCCCGAAGATGATCTTGTACCCTTTGAGATCGCCGGCGCTGATCGCGGTGTCTTTGTCAGCCACCACCACGAGGCCGGTCATAGTCGTGGTGCCGTCCTTGCCGGTCAACGAGGCCAACGGCATCGCCGCGATCTTGTTCTCCTTCGCTTCGTACCGCACCACCGATTCTTTACCGATGATGATGTCGGCTCGACCGTCGCTCTTCTTGGCCAAGGTGTTGGTGAGCGATTCACCGAAGAACACCTTGACCGGTCGACCGAATTTCGACCCGAGATGCTTGGCCAGTTTCTCATAGTCGCGTTGGGCGTACCCTTTGACGCACGGGCAGGCCAGTGGTGCCGCCAACGGATCCATCACGATCATGGTGAGGAACTCAACGGTGGACGCGACTGGCTCCGCAGCCGTCACTACCGTGCCGAGAGTCAGTGCCGCAGCCGTTTTAAGGAACATTCGCCGTTGAATCGTATTCATGGGTGTCTCGTGAGTTTCGGTGTGCCAAGCGGAGTTACTTTTTGTCTTTTTCCGCCAAAATCATCACTCGGCTACCGGGTTGATCGCAGAAGTAGATCCGCGTGGCATCGGCATTCACGCCGATAGCGACGTTCTTGCACCCGCCCGCGATTTTGACTGATCCCACGATCCCTTTGAACTCACCCGTCGGCCCGAACCGCTTGATCAGTCCTTCCGACTCAGCCGTGAGAACATCACCACCGCAGGCCTTCACGTTCATCGGATTGCAGCAGCCACCGAAGGTGCCCGGCTCGGTTTCCTGGCCGCGTTTACCACCGGCTGCCAATTCCTTGCCCGTCCGGTCGTAACGTGCGAAACGGTGCTTGGTGTTCTCGGCAATTACAATGTCTTCGCCGCAACACTGCACATCCATTTGCCCGCAGCAGCCCGACAGGTTAGCCGTGATCTTCTTGGCGTTCTTCAAGTCCAGATCCATCCGCCAAAGGCCGAAACCGTAGCCTTCGTTCTCCCCGCAGACGATGTACAGTTCCTTTTCATTCACCGAAACGCTGTTGATCACTTTCACCCGGCCGAGGAGGTCTTTCATGACGCTTTCGACCGTCATCGAGTCGTAGTACTTGCCAGACTCTTGGAAGCTCTCGAGGATATCTTTGTTCTGCTTGAGTTGGGCGACATCCGATTTGCCCAGCTCTTCGCCCTTGGTCTTTGCCTCTTTTTCTTTTTCTTCCAGTTTCGTTTGGCGATCCTTGTACTGCTTCACCATCTTCTCGAACGAATCCTTTTGCGCTTTGATCTGCTTCTCCGCCTTCACTTTCATCCCGGCTTTGTCTTTGAGCATATCCACGATGAAAGGCAGTTCGATCACCTCGCCGATCATTTTTCCGTCTTTGTCGAACTTGGCGAGTTTGCCATCCCCGGCCACGTAGACCGTGCCATCCGAGCCGGCGTTCAGTGCATTCGCGTGGAAGTTGACCGTCCAGACGCCGGTATTTTTTCCCTCGGAGTCGAGCACGTGGATTTCACTGGTCACCGCCTTCATTGGTTCGCTGAAGCCACGTGGCTGGGCTACCAGGGCGAGCACGCGACCGGTGCCATCCACGGCCAATGTTTGCAGTGCGTTCCCATTCTTGCCACTGAGTTTCACTTCCTTCACAAACTTATGCGTGGCCAATTTCTCAGCCGTTTCTTGACTCTTGTTCTGCAACGCCTCGGCTGCTTGCTGTACCTTTTCCGCAGCAGTTCGTACCGCCTCATCTGCGGCAGCGCGCGCTGCTTTATTCGCTTCGTCCGCCTTGGTCGGTTTCGGGTCCTCGGCCAGGGCGAGGGCACCCGCCGACGTAAAAGCGGCCAATAGCAAACAGCGACGGAGCAAGAGCATGATGAATCCCTTTTCAAAACAGGAATCGGAAACATGTCTAGGAAGCTGACGAATAACTTAAGTGATCCTAACACGGACTGCAAGTGAAAGTGAATGTCCGTTAATACAAAAATCACGAGCCATTCTCGGTGAAGTGGGTGCGAGGGCATTGTTAGTCTCGCACAGACACTTGATTGTCGCTCGCACACAGTTTACGCTATGGTCAATATTTTGCCCATTTCTCAACCGCCGGAGTCGGCCGATGGAACGCTATTCATCCCCCGATCCGCAACTCACGGTCGATAATCCCCCCGCGCTGACAGAATCGACACTCGATGTCACCGGTGCCTATCAGCCCGCGCCGGGTACCGAACCGTCGAGCGGTGTCGAAAGTACCCCGTTGGAACTCCCATCGATCCCCGGATACGAAATTGCCGGTGAACTCGCCCGCGGTGGGATGGGGCGCGTGCTGTCCGGACGGGAACTCGTCCTGGATCGGGAAGTCGCCATCAAGGTGCTGCTGCCGGGGGCGAACGCCGGGCGGTTCCTCACGGAATCGAAGATCACGGCGAAGCTGCCGCACCCGAGCATTCCGCCGGTGTATGCGTTGGGCCAACTCGCCGATGGCTCACCGTATCTAGCGATGAAGTTGGTGCGCGGCCGAACCTTGGCCGAGGAACTGAAAGCCCGGCCCCATATCCTGCACGAACTGCCGCGGTTCGTGCAAATCTACGAGCAGATTTGTCAGGCGGTCGGGTTCGCGCACGCGCAGGGGATCATCCACCGCGACCTGAAGCCCGCCAACGTCATGGTCGGCGCGTTCGGCGAAGTGCAGGTGATGGATTGGGGCCTTGCGCGGGAAGTTCGGAACGCGGAGTTCGGAGTGTGGAATGGAGAAGTCGTTCCTGTCTCGCCGGAGTTGACGCAAGCCGGCGCGGTCATGGGCACCCCGGCTTACATGGCCCCGGAGCAAGCCCGCGGCGAACAGGTCGATGCCCGCGCCGACGTCTTTGCCCTCGGGGGCATCCTCGGCAACATCCTGACGGGCCGTTCGCCATTCGCGGGCACCTCGGCCGTCGAAACCATTCGGAAAGCGGCGGCAGCCAATTTGATCGGCATCCTCACCCGACTCGATTCAAGCGGTGCCGATGCCGACTTGATCGCGTTGGCGAAGCGATGCCTCTCCCCCGATGCTGCGGATCGCCCACCCACGGGCCAAGCCGTCGCCGACGCGGTGGCAAATTACCGGAGCAGTGTCGAAGACCGGTTGCGGAAAGCGCAAGCCGACCGCGCCGCAGGCGAAGCGAAAGCGATCGAACAACGCAAGCGCCGGCGAGTCGTGCGGATCGCATCCGGAGTTCTCGCCGCCGTCCTGCTCGTCGGGATCGGCGTCAGCACATGGCAAGCCTTCCGGGCGACCGATGCGGAGAAGGCCACCCACGACCAACTGGTACTCACGAGCGCCGCGGAAGCCCAAGCCCAGATCGACCGCGACGCCGCAGTCAAGCAAAGTGCGAGAGCGGAAAAAGCCCGCGACCGCACCCGGGAAGCGCTGGATGCGATGGTTTCCGAGGCCACCGGCGATTCGCTGGCCACGCAGAAAGAGATCAGCGCGGAGCAGAAGAAGTTCCTGCAAGGTGTGCTGGGCTTTTACCGAGAATTTGCCGGCGAAAACGGGGACGATGAACTCTCCCGCAATCGGACGGCAACGGCGGCCTATAAGGTCGGCCTCATCGAAAATCGCCTTGGAAACATGGAGCAAGCCGCGACGGCGTTCCGCCTCGCACTTGATGGGTACGCTCTGCTCGCTTCCGACTACCCCACAGTCCCACTGTACCGCTCGGATCTAGCCGCATGCCACAACCGCATGGGAAACTTGCTCGCCGATCTCGGCAAGCGGCCGCAGGTCGAGGAACATTACCGACAGGCCTTGGCAGTACGAAAGAAACTTGCCGCTGACTTCCCCGCCGTGCCCGCTTATCGCCACGAACTGGCCATGAGTCACAGCAACTTGGGGATCCTGCTCGGAGGTCTCGGGAATCGGGTGGAGGCGGAGGCCGAGTACCGCCATGCTATGTCAATCCGGGAAAAGCTCGCCGCCGACTTCCCCGCCGTGCCCAGGTACCGACAAGACTTGGCCCGGAGCCACCACAACTGGGGTGTCCTGCTCGACGATCTCGAGAAGCAGCCGGAGGCGGAGGCGGAGTTCCGCCAAGCACTGGCGATCCGGGAGAAACTCGCCGCCGAATTCCCCGCCGTACCCGAATACCGTTCAGACTTGGCCACCAGCCACCATGACCTCGGAGACCTGCTCGGAGGTCTCGGGAATCGGGTGGAGGCGGAGGCCGAGTACCGCCATGCTATGTCAATCCGGGAAAAGCTCGCCGCCGACTTCCCCGCTGTTCCAAGGTACCGAACCGACTTAGTGCAGACTAGCTACAACTTCGCCTGCCTCAGCGCGATCACCAGTGGCAAAGAGCCTGCGAAGAAACAAGAGTATGCCGACCGGGCGATGGAGCTGTTGCTGAAGGCCGTGAAAGCCGGCTACGCCGATGCCGCGGAGTTGGCCAAAGACAAAGACTTCGACCCGCTCCGCGAACGGGCCGACTTCAAGAAACTGTTGGCCGAGCTGGTGGCGAAAAGCGCAGTCAAACCCCCCGAGAAGAAGTGAGCGCCGCCTCACTCGGTCACCACGTCCACGGCGACGTGAACCCGGTGCTGGCCACCGCCCAAGATCACCCCTTTCAGCGGACTCACGTCATCGTAATCGCGGCCCCAGGCAAGCAGCACATGCCGGTCGCCGGGGATTTGGTCGTTGGTGGGGTCGAGTTCGATCCAGCCAGCATCACCGCAAAACAGGCTCACCCAAGCGTGGGTCGCATCGGCCCCGACCAGACGCGGTTTGCCGGGCGGTGGCACGGTACACAAGTAGCCGCTGACATACTTTGCTGCCAATCCCTGGGATCGCAGGCAAGCCAGCAGCAAGTGGGCAAAATCTTGGCAGACCCCACGGCGTTTCTCGAACACTTCGACCACGGGCGTCGCCAGGGTCGTCGCCTGCGGGTCGAACACAAACCCGGTATAGATCCGGTGGACGAGGTCGAGTGCCGCTGCCAGCACGGGCTTACCGGCGGTGAACGATGGACTGGCAAACTCAGCGTAGCGTGGATGGGCGGCGACGTACCGGGAATCGAACGCGTATTGGCCGGCATCGAGCCAAGCCGGAGTGCGGTCGTGCTGAAGCCGATCCCGCACCGATTCCCACGGTGGCGTCGACAGCGGTTCGGTTGGCACAATCGGGGTTACGGTGATGTTGTGATCCGCGCGCACTGTCAATTTTCGGTGGGCTTCTTGAATCGTGAAATAGTGGATTGGGTTGCCAAAATAATCGGCTCGCTCCTCGATCACCGCCGGTTCGGGTGAGATCGATAACACCGGCGACCGACTCTGCTGATGGTCGCAGAACCGTGCCGAAAGATGCGCCACATTTTGGCACAATGTCACCGGCTCGGTGTATTCATAGGTCGTGACGTGCGCGATTTTGTACCGGGTCGGCGTCATGACGGGCCACCCGACTCAGCACCACTGGAACGTGGAGAATTCAGGGTTCCTAAGTGTCGAGAGGTCTGAAGATGGCTGAGATACTGCTGCGTGATTGCATCAGACAAAATCGGCAACCAACCGCCCACGTGATCGAGCAATTCCACCAAGGCTGGCCTCGTTTCGTCTTCGACGGCAGCCAATCGATCCGGTTCGGCCAGCCGAACCGAATTGAGTGCGGCCAGAGCGAAGCGCTGTTCCGGTGCCCGTCCCACCACACCAGCGGGCCGTGGAAGATGATCGACATTCTCCGCCAGTGCGGTGAGTTGCGCAGCAAGCGAGCGCGGATTCGATTCATCGATCACCACGAGATCGAGCACCGCTTCCGCACGAAGGCTACTCAGATACCGGCGGCGGTACGTCATAGCACAGTCCGCAACTTCGAGCACGGCATCGAGCACCGGCCCTTCCGGACTGACCGGTTGCACGAGGGTCGCCTTCAACAGCCCGATGGTGTGCAGAGATCGCTCCAACTTTCGCCCCATATCCAGAAAGCGCCAAACGTCTCCGCGGGTCATACTCTCGGCCGCCAAGCCACCGAAAGCAGCCAACGTGATCACCGTCTTGTTCAGCAAATCGAGAAGGTCAGCGGGCGTCGGTTGAGTGTCGCCGTCCGCATCGGGGCCGGCTGGGAACTCGCTGAGCGTGTTCACGACCCGCCACATATCGAGTGAAATCAAGTCGCGGACGACGGAAGCGACAAGCCGCAACGATTCGACAACCGAAGCCAAACTGTTGGGGTCCGCTCGGTCAAAAATGGTCGGAACGACACGGTCGAGTGGGTCAACCACCGTGGTGGCGCGTGGCCAGTTTGGATGGGCTTGCGCCGCGAGAGCTTGGAAGAGAACCGGCAGTTCTGGGCACTCGGCCAGACCAGGGCGCTCGCTCAATCGCACAATGATACCACGCAGCAGTCGCGTCACCCCTTCGGCTCGTTCGGCATAGCGTCCCAACCAAAATAAGTTGTCCGCCACCCGACTCGGCAAATCGCCACTGGAGCGTGTCAGCGGTACGCGGAACCCGCCCGCTGGCAGCAAGCTGAAGTCGCTCACCTCGGCGTTCGACAGCACCCAGGTGTCCTTGCTGCCGCCGCCACGCTGCATCGACACGACCGTCGTATCGGCGCTAGCACTCACACGGGTGAGACCACCCGGCATCACCACAAATCCGCCCCCGAGTTGCGTGGCGAGGTAGGTGCGCATCACCAACTGACGCGCGACGAATTTGTCGCCTTCCAACACTGGGCCGGTCGAAAGATCGAGACATTCCTGGGCGACGAAATCATGCGGTCGTTGGCGGATTCGGTCAACCAAATCCGCACGCTGGCTCATCGACAACTCGGCCGGGATGACCGGTTCCATCCGCGTGGCCGGGAAGGTCGGTTTCACAATGAGATCAGATAAATGATCAGTGACATATCGAAGCGAATCTGGATCGCCACACCACCATGTCCGGGCCGATCCCAACTTCAACTCTTCGCCTAACAGCTCCTTGCAAAGCCTCGGTAAATAGGCGGGCAGGGCAGTGGTTTCGAGCAGTCCCGTGCCCAGCGCGTTCGCCACGGCGACGTTGCCACTCCGTACCGCATGCACCAATCCCGGTACTCCGAGGAACGAATCGGGACGTAGTTCGAGGGGGTCGCAGAAGTCATCGTCGAGTCGGCGGAAGATCACTTCCACCGGTTGCAACCCACCGAGCACTTTCAGATAGACTCGGTTGTCGCGTACCGTTAAATCGCCACCTTCGACCAAGGTGTAGCCAAGGTAACGAGCCAAGTAGGCGTGCTCGAAATAAGTCTCGTTGTAGGGGCCGGGGGTCAGCAATACGACGCGTGGATTTTCTTTGTTCCGCGGGGCCAGCGACTGCAAACTTTCACGGAATGCTTGGAAGAACGGGGCCAGCCGCTGCACTCGACAATCGCGGAATGCTTCGGGAAGCGTGCGCGTCATCACGATGCGGTTTTCGAGAGCGTAGCCAGCACCGGACGGCGCCTGGGTGCGATCTCCGAGTACCCGCCAACGGCCGTCAGACCCGCGGCCGAGGTTGGCGGCGTATAGGTGCAAATAGCGACCAGCTGGTACACGCAACCCGTGGACTGGTCGCAAGAATCCTGGATTCGGAAAGACCAACTCAGGAGGTAACAAGCCGTCTTCGAGGAGCCGCTGTGGGCCGTAAACATCGGCCAGAATCCGCTCCAGCAACAAGGCCCGCTGGATCAAACCCCGTTCCAACTCGGCAGCTTCCGTCGTCGGAATCAACAGCGGAATCGGATCAAGTTGCCATGGGCGGATGATCCCTTGCGGGTCACCGTAGACGTTGTAGGTCACACCGTTTTCGCGGATCAGTTGCTTGGCATCGCCCCAGCGTCGCAGCAACTCAGGGGTGCCGATTTCACTCAAGGAGTCCAGCAGGGGAACCCAATGTGGCCGGGGAACGCCGTGGCGGTCAATCGACTCGCCATACCCGGATGTTGCAGTGGTGAAGTGGGGGCTGTCTGGCATCCGGGTTCGCGTGTCCTGAACTGCACCGAAGGGAGAGTGAAGCCTCTTTCTGAGTCGTTAGTTTAGCAAATCGGCTGCCAATTGTTCCTCGAGTTCGACGTCCACCGTAGGTTTCGACGTTCGCAACGGCGTCAGTGCAGAACGTCGCAAATCCAACGTTAGTGGGGCTTCGGGGTTCGGTTCGTCCGGTGGGACATGCGCCGCACCGGGGGTATGCCCAAACGCTAAGAAGCGAGCAATCCGCCGGCTTTCCGCCGCCAGTGCGTTCACTGGAAAATTCTCAGGCGACAACCCACCTGGGTGCGCCACGTGATAGGAACATCCGCCGATACTACGGCCGTTCCACGTGTCCAGCACATCAAACGTCAGAGGTGCGTGAACGGGGATCGTTGGATGCAAGCAACTCGGTGGCTGCCAAGCCCGGTAGCGAATTCCGGCCACGAATTCGCCATTGGTTCCCGTGGGGTGCAACGGCACACGTCGACCGTTGCAGGTGATCACGTGCCTCGGATCGGTCAACCCACGCACCTTGACTTGAATCCGTTCCACGGACGAGTCCACCGACCGACTGGCGCCGCCGGCCGAGGCTTCTTCGCCGAGGACATGCCACGGTTCGATGGCCGTTCGCAATTCGAGTTCCACGCCGCGGTTCGTCACGGTGCCGAGCAATGGGAAGCGGAATTCCACATGGGCGGCAAACCACTCGGGATGGATTGCATAACCACTCCCCTGCCGTAGTTCTGCCAACACGTCCGCGAAGTCTTCCGCAACGAAGTGTGGTAGCATGAATTTGTCGTGCAGCGCAGTACCCCAACGGACGAGTTTCTGCTCGTAGGGCTTCCGCCAGAACCACGCCACCAGCGCCCGCATCAGCAGCAATTGCGCGCAGCTCATTCGGGCATGCGGTGGCATCTCAAACGAGCGCAATTCCAGCAGTCCGCGTCGACCTTCTGGAGAATCGGGGTTGTACAGTTTGTCGATGCAGAACTCGGCCCGGTGGGTATTCCCGGTCAAATCGGTCAGCAAATGTCGGAAGAGCCGATCCACCAACCCTGGCGACGGGGTCCGGTGGACGCCCACTTCAGCGAATGCGATTTCCAATTCCCGCAACGCATCGTGCCGGGCTTCGTCGACACGCGGATGTTGACTGGTCGGACCGATGAACAGGCCACTGAACAGGTACGACAGCGACGGGTGATTATTCCAGAAGCCGACCAAACTCCGCAATAAATCCGGTCGGCGGAGCAGGGGACTATCCGCAAGAGTCGGCCCACCCAGGACAACATGGTTCCCACCACCGGTACCCGTGTGCCGGCCATCGAGCATGAATTTTTCGGTGCAGAGTCGCGTCTGGCGGGCCTCTTCGTACAGCGTCGTCGTGGTGTGAACAATTTCGTCCCACGAGTGGGCCGGGTGCATATTCGCTTCGATCACACCCGGATCGGGGGTGATCGAAAAGCTCTTCGTCCGGTCGTCGTGCGGTGGTTTGTAACCTTCGATTCGCACTGGTCGGTCGAGTTTTGCCGCAGTCGTTTCGATGGCGGTAATCAGTTCCAAATAGTCTTCGAGCGACTCGACGGGCGGGAGAAAAACGCACAACTGACCACCCCGCACTTCGACGCAAAGTGCCGTGCGGACGACCGTGGCCGGAATGGCATGGTACGTTCCATTGGCCGACGCCATCGGCAGTGGCGGGGTCACAAAACGGGCTGGTAGCGGGCCGCGTGGAGCCAACGGATCATGCTCTTCGGACTTTTGGCGAACCTCCGGATCTTCCCATGGCAGCAGATCGAGCGGTAAGCGGTACCCCATCGGACTATCGCCGGGAGTCAGGAACAAATGGCCCTGGCGGAGTACCCACGGCCCCGATTCCCAACGGGATGCCGCACCGACGGTTTTGCGTAACGGCAACACTGTTCCGACGGCATTCCCCAACCCGTGCTCGAACACTTTGGCGAGTCGGGTTCGCTCCAGTGGATCATCGAGTTTGCTGGCCAGCGGGTCGACGTTCGTCGGTAGCCGCCGTTCTTTCCAGAGGTAGTACCAGGCATCTTCGTACCCGGAAATGGCATTGCGTGGATCGACGCCGAGTGTCACCGCGAGCGTACTTACGAACAACGTAGCATCAGTGGCCGTGAAGCCGTAATCGCGGTCGTCCTCGGCGTAAAGTTGTTCGTCGAGCCAGATCGGCTGGCCGTCGATACGCCAGTAGCAACCGAATGCCCAGCGTGGCAATGGTTCGCCGGGGTACCACTTGCCCTGACCGAAATGCAACAGGGCACCGGGGGCGAATTGATCGCGGAGCCGCTTCAGCAGGGTGACCCCCTGCCGTCGCTTCTGAGGCCCCAAGGCGGCCATATTCCACTCTGGAGCGTCCCTGTCATCCACGCTCACGAAAGTCGGCTCACCGCCCATGGTGAGCCGCACATCCCATTCACGCAAATCCAGGTCGATCTGCTGGCCGAGTGCGTTGATGGCTTGCCATTGCTCCTCGGTGTACGGCTTCGTCACCCGTGGTGTTTCGTCGATTCGGGTGACGGTCATCCGAACTTCGAATCCCTCTTCGATTTCGTCGTCGTCATCCCGTTTCGTCCACGAATACGACCCACTCACCGGCGCGGCCGATTGCGGGTCAGCGGTGCAGGCCAGTGGAATGTGCCCCTCAGCCGCCATCAACCCGGACGTGGGGTCGAGTCCCACCCAGCCGGCCCCGGGGACGTAGATTTCCGCCCAGGCGTGCAAGTCGGTGAAGTCCGCTGTTGGCCCCTCCGGGCCTTCCAGTGGCTTTTCATCGGCGACGAGTTGAATCAAGTAGCCCGAGGCGAATCGGGCCGCCAAACCGAGGTGACGAGCCAGTTGCACCAACAACCAAGCGGAATCCCGGCATGATCCACAACCAAGGTCAAGTGTCTCTTCCGGCTCTTGCACACCCGGATCGAGGCGAATCGTGTACGCTACCGCTTGCTGCACTTGCCGGTTCAGACCGACGAGGTAATCATTGAGCTTCACACCGCTCTTGCGCTCGGCAGCAATCAATTCCAGTAATTTTGGTCCCGCCGTCAACGTTTCGAGGTACGGTGTGAGTTCCCGCTCCAGTGCTGCATCGTACCGAAATGGGTACTCTTCCGCGTACTCGTCGACGAAGAAATCGAACGGGTTGATCGGCGTCAGGTCGGCGATCAAGTCGACGGTGACGATGAGTTCACTGGCCGGTTCCGGGAAGACCAATCGCGCTAGATGGTTGCTGAACGGGTCTTGCTGCCAGTTCAAAAAGTGCGGACTCGGTTCCACCGACAACGAGTAACTCGGTACCGGCGTCCGTGCGTGCGGAGCTGGTCTCAAGCGCACCACGTGCGGCTGCAACGCCACCGGCCGGCCATAGGTGTACCGGGTGACATGGTTCAAAGCGACGCGGATGGCCATGCTGGGAAAATCCTGGTGCGAATTAAGCTTGGCTCTGGGTCATGCCAGTGGCGTAGGTGGAAAACGTTTGGCTTTGGTACTGTGTCAATCCCACCGGGACGACTGCGGCGGCGAAGAACGTCGAATGAATCGCGACAC
This sequence comes from Fimbriiglobus sp., assembly GCA_025351325.1. Classification (GTDB taxonomy): domain Bacteria; phylum Planctomycetota; class Planctomycetia; order Gemmatales; family Gemmataceae; genus JALHQU01. Next base: position 17,893 of record JANXWE010000168.1, read on the forward strand.
CAATTTCGTGAACGGAATCAACGACGCGGGTGAGCGTTTCATGCAACCCTTCTCGGATCACATCGGGAATGTTTCGGGCGTCCAAATACGCGATCAATTCGGCAAGTTGCCGTTCCGGCTCTGTTGGGTGCAATCCGAGTGGTTGCCCAGCTGCGGCTGCTGTGGCCTCTTGACAGCCCCATAGGCAGCGTCGAATCGACCGTGGGAACTGCTCGTCGAAGATCAGGAACTCGGCTACTGCGGTACCCGGGTCAATCGGGGTCGGGCGCGGCTTTTTGTAGAACGGCTCACAACCGGAACAGCTCATCAAAATGGCGACCCAGTGGGCATTGTCGATGGGGCTACCGACATCTTCGACCTGCGGTAGCAAGGTGTGGTACTTCACATCCATGATGCGGGCCGTCTGGCTGGCACGCTCCAAATAGGTACCCAATTTGAAGAATTCCCAAGCCTCGCCGTGGCTCATCGTGGCGTCGGCAATCCCGTGGAGCAGTTGGTTGATGCGGCGGACTTTGGAGTAGAACTCGCTCCGGTTGGCGTCGTAAAGCCGCCGGCCGTCGGTGCCTTGCATCCAGAGGTGGTAGAAGTTCATCCGCTCCCACATTTCCCCGGAAATCACTTCGCGGATAATCCTGGCATTCTCCCGTGCCCAGGCCAGCGATGACGCAATGCTGAACGGGTTATCCCGATCCCAGGTCATAAATTCCTGGACGCCTTCCGCTGTGGCTTCCTTCTCGTAATCGTGGACTCCAGAGATGATGAGCAGCGGCCGCCACTGTTGCGAAACCGGCACGTGGAAGTCGAGTAACAGGGTGTGGTTCACCTCCACCACCCGCGCGGTGTTCTCAGCCCGTTCGAGGTATCGGGCCAACCAGAAACAGTGCTCAGCGACTCGGGAAATCATCGGTCGTCCTCGAGCACCCACGTATCTTTCGACCCGCCACCTTGACTGGAATTCACCACCAGCGATCCTTTGGTCAGTGCCGTTCGTGTGAGGCCACCGGGTAGTACCCACGTCTCGCGGCCGCTGATAATGTAGGGCCGAAAATCGACGTGGCGCGGGGCTGTTCCTTCGTCCGTCCAAGTTGGGCACGTACTCAACGTCACAACCGGTTGGGCAATGTAATTTCTAGGGTCGGCACCGATCTTTTCAGCGAATTCGGCCCGTTGTGCGGCGGTGCTCGAAGGCCCCATCAGCATCCCGTTGCCACCGGATTCGTTGACGGCTTTGACGACCAATTCGTCCAAATGATCGAGTGTAAAATTCAAGTCTTCGGTTCGAGCGCAAATGTACGTCGGCACGTTGCGCAGGATCGGTTCCTCCGACAAATAGAAGCGGATCATCGCCTCGGTGTACGGGTAAACCGCCTTGTCGTCGGCAACACCAGTACCGACCGCATTGGCCAAAGTCACATTCCCCGCACGGTAGGCCCGGAAGAGGCCTGGCACGCCGAGCAAGCTGTCGGCGCGGAATGTGAGTGGATCGAGGAAGTCGTCGTCTAGCCGGCGGTAGATCACATCCACACGCTGTGGCCCGCGTGTGGTTCGGAGATAGACCACATCGCTTTGGACAAACAAATCGTCGCCGAAGACCAGTTCGACCCCCATGTGCCGGGCTAAGAAACTGTGCTCGAAGTAGGCCGAATTGTACTGGCCTGGCGACAGCACCACGACGCAAGGCCACTCAGTCGCGCCGGGCGGTGCGACCGATGCTAAAGCATCTCGAAGGCGACGGGGGTAATCTTCGACGCGCTTCACCCGGATATCGGCGAAGAGTTGCGGGAAGACCTTCTTCATCACAGCCCGATTTTCGAGCACATAACTGACACCACTCGGCGTCCGGCCGTTGTCTTCCAACACGAGAAATTGCCCGTCAACGTCGCGGATCAAATCGGTGCCGCAGATGTGGACGTAGACACCACCCGGCGGGGTGAAACCGACCATTTCTTGACGGAATCCCTTGGAACCCAGCACCAACTCAGTGGGGATGATCCCTTCGCGAAGGATGCGTTGATCGTGGTAGACATCGTGGAGGAACAAATTGAGTGCCCGCACCCGCTGGATGAGGCCCACCTCGAGACGGGCCCATTCGCTGGCCGGGATTGTCCGGGGCATCAAGTCGAATGGGAAGATCTTCTCGACGCCACGCCGGTCGGAATAGACGCTGAAGGTGATCCCTTGATTGACGAACGCCAAGTCGGCACTGGTACGTCGCGATTGGAATTCCGAAGTGTCTAAACGACCAAGGCGGTCGACCAGTGTGGCACAATGTTGGTGAGGGTTGCCGTAGCGGTCGAACAGTTCATCCCAAGCTGTGGGATGGGGAGCGTAGCCATCGAATAAGCACGGTCGGCGGTTGATATCCCCATTCTGAACGGAGGCTTGCATCATTTTTGTCATCAGCATGGACATCGGCAACTCCCTGTGCCTTGTTGTAGGGCACGCGTTGCTTCTGAAGAGTGCAGTCACAATCGATTGCGACGATTCACAGAGCCGATTGCGACGGTTGACGATGCAAAGCAATTGCAGTGCCGTGTTATGTGGCACCGACTGTTTTCATTGTCGCACGGTTCAGCAGAGTTGGCCAACTATTTTTACTCTGACGCCTGTACTTGTGTCTGTGGAGAATACCCCCACCCCTTGGACGCATCAGACGCATCAGACGCACAGACACAAGAACAGCAGACAGAATGACGATCAATGGTCACTTGGTACGCAGGAGCGGTTTGGCGTCTTTCAACTCCGCCGGTGTGGGGTACCAGCCGATCACTTGGAGCGACGGCGAAATGTCGGACTTGGTCTCGGTGCGGATCGTCACTTCATTCTTGCCGTCGGCGTCCGAAACGACGAAGTGCCAGTCGCCCTCGTTGGCATCTTTGTGTTTCTTGAAATCGTACTCCAACCAGCGGTAGGCGATCCGTTGCCCGTCCGGCGACCAAAGTCCATATGCATAGGACTGCTTTTCGCGGCGGGCGACATCGATCCGCTTCTTCGTGGCGAGGTCGTATTTCACAACACCGTGGTTGTATCCGACGGCGTTCGCGCTGGGTGCGGGTGCGAAGTTGTCGAACCCGAGCACCGACTTCCCGTCGGGTGACAACACCGGGCTGTCGAAGTGTTCGCCTGCAAATAGTACCGTCTCTTTTTCGGTGGCCATGTCCCATTTCGTCAGCGTGAGGGCTTTGGGGCTTGATGGATCGTCCACCTTGGCGATCACCAAACTCTTGCCATCCGGGTGCCACTGGGTGGGGTATTTGTCATCGAAGGTCCAACTCTTACCTTCCTTGCCGTTCGCATCGTACAGCGTCACTTCGGTTCGGTCCTTGTCGGTTTTCAGACGGGCTAAACCGTGTACTCGGACGAACTGTTTGCCGTCCGGTGACCACAAAATTTTGGCGAACAGCGATGCGATTTCGGCGCCGAGCTCCGTCGCCTTGGTGTCGTCGCCGACGGTGCGAACATGGAGCCGGCCGGTGACGCGATCATCCAATGGCAATTTTTGATCGGAATAGACGAAGCGCTCGCCGTCCGGGGTGAAACCGTGAAAGTTGTTGCCGTAGGGGAGCTTGTATTCCTTCAGCAAGTCGCCATTAGGCCGGTACGCCAGCAACTTGCCATCCTGCCAGTTGTACAGCCAGACGATGCCAGGATCGGTGATCTTCTTCGGCACCGGCGCGTTCTGTTTCACAACGGGCTTTACGGAAGCTTGCGTGGGGAACCAGCCGAGAAACCGCGTCCGCTGGACATCGTCCTTGATCGTGAGCAGCGTCTTTTCGTTCGTACCATCGGCGTCGAATAGAAGCAGGTGCGAGTCGCAAGGTCGTTGATTTTTCGGATCGGCGTCGTACTTCATGCAGCCGATGCGTTGGCCATCGGGCGACCACCTCGACACTACGAATGCCACCTCGTCGAATGCTGCGATCTTGGTCGTTTTCCCGTTCGCGGCGTCGACGTGGAACATCGCCTGATCGCCGGAGGCGAGATAGGTCTTGCCATCGGGGGACGGGTCGAGCCAGATGAGCGATCCGGAATCGTGGATCGGAGTCAGCTTCCCGCCGCCGACCGGCATAGACAACCATTGCTCGTTGATATTTTTGACGACACGCCACGTCTTGCCGTCCGCCGACCACTGCATCAACTGGTGGTCGTCGGGCAGGTCGATCTTGGTTTCCTTCTTCGTGGCCACATCGAACAGTACATGTGAGAATTTGGGTTTGACGTTTTGGAACTTTTCCATCCGCTGCCGCACGATCTGCTTGCCATCGGGTGACACCGCGAACTGATCGTCCGGCTGATAGCCGAGACTCGTATCAATGCCTTCGGGCTTCACGAAATCGACCCGCAGGTGCAGCGTCAACCCTTCGGTCACGTCGGCGTCGGCGACTTTCCCACCTTTGCCGGCGAAGAGAATCTTCGTGCCGTCCGTCGTGAAGCCGAGGAAGCGGTCGCCTTCAGGCAGATCGATTTCTTTGTGCATCCGCCCATCGGGGGATTTGGCGATGAGTTTCTTGGCCTTGGTGTCGTGCAGCCAAAGCAGGCCCACATCGGGTTCCGCCTTCGGCACGGGCGCATTCCGCTTCGGCGCCACCCGCGCGGGAAACCAGCCGATGAGCTGGCTACCGGACTTGCCGGGAGCGTCGAGTTTCAACACAAACTTTCGGTTGGTGCCGTCGGCGTCGCACACGGCAATTTCTCCGGCCCCCTTCTGCGACGGCAGGTTTCCTTCGTTTTTCTCGTGCCACTGCACGGCCACCCGTTTACCGTCCGGCGACCAAAATCCTTGGATCGAGCCGCTGTTCTTGTAATCGTCGATCCGAAGATGCTCGTCGGTAGCCAAGTCGATGAGGGCGAGAGTGGCGGAGTCCTCGGTAGACCTGGTGCCGAGCTGCGTCGTCAAGATTCGACTCCCGTCCGGGGACAACTCCGACTTCACCATGTCGAAATCACCGGAGAGGAGAACCGCTTTTTCTCCGGATTTACACCGCCAGAGACCGAAATGCGGGGCTTTGCCGCGGTCGACGGATTCGAGCAAATACTCGCCGTTCGGGAACGCCGCGCGGACATTCATGGTTGCGGGCAAGTCGAGTTTTTTCGGGTTTTTCCCGTCCTTGTCGTATCGGGAGATGTCGTACTCCGGTCGCAGGGAGGCCGGATCCTTCTTCAAAGCGATGTTGAACCCGTGGATGATCCCCTCACCGGTGGACGGGGTCACAAACCGGTTGCCGAAGCCGCAGACGATGCCGGTATCCGTGACCGGGCCATCGCCGTGGAGTGGCTTGCGGTGCAGGGTCAATTGCCCCCGACGGGTCAGGTCGCTCGACCATTCGCCGGCGGGGAATTTGCCGTCCCGACCGGAAAACAGCGCGGACTGTCCGTCGGCGGAGATGCCGTGGAATGCGTAGGGGTAAGCCGAATCGTCGTGCAGCGTCACCACTTTGACTTTTTTTCCGTCCGGTGTGTAGGCGACGAGTTGACCCTTCTCCTGGTCGTACAGCCAAAGCAGGCCCATATCGGGTTCCGCTTTGGGCACGGGCGCGTTCCGCTTGGCCGCGGGCTTCATCGACACATTTTTGGGGAACCAGCCGAGCAGTCGGGCTTGCTTGCCCTCGTGCGGAATCGTCAGAAGCTTCCGCTCGTTTTTGCCATCGAGATCGTACAGGAGCAGCGTCGAATCGCCGGGCGAATCGTAGGCGCTCGTTTGCCCCAGGCAAACCACTCGTTGCCGATTCGGGGCGAGCCGAATTTCTATCCCATCGAACTCATCGAACGTCTTAACGACCGTGTGCTCACCCTTGGCGTTCACCCGGAACCAGCGGCGATAGGTGGCGTCCTCATTGTTATTTGCCGGGTTCGTGTGGGTGTGACCGACACCGAGGTACTGCCCGTCGCCGGTCGGTTCTAGCGAAAGGAGCGAGGCGCCATCACAAAGGGGAGTCGGCATTCCACCGCCAACTGGAACGGACATCATTCGGTAGCGTGGCAAATTTGCATCTCGAAGATCGGCACGGACGTATTCGTGCAGTTGCCATGTCTTGCCGTCCGCCGAAAACCTCATCATGGAGTGGTTTTCTGGGACTTCGATCATCGTTTCTTTTTTGCTACCCAGATCGAAGAGCATGTGCTTGATCACGAAATTCTTATTTTCCTCACTACTTCGCAATCTCACAACTTGTTTGCAATCTGGCGACCAAACAATCATGTCTTCGTCGTGAATCGAAAACCCGGTGTCTTCGCATTTGGTCTCTTCGTTCACATCTCGTAAGTGCAGCGTCAGTCCATCATTTTCGTTCTCGGCGGCGAGTTTGCCGTTCTTGCCTCGGAACGCGATCTTTTGACCATCCGGCGTCAACCCGATGAACCGCTTGCAATCCTTGAGAGTCAATTCCTTCTCTTTCTTGCCATCCGGAGTATAGGCGGTCAGTAATCCACTTTTGGGCTGCTGTAGCCAGATTAATCCTTCGTCCTTTTCCGCCTTTGCCACCGGCGCGGCAATCGCCACTTCCGGCCGGGACACACTGCCGACACCGAGGCCGAGCAGCATCGCGGCGCAGATGCCGACAACGGCGCTGAGTTTGAGTTTGGCGAGCAGCATCATGCGGATGACTCCATCGGCGAGGGTGGTGACCGTGGCCGGGGCGAGGGCGCCGGTGGCGGCCCGCACGGTCGCGGTGGTTAGTTCGAGGGTCACAGTGGTGGACACGGCGAGGGTCGCGGGCAGGGTGACGCCGCGGCGGGTGAGTGCGACGGCCAACAGTTTGCGGGCCTTGGCCAAGCGGCTGCTCAAGGTGCCTTCGAGAATGCCGAGTGTCTTGGCGGCGTCGTATCGGCTGACGCCTTGCAATTCGCACAGTACCACTGCATCGCGGTAAAGCGCCGGCAGGTTGCTGATCTCGGCATCGAGCACGCCATCGGCTTCTTCAATTGGGTCGTGCCTCACCGCAGTCTCAGGAGGATTGGCGGTGAGGGTTTCGTGTTTTGCCCGTCGCCCGGCCATGGTTCGCGCCCTCAGAGCCACCTTGTGAGCCACCCCGTAAAGCCAACTGGCGAGTTTCTCGGCGGGCTGTACACTCTCGGCTTTGCGAGCGAGCACGACGAAGGCCGCTTGGAAGGCGTCGTCGGCCAAATGCCGATCTGGAATGACCCTTCGACAAACCCCCAAAACGAGTGGGCCGTGTCGCCGAACGAGTTCGGTGAATGCTGCATCGTCGCGGTCACGGATGAACCGGCCGAGCAATTGGGCATCGGTGGCAAGGTCGCGCACGGCGTAGGTTTTGAACAGCAGGGACATTGGTGCGCCGGGTGAAAGGTTCCCGACAGGATATTCCCCGTCGGAAGCCCGGCGCGTCGCAAAGATTTTTGGAATTTGTTCAGAATGCCGTTCCGGACAATCGAATTCGGATCAACAAGTCATTCAATGCGGCTTCGCCACTCCCGGTTGAGGGCAAGTGAGTTTCTTCAAATGCCTGTTCCAACTCGGCGAGCAACCGTTCGTATTCCCGGCGGTGGAATTCCAAATCCACTTGCGACAGAACCGCTTTCTCTGCTCCGCCGGTCTTTTGAGCGATCAGGTCGGGAAGGTACGGTAACTTCGCCGTTTCGTTCAACCGCACCAAGTTCGCCTCGACTTCCCCGCTGCGCATCAAGTGGATCCCGGTCAGCAACACTCGGTAGACGTACAGCAACGGTTTGACACGCGGTGGATCGGCCTTTTGAAACAGCTTCCACTGCGTCTCGGCGAATCCGAGATAATGGTGGGCGTGGAATTTGGTGATGCAATCCGCCGCGATGGCTTTCAGCTCCAAATGTTCGGGCGACGTCTTCACGATCCACGGTGACAAGAGCTGTTCCAACACGTAGCCATTCTTCTTCAGCATCATCGTGAAGAATTTCTTGGCGTCATGCGTCACCAGGTCGATTTCCAAACCATCGTGGATGCCGGACTTCTCGACGGTCTCGTTCGCCGGAGTCAGTCCCAACAATTCCGGGAGTGGGAGCAGATGCACGCCACGCAAATCGTAATCAGAATCGGCCGAGGGGAACCCATACAAGTGCGCCCCGCTGATCGTGACAAACAGCAACGGATACGGATGCGCGGCGATCTGTTTCTGCAAGCGTGGGTCGATGGTCATGGTAGTTTCTCATGCCGGGCCAAACTTCTGGCTTTCAACAAGAATACGTTGGCTCGTTCGTAGTCCGGCCGCTCTGGTAACTTGGTCTGCACCAAAGCCCGGTCGAATTCGCCGTGCAGGTTCAGTCGCCATTTTTCCGTTTCTTCCCACGGCATTTGGCCCCGTTTGATCGCCAGCAATTGTTCCCGGTGTTCATCCACACGGATGGGAACATAGCCTTCGCGGAGCACGCACGTGCCCGAGATCAGCAAGCGGATGAGGTGCATGACGTGTTTCCACTTCACCGTGCCGTTGTTGCGAATGTCCGCTTGCATTTTCTTGAACTGCGAATGAACGTAGCCGTTGTAAGTCTGGTAAACCAGTCGTGATAAGAAGAGTTCGCGGATCTCCAACAGTTCACGGGCCAGTGGGGTCGCTTGTTCGATCAACGGTGAGTAGAGGCACTCCAGCACGTTGGGGTTCGCCTTCAACGCCAAGATCAGGAACTTTTGGAGTTCCCAATATGTCTCCTGCCGTTCGTGGCTTTCGAGTTGCTCGGGCACACCGTAGAGCGACCAATGCAAGTCGGCGGGCGGCAGATAAATACCCCGCCGATCGACGTCGGATTGCTCATCGGCGAGGCCGTACGCTTGCGAGCCGATGATGCACCGGAGTATGACCCGTTCGTAGAGATTGCATTGCGCAGCCGAGATGTCGGTGTTGCCGATCGCATTTTGTTTCATCTCGGCCAACATGGCCAGTTGATCTGGGTGCAAGCTGTCTTCGTAGCCGTCGAGGAAGCGAACGCGATAGGCAACTTCCAACTCGACGTGGCAGCCAACCACGACTCCGACCGAGCCGTTGGGGTGCTGAACCCGTCCGTTCGGGGCGAAGATATCGACCCGTGTGACGACGCGGGTGCCGATTTGGTAGATCAATCCCGGCGGATGATGGACTCGTTGATGCACGTTGGAAACCTCGTCGATTCGGTCGGTTCGGAAATGATCTCGTAAAACTACGGCGACCATCACCCGTTGGCGAATGCTCATGACCCCGAATCACCCTACCCTATTTCGAATGCCGGCCGAGTGGGAGCTGCACCGGGCCACGTGGTTGGCTTGGCCGCACCGGCGCTCCGACTGGCCCGGCAAATTCCGGGTCATCCCGCATGTATACGGTGAGATCGTTCGCTTGCTGAGCGTACACGAAGCCGTGCATATTGTCGTTAATTCGAAAGTCGAACGCGACGCGGCCAGGAGGATCCTTCGCAAATATCTGCCGAACTCGGCGAATGTCCATTGGGAGATTTTTGAAACGGATCGCTCGTGGCTGCGCGACTCGGGGCCGATCTTCGCGATCAATTCAGACGGCGTCAAGACCGCGCTCGATTGGCAGTTCAACGCGTGGGCCAAGTACGACGACTGGACCCACGACGACCGCTTACCAGCATTCGTGAGCAACCGGCGCGAGTTGGCCACGGTGCAACCAAAGCGCGGAGATCACCGGATTGTGCTCGAAGGTGGCAGTATCGATGTCAACGGGGCAGGGCTGCTGCTAACGACCGAAGAATGCCTCCTGAGTAGCGTGCAACAGCGGAACCCGTCGTTCGAGCGTGCCGACTACGAAGCGGCATTCCAGAAGTTCCTCGGCGTCCAGAAAGTCCTCTGGTTGAACGAGGGGATCGCGGGGGACGACACGCACGGCCACGTCGATGATTTGGCCCGATTCGTCGGCCCGCGCACCGTCGTCACGGTGGTGGAACAGAATCCCAACGATGTGAACTATGGCCCTCTTCAGGAGAACCTCGAACGCTTGCGTGGCTTCACGGATCTGGATGGAAACAAGCTCGAAGTGGTTCCGCTACCGATGCCGCGACCGGTGATCTACTCCGGGCAACGGTTGCCCGCCAGCTATGCGAATTTTTACATCGCCAACGGGTTGGTACTCGTGCCGACCTTCAACGATCCCGCCGACCGCGTGGCACTCGGCCTACTAGCGGAACTATTTCCGAGCCGACATGTTGTGGGCATTCACAGCGTCGATCTGGTGTGGGGCTTGGGAACACTGCACTGCATGACGCAACAAGAACCGGCAGATTAATCCTCGGCGGGAAGCTTCGCCGCCAGGATTAGGATCACCCCGGTCAACAGACTCACGGCCATGCTCAAAAACAAACTGGCGACGTGCCATGGCCCGAATGCGGTGGCTGCCGCTTGGGCAAGAACCGTATCTTCGGCGAACCGCTGCAATCGCAATTCGGACACAGTAATGGAGAGCGGCCAACCGATGGCCACGCCGACAGAGGCGACAGCGCAAAGCCAGAACCGCCAGCGCCCGACGGCTCGACGCTTCCAAGCGTAAGCCGTCCAAAGTGCGACCCAGGCACAGATCGCAGAGAGAAGAAAGAAGCGGGGAAACACCGGCCCGACGGCGGCTCCGGCGAGTCCGCTGGCGAGTTGGGCGCGTCGTTGATCGCTGGTGCCGTCGGGGACGATTTGCACATTTGCTGTGCGGGAATTCGGCTGCGTTTTCACCACTTCTGCGAAGGAATCGAAGATGGGTACCGTGGCCACAAAAACGAAAAACGTGCCCGAGCCGAACCAGAATCCGACCGCCAATAGGTGCAGCATCCGCAACAGCAACCGCCGCTTGGCACCGTCGTCGATTCGACTTTCGGTACCGTGATTCAGCCGCATCAAATTCGATCGGTGCTTCACCATCACGATGATGGAACCAACACTACAGAACGCGGTGACGAGCCAGTTGGCGTCGGCGAACGGATCGAGTTTGAAGATCACTCTTGCCGCGGCGAGTGCCAACACGGCGGCGATGGAAGCGAGCGAAACGAGCCGCGTGGCCAACACGGCGAGCACCCAGGTGCCGACCGCAATCGCAAACGGGATGGGCACCAACACGGCAACGGTGCCCGCGCCCGTGGCAACACCCTTGCCACCGCGGAAGCCCAAATAGACTGGGAATAAGTGGCCGAGGAATGCGAAGGCCGCTGCCCCGACGCGCAACAATTCCGGTGGCCGCAACGCCTCGACCGCCTCGGCACTCCAGAGTTTGGCCAGTGGTTCGATGAACGCCACTGGCAGTGCGCCCTTCAAGAAATCGAGCGCGAACACCGCAATTCCGTACGGCCGACCGAGTGCCCGTCCAGCATTGGTCGCGCCGATGTTTCCGCTGCCAACGTGAAATAAGTTGACCCCGCGTGCCCGGCCGACCAGGTAACCGAAGGGGATTGCTCCGACGAAATAGGCGAGCAGAAATAGGGAGATTGGAATCATCATCGGAGTTGTTGTTTCCGGGTTCGAACTTCCTCGAAAATGGCAACGAGTGCCGCGTAGTGGTGCTCGAAGGTCCAATCGCGTGCCCCGGCAATCGCGTACTCGGTTCGGGTTACTCGGTAACTCGGACGAGCCATCTTGGCCAAGGCGGCAGCGAGTTCTTTGGCGTTGTGTGGATCGTCGATGATCAAGCTGTTCGCAAGCGGAACCAATAGTTCGCTCGCCCCGTTGTATTGCGTCGTGATGATCGGGAGTCCGCAAGCCAGTGCTTCGAGCACCACGAGCGAACAAGGGTCGTAAAACGTCGGGTGGACGAGAAAATCGGCGGCGAAGTAAAGATCCTTCGGCGAAGCCCGAAAGCCCAAGAATATCAGGCGATCCCGCACACCGAGCGACCGTGCGAGTAGTTCGTAAGCCACGACTTTATTGTGGCCAACCACGGCGATTTTCAGCGGCAATTCTTTTGGCAACTCAGCCAGCGCTCGAATCAACGGTGCCAACCCTTTCAAGCGGTAATTCGTACCGATGAACAACCCGACAGGGTCATCCGGCTTAACGAGCCATGTCGCCCGTTGATGCTGGCGAATCGAGTCGCGATCAGCGGATTCAAACCGTGTCGGATCGATGGCGCTGTGAACGACGCGCAACTGTTCCGAGCCGATGCAGTAATATTTTGAGAAATGACTTTGCACCATTTCGCTGTTGACCACGACAGTGGAGTGAGTGGTCCCCAAGTACTGTTTGCGTTCGAGTTTGGCGAACGACCACGCGGCCGGATCGAACCACTTGGCCAAGCTGGCCACCGTGCGAAGAAGTCTGTTGCGGTGCTTGCGACGGTTGTGGGCCGCACTGGCCACATGCAGCCCGCCTTGCGGATAGAGAACATCTTGGCCCCAGGTTTTGTCGAACCCGACGGTCACATCGTGATTGGCCCCGGCGAGAGCTGCTTCCACCGCGTGGCCGAACCGCCACGGCCGCAAAAAACGCGGCCCGTTCGGCACTTGCAGTCGATGGTACTGTATCGATGCGGGGAGTGCGTTTGCATCCCAGCGGCACGCATACAAGTGAACTTCGTGGCCATCTTGAGCGAGACGACGGGACAAGTCACCGATGTAGGTTTCGCAGCCGCCGCGCGCGGGGAGCACCGATTCGTAACAGAGTGCGATATTCATCCGGTCGTCCCCGAACGCGCCTTCCGTTTGGCGTTGTGGCGACGGTACCGCTTCCATTTCCAGATCACCATTTTGCGTAGCCAACTCGGTGGCCGCTTCGCCGTTCCCCATCCCCCGGAGCAGTACAGTTTCCAGAAGCGGAGCCGATCCTTGGTATCGATTCCGGGTACGTCCGACGAATACAGAAGCTGCGCCAGATCCTTACTGACATACCATTGCCACCCGAGTCGATGGTGGCCGAGACGGTGGAAATCGATCATCGTCACGCGGCCGCGCCAGTCGGTGGGAACTGCCTGCGTGTTTGCCTCGGCGATGTAGAAATGGCAGAGGTAAAGATCTTTGTGGAACAAGCGATGGCGGTGCAACTCGCGGCTCAACCGCGCGAGTTCACCGATCAACCTGCGCTTCCAAATTGCGAAAGCATCGGGGGACAAACTCACTTGCGCCAGTGGGATCGCTTCATGGAGCGCGAGCATGTCGGTGAGTTCTTCGACCGCGAGGAAACTCTGCAATTTTAAGCCTGGGCCGCGGAATTCACCGCTAGCCACGGCGCGCGGCACCGGCAACCCAGCTGCGGCGGCACGCTGGAGATGTTGCCACTCTTGTAAGCCCGGTGACCACGCTGAAGTCGGGAAGAGTCGCGCCAGGAATCCGTGCCAGCGCGGGAGTTCGTAATGTCGCTTCAAGTAGACGACGAGTTGATTCCCCGTAGCCGACGTCAACGTCCAACGACCGATCGACCGGCCTTG
>JANXWE010000182.1 GCA_025351325.1 Fimbriiglobus sp.
AACCCGTTCGTGTCGCCACCCGCAACTTCGCGCTCCGGGCACGCGAATTCCGGGCCTGTTCGTCGTCGCCCGCTTCGACGGGCTTTTTCGTCAAGCTCTCCCAGTGCGGCGAACCGCGGAAAGCCTGTTTCACCCGCCGATCTTCCAGCGAGTGGAAGCTGATGATTCCGACCCGACCACCCGCCCGCACCACTTTCGGCAACAGGGCCAGCAAGCGGTCGAGTGCGCCGAGTTCGTCGTTCACCGCGATCCGCAGGGCTTGGAACGTCCGCGTGGCCGGGTCGATTCCACCGCTGCGGGGCACACAACTGCGCACCGCGTTCGCCAATTCTTCAGTCGTTTCGAACGGCTTGGCTTCGCGCCGTTCGACGATCCGTCTCGCAATCCTCCGGCTCAACCGGTCTTCGCCGAACTCGTAAATGATGTCGGCGAGGCCACCTTCACTGAGCGTGTTCACGAGGTCGGCCGCCGTGGCCCCGGTCTGCCCGTCGAGCCGCATGTCGAGCGGCCCATTGTTCTTGAAGCTCAAGCCGCGGTCGGCATCGTTCAGTTGATCCGAACTGAAACCGAGGTCGGCGAAGACGCCATCGACCTGGGTCACGCCCAGATTTTGCAGCACTTCGGCCAGTTGGTCGAAATTCGCGGGAATCAGGGTCACCGGTAATCCCGCCAGTTTCGGTGCCGCGAGGGCCAGCATCGTGCGGTCTTGATCGAGGGCGAATAATCGACCGGTTGGGCCGAGTTTCTCCGCGATCATTCGGGCGTGCCCGCCGCCACCGGTGGTGCAATCGACCCAAGTTTCACCCAACAGTGGGTTCAGCAGGCGCAGCGTCTCCGCGGGTAATACGGGGACGTGGCCAACTTCCGGCGGCATGGGCATACGGTCGACCGAGAACGGGGTCAAGGGGAATCAGGCGAGCCGGTCAGCGTGAGCTGCCGGGTTGTTTCGAGCAGTCCAGAATCCGGCAGTTCACGCTGCCCGGCTCGCCAAGTGTCAACTTACGAAACCCGTTCGAACCGCGGCACCGTCGCCCCGTTGCGCTCCACGGTTTCGGCGAACATCGCCGCCGGGCGGATCCACAAACCCGTCTCGCCATAGAGTGCACGGTAAACCACGAACGGCTCTTGGGTTTCGCTGTGGTGGGCCAGCCCGAGTACCTCGTACTCGTTGCCCTTGTAATGCCGGTAGCGACCGGGTGGAATGGTCATGGCAACTCCTCGCTTATTTTCACGCCCCAGTTCGTGGCGTACACTGATCCTATCATTCCCCGGACTCGGCTGGCCCATGATCGTTGGCATCGACCTCGGCACCACGTTTTGCGCAGTGGCCCACTTGGATGATCGCGGTCGGCCCGTGACAATTCCCAACCGCGAGGGGGAAGTGCTGACGCCGTCGGCCGTCTATTTGACCGGCACGGGCGAAGCCGTCGTCGGTCAGCCGGCGCTCGATGTCGCCCTCGAACAGCCCGACAAAGTGGCCATGCTGGTGAAGCGGCAGATGGGCCGGGCCGACTTCGGCCGCTTGGTGACGGGCCGCTCCTTCCGACCGGAAACACTCTCGGCGGTGATCCTGCGCAAGTTGATCCAAGACGCCGAACAGCACCTCGGCAAGATCACCCAAGCCGTCATCACCGTGCCGGCGTACTTCGACGACAGCCGCCGCAAAGCCACCATCGACGCCGGTAGGATCGCCGGTTTGGAAGTCCTCGATATTCTCGACGAACCGAGTGCGGCGGCACTGGCTTACACCTTCCAACAATCGGCGGCCGCCAACCTCGCCCCCGGCGAACTCCCCCCCGATGCGGCCAAGACCATCCTCGTGTACGATCTCGGCGGCGGCACGTTCGACGTGACGTTGGTGAAGCTCGGCAAGAAGCGATTCCAGACGCTCGGGATCGAAGGGGACGTCCGCCTCGGGGGCAAAGACTGGGACGACCGCTTGGTGAATTTCGTCGCCGAGCAGTTCCGCCAAACCCACGGCAGCGACCCGCGCACCGACGAACAATCGATGGCCATGCTCGATTCGTCGGCGGAGCGGGCCAAACGCACCCTCAGCAAAGTCGACTCGGCGACCATCACCTGCACCCACGACGGTAAGAAGATGACCGTGCCGATCACCCGCGCCGAGTTCGAGAAACTGACGCAGGATTTGCTGCTCCGCACCCGCTTGACCTCGCAGCACGTGATCAACCAAGCCGGAATGAAATGGGAGCAGGTCGAAAAGGTGCTCATGGTCGGCGGTAGTACGCACATGCCGGCGACGGGGCGGATGCTGCGCGAGTTGACGGGCCGAGAGCCGGATCGCTCGCTGGCCGTCAGCGAGGTCGTGGCCCGTGGTGCGGCGGTGCACGCCGGGATTCTCATCGCCCGGAAGGCCCGCGAAGCGAGCGCCGGCGTCGGGGGCACCAACTTGGCAGACATCGTCGAGATCAGCGTCAATGCCCACAGTCTGGGGGTCGAGATCCGCCAGCTCGACGCCCGCTTGAACAACCGCCTGGTGGTGAAGAACACCCAACTGCCCGCCGCCGTCAGCCGGGTGTATTACACGGCCCAAGAGAATCAGACCAAAGTGCGCGTCCGGGTGCTGCAAGGGGAAGCCCAGCAAGCCGAAGCCTGCATGCCGGTCGGCGAATGCTGGATCGATGGCCTGCCCGCGAATTTGCCCAAGGGATCGCCGATCCAGGTGCGCTGCGGCGTCGCCGCCAACGGACTCATCGAAGTCATGGCCCTCGACATGACCAGCGGCCGCATGGCCAAGGCCGAGTTGAAGCGCACCGGTGGCTTGACCGATGACGAAATTGCCAAGGAAGCCGAGTGGGTGGCCGGGTTGAAGGTGATTTGAGGTTACCACGGCGGAAACCCCGTCACTTCTTCTCCCAACCCTCTTCCATTTTCTTGTAGGCGGCGGGGTCGACGGTGCTCTTTTTCTTCGACCGGCTGGTGCCGGCCTTCTTACGCTTGTTGATGTTGGCGACGAGCGAATTCTTCTTGGCGGCGGGTTTACCTTTCGCGGGCATCAATGACTCCTCATTCGGATTTGGCAGTTTTGCTGGCTCGATACTGTTCGAGTAACTTGGTTCCTTTGTCCGCGAGCTTCTTGGCGGCCGCCATCGTCTTCGGCACCGGTTCGCCCCACGCGTGGGCGCTCAGGGCCAGCCGTGTCGGTTCACCATGCTCATCCACCATGGGACCACTCGGATTGGCGAAGTGGCGGCGGAGAAACGACCCTTTGCGCTTCATCTTCTCCGGCGTGTCGGCTTTGCCCTTCACACCCGCCTTGAGTTTCGACCCGTCCCGCTTGTTGAACGCCGCCCGCCCGGCGGTGGTCAGCCCCCCTTTGGGATCTTTGGTCGCGGCCGGCTTCTTTTTCGGCGGGGTCGCCATGCGATTGCTCCTGGGTGACGGGAACGAGATGCAATCACCGTTCCAGAAATGAAAATTCGCCTGAATTCGGAGTGCCCGGTACACTTCTGGGTATGCCCGACTACACGCCCACCGAGTTGATGATCGTCGCAGCGGCCCACGAGCTGCGCGACGGCACCACGGTCGCCGTGGGAACGGGCTTGCCCTGCGCCGCCGCCATGTTGGCCCAGCGAACCCATGCCCCGAATTTGATCATCGTCTTCGAGGCCGGGGGCGTCGCCCCGCTGCTGCCGACCATGCCGGTCAGCGTCGGCGACAGCACCACCTTCCACAAAGCCGTGATGGCGACGTCGATGGCCGACGTGATGCAGTTCTGCCAGCGCGGTATGATCGACGCCACGTTCCTCAGTGGCGCTCAGATCGACCCCTACGGCAATTTGAATTCGACGATGATCGGCACCGATTACCGCAAGCCGAAGGTGCGACTCCCCGGCAGCGGCGGTGCCAACGACTTGGCGAGCTTCTGCTGGAAGACGTTGATTGTGATGAAACACGATGCGAAGAAATTCGTTCCGAAGCTCGACTTCCTGACGACGCCGGGTTACTTAACCGGACCCGGGGCACGCGAAGCCGCCGGCCTGCCCGCCAAGACCGGCCCGGACCGCGTGATCACCGATCTGTGCGTGTGCGATTTCGACCCGGACACGAAACGGATGCGGCTCCGGTCGCTGCACCCCGGCAAAACCCTCGACGACGTACAGAAAGCGACCGGCTTCGAGTTGGTTATTGCCGAAGAATTGGAAACGACCCCGGCACCGACCCCCCACGAACTGAATCTGCTCCGGACGCAAGTCGACCCCGGTCGATTTTTACTTGGCCGCGATGGGTAAGAAGTAAAACTTTTGGACCGCGGAGACGCGGAGGCGCGGAAGAAAGCAAAGAAGAAGAAAGCAAAAAACTGAGTTCTTAGAACTGCTTATTCTTTGCTTTCTTCCGCGCCTCCGCGTCTCCGCGGTAAAAATTCTTACTTTTTCAACGGCTTGTACTCGACCTTCTTGAAGGTCATGACCGAACCGGGATCGTGGCCCTGGAGGGCGAAGTGGCCCTTGGTGTAGGTTTTGTTCGGGTCTTTGAAATCGATGGTCTGTTTGCCGTTCACCAAAATTTGAATGCGATCCCCGTTGGCGATCACCTCTTGTGTGAAGAACTCTTCCGCCTTGTGTGCAGCGGTGTTCATCACGGTGATCTCTTTCTTCGATTCGCCCAGTTTGGTGCGGCCATCCGGGTAGAGGCTGCCGGTGCGAATGGGGTCGCTGTGCGTGGCGTTGATCTGCGCTTCGTAACCGGCGGGGAATCCGGGCCCCATCTTGGTGCGGAAGTACTGGCCGCTGTTGCCCTTGTCGTTGATTTTGGCTTCGACGCGGTATTGGAAGTCGTCGGCCTCCACTTCGGTGAAGAGGTGGCTCGAAGGCCCGCCACCGACGATCATCCCGTCCTTGACTTCCCAGAGGGTCACTTCTTTTCCGTCTTTCTTGGTGACGCCGATGAAGGCCGTGACTTTGCCGTCGTCGTTCTTCACTTCTTTGAGCGACTTGAACTCCCCGCTGGGGGGATCGACCATTTTCCAGCCGGTGAAATCCTTGCCGTTGAACAAAGCAATCCAACCCTCTTCGGGTTTGGGTTCGGCGGCCCCAGCGAAGCCTGAATACGCGGCCGAAGCCACGATGCAGGCGACGATACCGTGATGAAACTGAGAAAATCGAAGCATGGTTCCGGACTCCCGAGAGAGAAGTGCGCTAAATTCCGGCCCCGCGCCGACTTAAGCGAACACCATCAATCGTAGGGATTCCCAGGTGCTTCAACTACGCTTGGCCCATTTTGTCGGCAAAACCGGACTCCCACTTGCTATAAATATTGAGCTGTTGGTGAAAGTTTTCGTTGTCAAGCTGGGGCCAATATCTATCTTTCGGTGATATGGGATATTTGGGGGATCTGGGCGAAACGAATAGCCAGTCCCTCTTGCACCCGAAGTTCGATGTGGTTTCGGCCTCACTCAAATTTTGGGTGCTGCCCAGCTTGATCCTCTTTTTTTGTGGAGTGTCTCATGATGAAGCGACGTGTGTTTGCAGCCGTGATCCTCGGGATGTCGGTTTGGTTGTCGGCCACCCCGGCCCAGGCCTTCGGCCACAAGTTGTTCGGCAAAAAGGGCGGCTGCTCGGCCCCGTGTGCCACGGCCGCCATGGGTTGCGGTGCCGCCGCTGGCGCGGACGCCTGCTCCGGTTCGACCGGTGGCGTTGTCGGTGGTTCGATGGTTGCCGGTGCACCGTGCGGTGATGTTGTGATGGCGGCTCCGGCAGCCCCGGCGATGACGACCCAAACGGTCACCCGGTACGTCGCCAAAACGGTGACGGAAAACAAGCCGGTCACCACCAGTAACTATGTGACGGTCGATGAGCCGTACACGTACCAAGAGTCGGTTTCGACCCCGGTCACCACGAAGCAGGCCGTGACGAGCACGACCTACCAGAACGTGACCGAGCCGTACACCTACATGGTGAACAAGCCCGTCACGACCATGGTGCAGAAGCCTGTCAGCCGCACCGTGTGCGTTCCGACGCAGGTGACAGTCAATGTGCCCGTCACGCACAAAGTGTGCGTCCCAGTTTGCGGCACCGACCGCTGCGGTTGCCCGACGGTGAGCTACCGTTCGGAACGCGTCACGACCTGCGAAAGCGTCTGCAAGACCGTCATGCAGTCCCAAACGGTCACCGAAATGTGCAGCGTGCCGATGACGACCTACGTCAGCGAAGCCGTCACAGCTACCCGCACGGTTTGCAAGCCCGTCACCGTCACCAACATGGTCGACGTGACCACCTACTCGACCGCGATGGTCACCAAGACCGCCACCCGCACGGTTTGCAAGCCCGTCACCGTCACCAACATGGTCGACGTGACCACCTACACCACCGCTTTGGTCACCAAGACCGCCAACCGCGTTGTGTGCAAGCCCGTTACCGTCACCAACATGGTGGACGTGACGACCTACACCACTGCGATGGTCACCAAGAACGCCACCCGGAAAGTCTGCAAACTCGTCACCGAAACCAAGACGATGCCTGTCACCAGCACGAAGTACGAAGCCGTCACCGAAACCATACAAGTCCCAGTCGTGGCTTCGGCCGGCGGCTGTGGCACCGGTACCGATTGCGGTACGGGCAACGGCGGTAGCGGCTGTGGCGCCGTCGCCAGCTCATGTGGCACAAGCTCACACGGCTGCAAGCTCTTCGGCCGCGTCAAAGGGATCTTCAGCAAGAAGTCGAGCTGCGGTTGCAACTAAATAGTAACCGGCCACTCCGGGTACAGAAAAAGACCGCAAGGAGTCATCCTTGCGGTCTTTTTTCGTACCCACTTCACTTCGCTTCCAGCACCGTGACGCGTTCCTTGAGCTTCGCAATTTCCGCGAGTGCCTCGTTCAACTTCGCTTCCAATCCACTGGCTGATCGCGTCACCGTCCCCTCGGCGGACACCGGCCCCTGACTGCCACGGAGGGCCACCAATTCATCCGGGGTATGGAATCCGTGCGTGACCATCGCCCCGCGTCCTGGAGGCGACAAATAGACCGTCAGATTTCGTTCGCACAGATGTTTCAGCAGCGTCCGCAACGTCTCGAGGTCGGCGATTTCGTCCATCCGGCTGGCGCGGATCCGCAGGTCACCCTCGGATTGCGGGCCACGCAACAGCAGCTCGGCGAGGATCGCCAACTCTACTTTGGACGGATTCCAGGCGTCGTACAGCAGGTGCCGCCAACGATCGACGCGGCCACCCTGTTGCTTGATGGTCAACCCGCGCCTCATCAGGTCGGTCAGCGTCTCTTCGACCTCGTCTTCGTCGAGTTCCAGCACCGGGTCGCGGTTCGTTTTCTGATTGCAGCCGATCACCAGGCTATTGAGCGTCATCGGATACGTGTCGGGCGTCTTGGTGGTCTTGTTCTTCTCGACGAGTACCCCCAAAGCCCGGCGTTCGATCATCGAAAGGGGTGCCCAAACCGGTGTTGGCGGGAGTTCAGGTGTCGGCGTGGCATCGGTCATGGTCTGAGTCTCGAAGGTCGTTAGGACAGGGCGCGTCGGTAATCGGCCCGCAACAGCACACCCGCGATTCCGGCCCAAAGCAAACCCCGACCATAGGTGAGGGCATTCGAGATCCGCGTGATTTCAACGTCGTTCAAAATACCCACAATGATCGGCTCGAAGGCGAGTGGAAACGTCGCGTACACCACGAGGTCGGCGAAGATTACCAGCGCCGTCAATCCGCGATGGGTTCGGGTCAACGGTATGAGAAGCACGGCAATCCAGAGCCACCACTGCGGGGAATAGAACACTTGCAGGCTCACGAAGAGCATCACCGCGAGGGCACAACGACGCAGTAAACTCTCCACGTCCGCCGGTTTACGGTAACAGAGTGCAAGCACCAGGGCCAGAACGGCACCGTTGCGGAACAACGAGCCGACAGTTCCTTCGGCCAAGGGTAACGGCAGGACGCGGCCGTAGAAGACGAAGAGCGTTTCCACGCTGCGCTCGAACTGAAATTGGAACGGAACGACCACACCGGGGAGACCGTCTGTGAAGAGCATCATCCCGTTGGCGAGCACCGTCGGCAACGCACAACAGGCCGCCCAGACGGCGGCACGAGCCCAGGTTTGGAAGGCGAATCGCAGAATCAACGGGGCCAAAATCAACGGGTAAAGTTTGAAGGCGATGGCGAACCCGAGTGCGAGCGCACCGAGATTGGGCCGCCCCCGTGCCGTGCACGCGATGCTGAGCAGCACCAGCCCGGCCGGGAGAATGTCGAACCGGCACGGGGTGAAATAGAGGATCGCGGGTAGCACGCAGAGCCACGGCGATCCGGCGGCAATTCCCCCCGTCCCAATGCCGCGCCGAATGAGCAGCATGACCCCGGTCAACGCGAGGATGAGCACGATCACCGAAGCGTCGACGCCACGCCGGATACCCCGGTAGAAGGCCTGCTCCGCATCGGTCGCCGGTAGATGAGACGTAAAATTGAATTCGTGCTCATCGAGCAAGGCCGCGCTGATCGGTGCCGCACCATCCGACCCGGACGCCGTGTAGCAAAGTCGGAAGAAGGCGAGTGCCAGGGGCGGGTATTCGAGAAAATATCGATCCGTGAACGCCGCCGGGGTGGCGAGTCGGATTTCGTAGGCCCCGTGGTCGTTCGCCGGCTTCACATGCACGGGCTTTCCGTCCGCATCGACCCGTCCCGCGAGCCGACCCCGTTTGGCGTTCTCGGCGCGGATCATCCAGGCAACGCTGTCGCAATCATCGAAGAGCAGCCGCGAGTAGCCGACGGGCAGAAAGTAGCCCGGCGTATCCGCCGCCGGGGGCACGAAATAGCCGGTGGGTTGCAGCCACAGAATCGTGGTGGCGAACAGGACGGGGATGAGAAAAACGATGCTGGTGAACCGGTTCGCCCGCATCAGGTCTCTTCCAAGTAGGTGTAGCCGGCCAGGCCCGTTTCGTAGAAGCCGAGGAACTCACGCGATTCTTGCAGCGAGAGCTTGCCGGCACGAACGGCCCGTTCGACATCTTTGCGGATGCGGTCGGTCAGCTTCTCGGCACTGTACTGGACGTAATGGAGTACTTCGGTCACCGTGTCGCCTTTGATGACCGTATCGACGTTCGGTGTACCATCCGGTTCCAAATGCACGTGGACGGCGTTGGTGTCGCCGAACAGGTTGTGCAAGTCCCCCAGAATCTCCTGGTACGCCCCGAGTAAGAATGCCCCGAGATAGTACGGCTGGCCCGGTGTCACCTGGTGCAAGTCGAGGGTGTTCTTCACGTCCCGGAGGTCGATGAACTGATCGATCTTGCCGTCCGAATCGCAGGTGATGTCGCCGAGCACGGCCTTCCGCGTCGGGGCTTCGTTCAGCCGGTGGATCGGCATGATCGGGAAGAGTTGCTTGATGGCCCACGAGTCGGGCATGCTCTGGAACAGGCTGAAATTGCAGAAGTACGTATCGGACATCAGGGTTTCCAACCCCTGCAATTCTTCGGGGACGAAATCCAACTCCTTCACCATCTTTTGCAATTTACGGCCGATGGCCCAGAAGAGCCGCTCGGCTTGCGCCCGCTGTTCCAGAGGCATGTAGCCGAGGTTGAAAAGCCCCAGGCACTCTTCCATCTCCTGCACGGCGTCGTGGTAGCTCTCGGTGAAGTTCTTCTTGGTCAAATCGCGGTGGATGGCGAACAAATCTTGCAGCGGCTGCGGCGAATCCTCGGGTACGCTCGCCGGGGCGGCACACGAATCGAAGTTCGAGGTGCCGAGCACGTCGAACACGAGCATACTGTGGTAGGCGACCAGTGCCCGGCCACTCTCCGAGATGATTTTGGGGTGCGGCACACCCGCTTCATCGCAGACCGTCTTGATGCGGAAGACGACGTCGTTGGCGTACTCTTGCAGCGAGTAATTCATGCTCGATTCGAAGTCGGTCTGCGAGCCGTCGTAGTCGACGCCCAACCCGCCGCCGACGTCGATGATCTTCAACCCCGCTCCAAGCCGAACCAGCTCCGCGTAGATGCGGGCAGCTTCGTTGAGGGCTTCTTTCACCTTGCGGATGTTCGTGATCTGGCTGCCCATGTGGAAGTGGGTCATCTGCAGGGTGTCTTCGAGGCCCCGCGCCTTCAGGAACTCGAACGCCTCCAGCACTTCGGTCAGCGTCAGCCCGAACTTACTGCGGTAGCCAGCACTGCTGCGCCAACGGCCGGCGCCTTTTGTAGCCAGCTTCACGCGGATGCCAATCGGCTGGCGGATACCCACGGCCTCGGCGTGCTTGACGATCAGTTCGAGTTCGCTGAACTTTTCGACGACCGGGATGACGTTCTTGCCGATCTTCCGCGCCAGCACCACCATCTTGATGTATTCATCGTCTTTGAATCCATTGCAGATGATCGGCACATCGACGCCATCCGTCACGGCGAGCACGGCAAAGAGTTCGGGCTTGCTCCCGGCTTCGAGGCCGAAGCCGTATTGCTTGCCGAAGCTCAACACTTCCTCGACGACCTGCCGCTGCTGGTTCACTTTGATCGGGTACACGCAGGCGTACTTATTCTGATAGTCGTACTCTTCGATCGATTTGTCGAAGGCCTCAGCGATTTCGCCGATGCGGTGTTTGAGGATGTCCGTGAAGCGTAAGAGGATCGGGAGTTGGATGCCGCGGTGCCGGAGTTGATCGATGAGTTCGCTGATATCCAAGGCGTGCGCGGGGGATTTGGTGGGCGTGGCGACGACGTGCCCCTTGTCGTTGATATCGAAGTAGCCTTTGCCCCAAGCGCGGATGCCGTAGGTTTCGTGCGCGTCTTGCAGGGACCACGGTTGACCGTTGGAATCGGTGGGGCGTTCGAGCTGTTTGCCCATCAGGGTCTGGCCTCGGGATGCGGTGTCGTCGTCGGGGGAAGGGTGTATCTTACGCGCCGGGGCACGGCGTACAACCGCCCGATGGGGTCACTCATCGAATTGATGCTGATGGCGGAAACCGAACCGGCCCACTCTCAGTTCAACCCGAATTGTCGGCGAATGATTTTGCAAAGGCTGTCTGCGATTTCGCGATGACGGGAAACAGGTGCTTGTTGGCCGTTCGCTGGATTGCGATCAACGTCAAGAAAGTCCTCAAGGGCACCCGCTGGCTCATCTTCAAAAACCCGAAAACATCAACCTCGAAAAAGGCAAAGGCCCGTACAAGAACACCACCGAACGCGAACGGCTCGACGAGGCCTTACGGATCAACCAACCGCTGGCCACCGCCTACTACATGAAAGAGGAATTCCGCCACTTCTGGACGCAGGAGAACCTCGACGCCGCGACAGCATTCCTCGACGACGGGTGCCGACGCGCCGAAGCTTCGAACCTCTCGGTGCTGATCAAGATGGCCAACACCTTCCAACTCCACCAGGTGGGACTGCTGAACAACCACCGCTGCCCCATCAGTTCCGGATCGCTGGAAGGACTCAATAACAAAATCAAAACCCTGCAACGCCAAGCCTACGGCCACCAAGGCCGCGAATTCTTCGAACCACGCATATACTCCATTCATCTGGCAAAGTACGCACTTATCGGATGAACCTTGTTGAATGACGACGAATGAAATCGCTGATCTGATCATTCATCAATCAATCGAAGTGCAGTCAAAGTCAACCCATAGTAAGACCCATCTTTGATCTCGGATTTGAAATACCGTTTGATGGCGCCTACTGCGAGATATCTCGCAATTCCGTCTCGCCACGCTTTCCATACATCCTTATGAATCCTGTCCTCCATCCAAAAGAGATATTCCTCAGCGCACAGGTCATAATACTTACAGAGGAGAACCTTATCCTCTTCGGCAACTGCGTCAGACTCTCGGGCCACTTTGACAATTCTTGAAAGTTCGATCGAGAGATCCGTATACCGCTTATTGAATTCCTTGAAGAGATCTGAGAACAATTTAAACTCATCAAGTTTCTGCTTTTGCACGAAATAGAACACCCCGGCAATGGCGGCGAGTGCGGCGCAATAGTACTCGAATCGACGCCCGGGAATGGCATAATGATAGATCAAGTATGCAGCGATGATCGCTGTGAGTGGTAGAAACCACCAATAATGGTTGAACAAGACCCGACGAAACTGCTTATCCATTGGAATACCTCATTTCCTCGACGGCTCCCTTCGGTCGCCGCGAAAAAGTATCAATCCTGCAATTTCCCATCGATGAAGCGTTTGCAATCGGGTAACGCCTCCAAGAATCGCTTGCCATAGCCCTTCGTCAGCACGCGCGGGTCGAAGAGTACGACGATGCCTTTATCGAGTTGGGTGCGGATCAATCGGCCGAAGCCCTGCTTTAATTTGATGCACGCCTGCGGGACGGAATAATCGCTGAACGAGTTCCCGCCTGCGGCTTCGATGGCTTCCAATCGCGCTTCTTGCAACGGTCGATCGGGCACGGCGAACGGCAACTTCACGATGATTACGTTTTGCAACGCTTCGCCTTGCACGTCGACACCCTGCCAGAAGCTATCGACGCCGAAGAGCACGCCCTTGGTCGCGGTGC
Organism: Fimbriiglobus sp.; assembly: GCA_025351325.1. Classification (GTDB taxonomy): domain Bacteria; phylum Planctomycetota; class Planctomycetia; order Gemmatales; family Gemmataceae; genus JALHQU01. The sequence goes on from JANXWE010000182.1 coordinate 12,461, forward strand.
GGAAGGCGTTCAGCATCTGCGGTACCGGTTGGCCGTCGCCTTGGCAGAAGAAGGTGTAGCCGTGGCGGGCGAAGTAGGGTCGCAGCCGTTCCGCCGCCTTGTTCATCATGCCGTAGCTGGTGAAGAGAACGAACGCCCGGCCTTCGGTCTTGGCCACGTATTCGGGGAGTTTATCGAACACCTTGGCCTCGAACATCGCGGCGTTCGCCGACGGGTCTGGCATATCGCGGAAGAGGTGCAACTCCGCTTGGGTTTTGAAATCGAAG
>JANXWE010000223.1 GCA_025351325.1 Fimbriiglobus sp.
GCGAGCACGTGCGTGGCGAAGCTGTGCCGGAGCGTGTGCGGACTGATCTTCGTCGGCAACCCGGCCCGGGCGCAGTAGAACTTGACGATCTTCCAAAGTCGAATCCGGCAGAGCGGCTGCCCCGACTTACTCACGAACACGGTGCCCGACGCACTCGGCGGAGTTCGGGCCAGGTAGGCCCGCAATGCCGCCACGGCGGGTCGACCAAGTGGCACCACCCGCTGCTTGTTTCCTTTGCCCGTGCAACGCAGGAATGCCGAATCGAGATACAAGTCGGCGAGCTTCAGCGTCACCACTTCCGACGCCCGGCAGCCGGTCGCGTAGAGCGTCTCGAGAATCGCCCGATCCCGCAAGAAGAAGCGATCCGCGGCCTGCGGAGCACCCAGCAGTTTCTCGACGGCGACCGTGTTCAAGACGGCGGGGATGCGCTGCCAGAGTTTGGGGGAGCCGAGCAGATCGACCGCCGTTTGATCCGCCCGCTCTTCGAGCCGGAGGAAGCGGTAGAACATCCGCAGGGAGACGATGTGTCGGGCCACCGACGGCGGTGCCAGTTCTTGCTCGTTCAAGAACAGAAGATAACTCGAGAGATCACGCAGCGTCGGTTTGAGATAGTTTTCGAGGCGGACAGTCGCCACCCACTCGGCGTAGCGCTGGAGATCGCGGCCGTAAGCCAGCACGCTGTTCTCCGCCATGCCACGCTCCGCCTTGAGATACTGGCGGAACGACACGATGTCCGATTGCAGTTCGTTGGCGTTCATGGGGATATTGTGAACGCAATCATCGTCGGGTGCGATCCATTTGCCGGGCGGATTCGCGGGGCGGCCCATCGGGAACCGTTGCAGTTGCCGCAATCGGCATTGCCAGAGCGTGGGAGTTAATAGGCGGAGATCAACTTCCGCAGCACCGGCCGAAGCTTCGCCACGGCCCGTCCGCGGTGGCTGAGGGCGTGCTTCACCCGGGAACTGAGTTGGCCGAAGCTGGCGTGATACTCCGGCACCACGAAAAGCGGATCGTAACCAAAGCCACCGACACCATGCGGGACGCCGTCGATCACCCCCCAGCAGCGTCCCTCGGCGGTGGCCACCACCTCCCCGGCCGGGTTGGCCAGTACCACCGCGCTGACGTAATAAGCCCGCCGTTCATCGCCCGTTTTACCGGCCAGATCAATCAGCAGCTTGGCATTGTTGGCCATGTCGTTCCCGTGTTCCCCGGCGTAGCGCGCCGAGAAGATCCCCGGCGCTCCACCGAGTGCCGGCACGCACAAGCCGCTGTCTTCGCCGAGGACCCATTCGCCGAGCACGGGGGCCAATTGCACCGCCTTCAACCGGGCATTGGCCTCGAACGTGTCGCCCGTTTCGTCGACTTCGGGGGCATCGGGGTACGGCGAAAGATCGGAGAGTTCGAAGCCGAGATCGCCGAGCAGTTCGAGCAGTTCCCCGAGCTTCTTCTTGTTGCGACTGCCGAGGACGAGACGGGTCATTTCGATTCCCCATGGTTCGGCCGCGATTTCCCCGGCACCCAAAGGATATCGCCACCGGTCTCATTCGCTTTCCGCCCGAGGACGAACAGAAAATCCGAGAGCCGGTTCAAATAGATCAACGCCTGCGGGTTGACCGGCTCCGTTTGCATCAGCGTGACCAACGAGCGTTCGGCACGCCGACAAACGGTGCGGGCCAAATGCAACCAAGCCGCCGCGGGGGTACCACCTGGCAGAATGAAACTTTGGAGCGGCGACAGATGTTCATTCAGCCGGTCGATAGCGTGCTCAAGGCGAAGGTACTGCGCTTCGACGATACGCAGGGCGTTGGTGTTTGTTTCCCCGTCCGCCGGGGGGACGCACAAGTCGGCGCCGACGTCGAACAGGTCGTTCTGAATGGTGTGCAGCAGCTGCATTTCCGGCGTGTCCGGGCAATACGCAGCCAGTAACCCGAGCACGGAATTCAGTTCGTCGACTTCGCCGTAGGCCGACACACGGGGGTGATCCTTGGGCACACGGGCACCATTCCCCAGCCCCGTTTCGCCTTGGTCGCCACCCTTGGTGTAGATGCGGGATAAGAAGACCATGTCGAACGACTCCAAGCCACGAGGATGCTCTTAGAGTAGGCTCGGCTCATCCGTTGGCCTACAGGCAATCTTCTTGCACAGTTGCTAAAATCACCATCCCGACGCAGAGCCTTCCTGAGATATCACCATGTTCCGTGTGCTCGTTTCTCTCATGCTGTTCGGCGTGCTGGCCCCTTGGATCTGTGCCCAACCCCACGATCAACCGCTGACGAAAATCGCCTTCGGATCGTGTGCCGATCAAAACAAGCCGTGCCCCATCTGGGACACCATCGCCGACGCCAAGCCCGAGTTGATGTTGCTGCTCGGCGACACAATTTACGCCGACATCGAGAACGGTCGATTGAAGGCGGCCACACCGGAGAAGATCGTCAAGAGTTACGGGGAGCTCGCCAAAATACCGGGTTGGCAGAAACTCCGTGCTAAGACGCCGATGATGGCCATCTGGGACGATCACGACTACGGTCACAACGACGCCGGCGGCGAATGGGAACACAAAGTCCCGGCCCAGAAAGCCTTCCACGACTTCTTTGAAACCGCCGCCGACTCGCCCCGCCGCAAGCAAAAGGGTGTCTACAACGCCGACATCTTCGGCCCGGTCGGCAAACGGGTGCAAGTGATCCTGCTCGACACCCGCTACTTCCGCAGCTTGTTGAAGCGAGCCGAGAAGCCACTGCCCGGAACCCGGATCGTGCCGTACATCCCCATTCAAGATGCGAACGCCACCATGCTGGGCGACGAACAATGGAAGTGGCTCGAAGAGCAGCTCAAGAAGCCGGCCGAAGTGCGTCTGCTGTGCAGTGGCATTCAATTTGTGAACGACGATCACCCGTTCGAGAAGTGGGGCAACTTCCCGAAGGAACGCCAGAAGATCTTCGATCTCATCCGGAGCACGAATGCCCGTGGGGTTGTGTTGATCAGCGGCGACCGCCACCTCGGCGAAATTTCACTCGAATCCAAAGCCGTCGGCTATCCGTTGTTCGATATCACCGCCAGCGGCTTCAACCAAGCGGCCGCCGAGTACCGCGACCCCGAAGCGAACAAGTACCGCGTGGCCAGTTTGCAATACGGCAACCACTTCGGCGTGATCGCCATCGAGTGGACGACTGACCCGGTCGTCAGCTTGCAACTGCGGCACGACAACGGCGAGATTGCGGTTCAGTCCAAAGTGAAGCTCAGCAAGTTGCAAGCGAAGCCGGGCAACCAAGATCCGGCCAAGCCGACGGTTGCGTTACCGGAAGGTGTGATTTCACCGATTGATGCACTGAAGAAAATGGCCGGCGACGAGGTGACCGTGCAATTCGCGGTGGAAGCGGGCCGCGTCGCGGGGAAACGGATCTTGCTGAACTCGGAAAAGGATTTCAGAAGCGAGAAGAACTTCACGGTGGTCGTCAACGAGAAAGCGCTCACCGGCAAGCTCGACCAAGCGACGTTCGATACCTTCCAAGGCAAGACGATCCGCGTGAAAGGAACCCTGAGTACCTTCCAAAAGTATTTGCAAATCCAAGTGGACGACGAAGCCGCAATCGAACTCGTGGACGCGAAATAGCTCACCCCTGTCTTCGCTTCCACGCTTTCCTCAGACTCAAGATTCCCAGTCCCAGCCCGGCCAACACCAGCGTAGCTGGTTCGGGTACTTGTTTGGGGTCGGGCGGATCGAACGGAGCTTTCGGCTTGTCTATCTTTTCTTTCGGTTTGCCGGAAGGCGGGTCGGTAATGCCCGAGCCTGGCCAGCCCGGCCAATAGAAGGCCTGGGCGGGACTCGCCAAGCAGATCGTGAGGGCGAGTACGGCCCACACCAGTCGACCACGGTAAAAAACTGTCATCATGTTGACCAATTGACCGAACATTAGGCAAGCTCCAGCACCGGCGACAATTCGAGCCGGTTTCGTTCAAGTTTTCTCTCTCATGCCATGATTGAATCCCCCCGTCAACCCGGATTGGCCCGTGCTGGCTGTTTAGGCAATTCGTGTGGATTGCAATTGTTCTCCTGTTTCGAGAAACCTTGACGGTTGAGAGGACGGAACGCCGAAAACAATCGAGAGAGATTGCGCCATTTGGTGGCGGGAGGAGGAACGGAAATGAAGCGCGTTCGAACAATGTCGGTGATCGCGCTCAGCTGGCTCGGGACAGCCTCCCAAGCTGACGACCTGGGCTGGAAGATGGCCGACGTTCCGCCAGTCGCCCCCGCCGTGAAGGTGATCGCACCACCCGCCGCGGTGCCCGTTGTGAAGCCATCGGCTGATTTGCCTTGGAAATCTGTGGAAGCGACACTCGTTCCCGCAGCCGCGCCCGTGGTTCCCGTGGCAAAAACGACTGTGCCAGCAGTCATTCCAACACCGGCAATGCCACCCGAACCCATCTTTCGCACGGTGACGCAGCCGACGATCCAAGTGGGTTTGGAGACGTTGCCAGCTAAAGTTCCGGCACCGACAAATCAAGAGCCATTCTTCCGCACGGTGGCCCAACCCGCGCCCGAACAAGCTGGTTTGGAATCCACACCACCGAAGAGTCAAGCTGGATTGGAGCCGTTGCCAGCGAGCGTCCCCGCTTTCGTCAAAGTGGCTGCACCACCGCCGTCAACAGAACCGCTGACTCCACCGGCGACTCTACCACCATTGGCGCGGGAACCACTCCCAAAAACCCCCGTCGGCCCACGCATCTCCGGGGAGCCTCGTTACCCGGCCGAGTTAGCTCTGCCGATGCCGGAATTGCCCAAACCTCCACCCGCAGAATCGTTGCCGGCCCCACGGGTCGTTCCGCGTGAGGCGTCGGTAAATCCGATTTGCAACGACTCACCGGACTGTCCACCACCGGTTTCCAACGTCCAGCGTGTTTCGGCCGTCACGCCCGGGGAATTCGGGATTCCCGTTCGCCGCGGTGTGTTTGGCTCGGCGCCGGTGAATTTGTCACACGACTACTTCTTCCGCGATTTCTTCGGGCTCGATTTGCTAAAGGATCGACCAGTTCCAGCCACCACTGGCGGTGCGAACGGAACACCGGATGACTCCTTCTTTGTTCAAACGGAGTACCTGCTCTGGTGGGCGAACAAGCCGAATATCCCGGTGCTAGCGACCACGAACAGCTTCGGCCAGCCGGGGTTCCTTGGCCAACCGGGAACCCAGAACCTGTTGGGGCCAGGCAAGTTCGGGCCAGAGTTACGGGACGGATTCCGGATCCGAACCGGGGGTTGGATCGACGAATGTGCCCTCTTGGGCTTCGATGCCAGCTTCTTTTTCCTCGGTCGCAAAAGCGAAAGTGCCAGCTTCGACAGTGGTCAATATCCGATCATCACCCGGCCGTTCTTCGCACCGAATTTCAACTCGGAATTCGGGGAAATCGTGGCGCAGCCGAACTTGGCGTCGGGCCGGTTGGATATCACCACCGACAGCTTCTTGTGGGGTGCGGACATCAACTTCCGCAAAGGGATTTGCCGGACGTGCGACCGCACCACGGGCTGGTTCGCCGGGTATCGACACCTGAACCTCACCGAACGGTTGACGATCGCCGAAACGATCACGGCGTCGGGTACTTTGTCGCCGGATCCCATCGGCACGAAGATTTTCGTCCGAGACCGCTTCGAGACGCGGAATCAGTTTCACGGCGGTCAAGTCGGTGGCTTCTGGAATCGCAAATTCGACCGATTCGACTGGGATCTTCGCGCTGGCATCGCCTTGGGCGTCACCCAGCAGACGGTGGAAATCGACGGCTTCCAGCAGCGGACGCGACCCGGCCAAGCGACTCAGAACTTCCAAGGTGGTCTGTTGGCGACGGGGCCAAACCTGGGTAGTTTCAGCCAGAGCAAGTTCAGCGTGGTACCTGAAATCACCACGAGCCTCGGCTACCGCGTACTGCCCAACTTGAGGCTGTACGCCGGGTACAATTTCCTCTATTGGAGCAACGTCGTCCGACCGGGTGACCAAATCGACCGCGTCGTCGATGTGGCCCTGGTTCCGAATCCACCCGCCGGGGTGCCGGCCACCGCCAACCCCCGCCCCTTGCCGACGTTCCGCCAATCGGACTTTTGGACACAAGGTGTGCAATTCGGGGTGGAGTTCCGGTGGTGAGATAGTCAAAACAGTTAAAACGAACGCGGATGACGCGGAAAAAAGACAGGATCAAGAGGATCAGATTCGAACAATATCTTTTTCGGATCCTCTTCATCCGCGTCGTCTGTGTTCTTCATAGGTCTTGAAGTCGAACCCCAAAATATTGCCGTAGATTCCGCACCAGTACCGCGTTATACCCGCTCACCACTTTCTTGGGTCGAGTGCCTCCGCGCAAGTCGGCACCGGAAATGCATCTTGTTAGCATGGGCGAATTGGCCCACACCACCGCCTGGAGCCCCTTCTATGACCCGCACCCTTTGCCACTGGTTGGCCGGCATTTCGCTTGTGGCGCTCGCCACGGGCGTAACGGTCGCCCAGCCACGCCAACCCCAACAGACCGCTCAGCCCGGCCTACAGCCCGCCAAGGACGATGGCGTCGAAGTCTTGGCCCGCGGCCCGGTTCACGAGGCCTATGCTGCCACGGTCGAATATCCCACCGGCGGCGGCCCAGTCGTGGGCAAGCAGCCTCCGGAAGTTATCGAAGAACTCCCACCGGATCAAAAGCCGGACGGCGACAACGTGCAGTGGATCCCGGGATACTGGGCCTACGACGACGACCGCACCGACTTCATCTGGATCAGCGGTTTCTGGCGGATCGCCCCTCCCGGCCGCGTTTGGGTGCCCGGCAGCTGGCGCGAAGTGCGCGGTGGCTTCCAGTGGGTTAACGGATTCTGGAATTTGATCGCACAAAAACAACAACAAGCGGAAATCGAATATTTACCGCAACCGCCGGCTCTGCTGGAACTGGCACCCTCGACGCCGGCCCCGACGACCACCAGCTTCTACACACCAGGCATCTGGATCTGGAAAGCCAACCGCTACGCCTGGCGGCCCGGCTACTGGGTCGAGCACCGCTCGAACTGGGTCTGGGTCGGGGATCATTACCGCTGGACCCCGGTCGGGTACATCGCCGTGGCTGGGTACTGGGATTACACCCCGGAAGATCGCGGATTGCTCTTCGCCCCGGTTTACTTCAGCCCGAACGTCTATGCCCGCCGAACGTTTGTCTACACGCCGACTTACGTGGTGTCATCGAACCACTTCTTCGGGGCACTCTTCGTTCGTCGTGGTTACAGCAGCTACTACTTCGGCGACTATTTCGAACCGCGTTACGCCGATGCCGGCTACAACTCGTGGTGCGGCACGACCGTGCGGGGCAGCGGTTTCGCGGTCACTGTGGGGGTCGGCCGTTCGGTGCCGTACGACCCGCTCTGGAGCTACTACAGCGTCCAAAACCGTGACGACGCCCGTTGGTCGGTGAATATCAACGCCGGCTACACCGGCCGTTACAACGGCGATATTCCCCGCCCCCCACGAACCCTGGTTCAGCAAAACACGGTCGTGAACAACGTCAACAATGTGAATAACGTCACCAATGTGACCAACGTGACGAATGTCACCAACGTGACCAACAACACGACTAATAACAACGTGATGTTGACCTCGTTGAAGGACGTCCGCACCACGAATACGAACGTCGCCCTGAAGACCATTCAAGCCGATGATCGCGTGAAAGAACAGACGCTGGCCAAGGAGCTGACGAAGGTCTCGGTGGATCGTCGCAAGTCGGAAACGGCCATGGTGGATCGCGGGTTGACCGTTCCGACCAAGACCGAAGCTCCACGCCAAGTGAAGATCGATGTCCCGCAGACGGCGACCATCCGCGCCCAAGCTCCGGAAACGAAATTGCCCCCGGCTAAACCGACGGCAGACATGAAGCCCGAAGTGAAGCCAGCCACTACGAAGCTGACGCCAGCTCCGGCTCCGGTGGTGTTCCCACCGTCGACAAAACCAGCCGTGACTCCGGTCGTACCGCCAGTCGGCACAAAGCCAGTGCCACCAGTGACCGACCCAAAAACGCCACCGGTCGTGAAGCCGTTGCCCCCTGTGGTGCCACCCGTAACCCCACCCGTGGGAACGCTTCCTGTGAAGCCTCCCGTGACGGTTCCAACGACGCCACCGGTCGTGAAGCCCGTGCCCCCAGTAACCCCGCCCGTGGGAACGCTTCCCGTGAAGCCTCCGGTAACCGTTCCAACGACGCCACCAGTCGTCATGCCAGTGAAGCCTGTAACTCCTGTGGTGCCGCCAGTGGGAACGCTTCCCGTGAAGCCTCCGGCAATCGTGCCACCGGTAGTGACGCCACCGAAGCAGCCGGTACCAATGGTTCCAGTAACCCCGCCCGTGGGAACGCTGCCCGTGAAGCCTGCGGTAACCGTACCCACTGCTCCAGTGCCACAGATTCAACCTCCGCGACCAGCCCCGATGCCGGTGGCACCGCCACCAGTTTTGCCACCCCGACCAGTGGCACCGATGCCAGTCGCACCACCGCCTCAGATTCAGCCGCCGCGGCCGGCCCCGATGCCCGTGGCACCACCGCCGCCGCAAGTTCAACCTCCGCGACCGGCACCGTTGCCCGTGGCACCACCGCCGCAAGTTCAACCGCCCCGACCAGCGCCGCCGATGCCAGTCGCACCACCGCCAGTGATTCAACCGCCTCAGATTCAACCCCCACGGCCAGTTGCTCCACAGCCGTTAGTTCCTGCCTCGCCGCCGGGTGAGAAGCCCAAAGATAAGAAGCCGAAGTAAGCGGCACATCATCAAAATGGAAGTGGGGGGGGGGCACTCCCCCGCCCC
>JANXWE010000241.1 GCA_025351325.1 Fimbriiglobus sp.
GGAGCCGACTCGACCGGCGTCGTTCCAGCCGGCGTCATCCAGGTTCCAGCCCCACTGGCGCCAGCCGAAGTGCAATGGGGCACTCCCGACGCACGCAAAAATGGAACGTCGGGCAAGTCTAACAACGGCGAACCAAACTGGAGATGAGTGCTACTCAGAATCAAGAATATTTACCGCAGAGAAAGAAGGGATCGCAGAGAAAAGAGTTGGGAATCAGGAATCTGTCGAACGCATTTTCAGATTCCTGATTTTTATTTCTTATTCCTTATTCTTATCTCATGCTTTCTCTTCTTTCTCTGCGGTAAAAATTCCTGATTCAAGATCTTATTTCTTATTCATAATCTGGTATTCTCTTCTTTCTCTACGGTGAAAATTCCTGATTCCGAGTCCTATTTCTTCTTTTCAAAACTCTTCTCGAAGAACCCCGTCAGTTCGTCGATCAACTTGGGGTGCAGTGGATATTTTGAATCTTTGTAGTAGGCATCTTGCAGCAGAATCGAGGTCTTGGCGATCTCTTTCAACACGTGGTTCATATTCTCAATCCGGACACTTTGTACTCCTTTGCGAACAGCTCCTAACGCTTGGCTGTCATCCTCGCTCACTTGGATATCGGTCGTGCCCGAGACGACGAAAATCGGGCAGGTCACGGCACCGAGTTCCTTCGCCGGGTCGGGTTTGATCATCGAAATCAAATAGGGTTGCACGCTCGGCCGAAAGAGGGTGACTAACTCTTTCGGAGTCTCCTTCACCTCGCGGCCAGATTCGAGTTCCGTCAGCACCGTATCGGCTTTCGCAAACAGTTCCTTGGGCAGGTTTTTTTTCAACTGTTCCCGGAGAACCACGCCGAGTTTCCGACCCGGCCCACAGAGCGAGACGAACGCGTCGAACTTCGCCTCTGCGGCCAGCGAGCCGATGAGCGAACCCTCGCTGTGACCAATAAAGCCGAGCTTGCCGAAACGCTTGTCGGCCCGCAACCATTTCGCCCAGAGCACGACATCGGCGGCGAATTGGGTGATCCGCAACTCTTCTTCTTTCGGCCCGGCGGGGGTACTCTTGGCGATGCCACGTTTGTCGAAGCGCAGGCAGGCGAAGCCCTTGGCCGCAAGCCCCTCCCCGAGCTGTTTCAAGCTGTCGTTCTTGGCCCGGGCACTGTTGCCGTCGCGGTCGGTCGGCCCCGAGCCAGCGTGGATCAAAATCACCGGCCATGGCCCTGGGCCGGCGGGCAAATCGAGCACCCCGTACAGTGTACCGGTGGGCGTTTTCAGTTCGACCGCTTCCGAGGCCGGGTCGGCCGAGAACACGACGGCGGCGGTGAGCAGGAGAGGAATCATCGGGTGGCCCGGCGAGTGAAGGTCGGCGTGGGTAATGTACTCGGTTCCGCGAAACCCGCCTGGGAAAGACCCAATTGTACCCGTTCTGCCAGCGGCGCGATGCGAATGCGTCGGCGACGCTGGAATATGCCGTGTCACCGGTTGCGGCTGATAGAGCGAACGCTATACTACCGCAAAATTCCTCAAGCTCCGCACGGTGAACCCGGTCTCTCTCGGATCCCGTTCGGAATTCTGAAACCGGGATTTTCGCAGGCAGCCCTCGGGTTGGAAAGGCTGGGCCATGGAAAAGTGGATGTGCTACGCAGCGCTGGGAACTGCGGCCGTGATGGTACTCGTTTTTTTACTGGATCTCATCGTCGAATTTCCATTCGGCGGTTCGGCGTTCAGTTTCGTGGACATCTTCGGGATCATCGCCAGCGGGGTCGTTGGCTACTTGGGCTACAGTGCCCTGCGCGATTTGAAATGATTTGAAATCCTGTCCCAGTACGCGGCCGCGCAACAGCATGTTGCCGCGCCGATGTTCGTCAATCCTCTCCCAAATGCACCGCGAAGGCGAGTTGTTCGAGTTGGATGGCCAGATCCACCGTGACGACTTGCACCCCGTGCGGCAGCACCAACAACACCGACGCGAAGTTCATCACCCCGCGCAGACCGGACGCGACCATCTGATTCGCCACGGCTTGGGCGACGTCGGACGGCACCGTGAGGATGCCGAGTTCGGCCCGGGACTCCTGGACGGCCAGCTTCAATCGGCTCAGCGGTTCGATGGCCAATCCCCCGACAATTTGCCCGATCTTGGTGGCATCGGAATCGAACAGCCCGACGATTTCAAAGCCGTGCTCGGAGAAACCCCGGTAGCGCAGCAGGGCCCGGGCGAGGTTGCCGACGCCGACGAGAACCGCTTTCCAAGGCCGGTCGATCCCGAGGGTTTTCCGGATGGCCGCCGCCAGCCCGGCCGCTTCGTAGCCGATACCGCGCAAGCCGAGGTGCCCGAGCACGGCCAGATCGCGGCGGACTTGGGCCGCGCTCACCCCGACGGTTTTGGCCAACACTTCGCTGGACAGCGTGGTGCCCGTCCGGGCGAACGAATCGAGACTGCGGAGGTAGAGGCTGAGGCGCTGGGCGGCGGCCCGAGACAAGCGGAGTTCGGAAGGGGGATTCGATTCGGTCATGGAATCAGAATAGCGCATGGGTGGGGCCGAGACACCAAGAATTGATTTCTTAGACAGAACCGACGAAAAAGCCCGGCATCGCATAGCTGCGAGGCCGGGCTTTGAAGGATTGGAGTGGAAAGATCCACTTCAATGTTCGGGTTGGTTAGTTGCAGCCGCCGCAAGCCGGGGCACCGCAGCCGAGGTCGCACGCCGGGGCGGCACAGCTACGCTTGCCCATGCTGCGGAGCTTCGAGAAGCAGCCGCCGACTTTGTCCTTCAGCCCGCTGCCGATGCCGCAGAGCTTGTCTTTGAGGCCGAGGCCTTTGCAGCCTTTGCCGCTACCGCACGCCGGGGTGCCGCACGAGTCCGTGCCGCAGCCGGTTCCGCTCGAAACGAGCACTTGCTTGTCGACGCAGGTGGCGACCATCTTGCACACGTTGACGATTTCGGTGTGGCAAACCGGGACGCACACCGTGCGGGTCGCTTGGTACGGAACCGACTTGCAGACGTTGACCGTGCAGGTCTGAGCTTGCACTTCGGACACGCAGCGGGTCTTGCAGACCGGCACCACGGTCGTCACCGCTTCGCAAACATTGCGAGTCACGGCGACTTGGCTCGTGACGGCTTCGCAGACATTGCGAGTCACCGGGCACTGGACGGTCTTGGTCACGCACTCGTAGCTGCACACTTGCTTGGTCACCGGCACGCAATGGGCCACTTTCTTGCAAACCGTCACCGGCTCGCAAACGGTTTCGCAGGTGGTCTGCTTCTTGCAGTAGGTCACCGTGCGCGGGCACGGGCAGCTGCACGGGTCCATGAACCCTTTGAAGCGGCCGCAGAGGCCCGGGCCGACTTCGACGGTCGTCGGCACCGACACGGTGTGCCGCACCGTCCGGCTCTTCATTTCGGTCACCGACTCGGTCGTGTACTGGGTTTCGTTCACGGTCACGGTCTTCGTCACGGGGACGCGCTCCGTCACCGTGCGGCTTTCCATCGTGGTCACCGGGCGGCTGACCATGCTCGTCCGGTTTTCCATCGTGGTCACCGGGCGGCTGACCATGCTCGTACGGTTTTCCATGACGGTTTCCGAAACCATCTTGTTGACCGTCACGTTGCGGGTCTGCTGCTCGGCCACAGTTTCGTTCCGGTAGGCCGTGAACGATTCCGTGCGGAGTTCATTCCGATACACGGTGCGGGTTTCCGCCACCGTCGTCGGAACCATTTCCGTCACGCGGATCGTCTGGTACACCGGGCCGCAGCCGGCCCCGCCGCCGACCATCGAGCTACCGACCGAGACGCCACCGCAGTTGCCCGTGACGACACCCGTCACAACGGCCGGGGTGGCCGCCGGGACTTCGGTCATTCCGGCCGGCTTCTTCTCGTCGACCTTCTTGTCATCCGCGGCGAACAGGGACGAGGCCCCGAACACGCCGGCGAAGACCGCTGTCATCGTACACACCTTCAGCCATCGCATACTCATGATCCGCTCCGTATCGGGTTTCCGCACCGTCCCCGTCGCCGCGTCTGCCGTTCCATTGGGCAGTCTCCGCAACAACGGTGTCCGTCATGCTGAGTAGACAATGCGCCATTCCGGGGGTTTGGCCAAATGAAGTAGGCCCGGCAAGTCGGAAAAACTGGCGGAGATACGAGCGCCTTCACCGCCTGAAACGACTTGCCTAGCAGTCCCCGTCCTGCCGGTGCGCGAGAGTCGCCGGGTTGCGCCACTTGGCGCGGACGGGTTGTAACGCTTGGCGAAACCTTGTCGGCCACGACGGGGCATTTCGCGGGCTTTGGGGGCACTGCCGAGGATGATCCCAAAGCGCGATCCGGGCTGTCTGGCATCTTTTCGGCAGTGTGGGGAATGTACGTCGGCCAACGAACCGATACCGACGGAAACGATTAGGATGATTTTGGGTTCCTTGCGATCAAGGGGGTACTCGGCGTTGGAGTTCAACCTTGAGGTTGTGCTTCGTCGGGTGGAGTCTTCGACGCCCGACGTTCCCCGATCGGGTTCCTCACTTCCACACGGCGTCGACCTTCGCAGACTCGGCTCGACGGAGACAACCTGAAGGTTGAACTCCAACGAAGCGTCCCCACGAGATAGGGACGGGTGCCGGCGAACCGTGGGGCTCCTGCGGTCGGCGGACTGGCTGGCGGCGCAGGGCGTCCGCGGGGTGGGCGACCGGGCGGGGCTCGACCTCCCGGAACTGGACGTCGAGGGGGAGTTCCGAGTCGTTGCGATCGGGGAGTGCCCGGAGATTGAGACGGGGCCGGGGCCTGAGGCGTCCGTTGTCGGGCGCTCTCTCTACACTAATCTCCATGCACGACTTCGATGAACCCCGCGTCTTTTTGGCCGGTGCCGGGCCGGGCGATCCCGGCCTGATGACGGTGCGCACCGCCGAGGTGCTCGCCCGCGCCGACTTGGTGCTTTACGATCAACTGGTGCCGAAGCGGTTGCTCGACTTCGCCCGTGCGGATGCCGAGAAACTGTGCGTCCGCGATCTGCCGGGGCACCACCCCGACAAATACCCGCACATCTACGACCGGATGTTGGAAGCGGCCCGGGCCGGGAAAATCGTCGTCCGGTTGAAAGGGGGCGATCCGCTCATCTTCGGTCGCGGCGGCGAAGAAGCCGAGACGTTGCGGAATGCCGGAATCGCCTACGAAATCATCCCCGGTGTCACGGCGGCCTTGGCGGCGGCCGCGTACTTGGACGTCCCACTGACGCACCGGGCCCACACGAGTGCCGTGGCGTTCATCACCGGGCACGAGCTGCCCCAAAAGATCAACAACAAGCTCGATTGGGAAGCGCTTGCCAAATTCCCCGGCACACTCGCCGTCTACATGGGCATCGCCCGCCTGCCGATCTTGGTCGCGGAGTTGATGAAGCACGGCATGGATCCCGAAACGCCGACACTCATCGTCGAACGGGCTTCCCTCGGGGAGATGCGTTCCGTCACCACGCGACTCGCCGACTTGGAAGCGGTGCGCCGGGCGGCCGGCCTCGAAGCACCGGGTTTGATCGTCATCGGCGAAGCGGTGCGCCATCGCCAGCCGAGTTCGTGGTTCGAACAACGGCCCCTGTTCGGCCGGCGTGTCTTGGTGACGCGGCCCAAGCAGCAAGCCGAGGAGATGGTCCGCCGGCTCGAAATTCTTGGGGCGGTGCCGTCGGTGCTACCCGCGCTCGAAATCCGCGAACCGACCGATTGGGCACCGGTGGACGCCGCACTCGACCGTCTCGCCGAGTTCGACTGGCTCGTCTTCACCAGTGCCAACGGCGTCCACGGCTTCTTCAAGCGACTCTTGACCCAAGGTGACTTGCGCCAGCTCGGCCGCATCAAAATCGCGGTCGTCGGCCCTAAAACAGCAACGACGCTGCGCAGCTATCACCTGCACGCCGACGCGGTGCCGAAGGACGTCCATTCCGCGGAAGGGTTGGTCGAGCTACTGGCGCCATCTATCGCCGGGCAACGGGTGCTCTTGGTGCGGGCCAATCGCGGCCGAGAGACGCTACCGGTGGAGTTGGCGAAGGTCTGCACGGTCGAAGGCATTGTCGTGTATGAACAGCACGATGCGCTCGACACCGAGAGCGATTCGTATGCGGCACTCCGGCGCGGCGAGATCGAATTCATCACGCTGAGTAGCTCCAACATCGCCCGGTCGCTGCTGCGGAGCTTCGACGATACCCTGCGCGGTCGGGTACTCCGGGGCGACGTGAAATTGGTGGCGATCAGTCCGGAAACGGCCGCGGCGGTGCAAGAGTTCGAACTCCCGGTGGAAGCCGTGTCCAAAACCGCCAGCAGTGAAGGATTGATCCGGGCCGTGATCGAACGGGCACGGGCCGTGCCAAAAGGGACGGACTGAGCGAAATGATGAACCTCGCGGGAGTCTGAGTCGTCCGTGGTGATGCGACCCCAGAGCCGGCAAGGACTCCACTTGTCGAATGTGGGCCAGACCCTTATGATTTGCTTGCAAAGCCATTCCCCGGTAGCTCAGCGGTAGAGCAGTCGACTGTTAATCGACGGGTCGTAGGTTCGAATCCTACCCGGGGAGCTTTTT
>JANXWE010000259.1 GCA_025351325.1 Fimbriiglobus sp.
CTCGGCGATGTCGTCGTCCGACCAAGCGTCGGGGCCATCGGCGTCGCTCAAGAGCAGGATGTTGGCCCGCCGCCGCATCGCCGCCGGGTGCGAACCGGTCTGAACCAAACGGTCGAGAGTCTCGCGCTGCTCGTCCGTCAGGCGGACTTCGACTTTCGTTTTCGGAACCATGGCCGATCCTCCGTGACCGTGTCACGGATACTATCGGCCAAGGGAACCATTCAGCTGCAATAGACCACTAGAAGCTCAGTGATTGGAGGCCACACTGAGCTATGAACTCCCAGAAACCAACAGGGCCCGCCGTCTAGTGTGGGGGCTAGTTCGACGTCTCAAACACCTTGTTCGGCGGCCTGGATAGCCTGCTTGATGGCGTCCGGCATCCGATACCGCGGGTTGCCGGAGGCATCAACGGTGCCGCTGGGGGCAGCCTCGAAGAACTGAACCCCCAACCGCTGCTCCGGCTTGGCCAAAATAGCCTTGAGCGAGCAGACCTTGTTGCTGGACATCCCGACGTACCCGCCCAGTTCCGGGAGCGAATACTCGGGAACGTTCAGGCCGGCGACCCGATTTAGAAACCGCCAAATCTTCTTCTGTTTCATCTCAGCCATCGTCTGCGCCAAGTTCTGCTGCGTGGCTGCAGGAACGATAGTTTGCGGAACCCGCGCACCACCGGGGAGAAACTCCGACAGGAGGGCGATACCCGCTCGAACATCGGCCGCATCGGACAAATCGACTTGTAAAACTGGCATACAACACATCTGTGTGGAGCGGCAGAACCATATTGGCGTGCACGGAGATAATCGTATACACCTACGCAGGCGTAGGCAAGACGTACGCAAAAAATCTGCGGAAAAACCTCGGTTTTGCCGCTGAACTACGCTTGTGAACCAGATTCACACGCATTTGCCTAGCCGCCTCCTACCGGACGACCCGGCTCAGGGGCCGGTGAGTTAGCTAGTACCGCACCGACGGCTCACGCCAGTCGGCTTGCCTTGTCGATCAATTTGAGTGCGCGTACGGTAAAACGGATCCCGGCGAGCCATTTGCAGCGGGAACCCGCGAGGAAGCCGATTCGACCCAAGAATTGGCGGACGCATTTCAAAAACGGCCAGAACCCGTTGCCCGAAAACAGTTTAACAATCCTATAACGACTATCACTCTGTCCAATGTTATTGTGTCTGATTCGTCCATTGCGTCCACAGAGGGGAGGGGGTAATCTCCACAGACACAAGAACAAATGTCATTGCGTCCGTAACAGACCACCCAATTCCCCCATTCACCAATCCATAAGAAAAATCATCCCAAGGCCAAAAGCCGAAAATCCCACCCGCGCGGCACCCGGCGCGAAATTTGAACAGCGGCACCGTCGCGGACGGAAATCGGGCGCCCGGAGTTCCCACCATTTCCACGAAACATTTCAGGCTCCAGAGCGATTTTTCGACCGTGACCCCGCGCGTGAACTAGGCTAGCGCGTTCATTTTTCGATACTCCGTTCGGCCTTCCCCCATGAACTGGCTACGCGAACCCGATGCGGAACCGATTCCCGGCTACATCCTGATCTCCCCGCTCGGCAGCGGGGGGTTCGGCGAAGTCTGGAAATGCGTTGCGCCCGGCGGCATTCACAAGGCGATCAAGTTCGTCTTCGGCAACCTCAACTCCCTCGACGGCGATTCGGCGAAAGCCGAGCAGGAATACAAAGCGCTCGAGCGCGTGAAGTCGGTGCGGCACCCGTTCGTGGTGTCGATGGACCGCATCGAAGTGGTCAACGGCGAGTTGCTCATCGTCATGGAGTTGGCCGACAAGAGCCTGCACGACCTGTACGAAGAGTACCGCAAGAAGGGGCAACCCGGCATCCCCCGCGACGAACTGCTGGCCTTCTTGACGGACGCGGCCGAAGGACTCGATCACATGATCGAGAAGCACGGCTTGCAGCACCTCGACATCAAACCGAAGAACCTGTTCGTGATCGCCGACCGCGTGAAGGTCGCCGACTTCGGGTTGGTGCGCGACCTGGCGAAGCAATCGAGCGCCGGGATGATGGGCGGCATCTCCCCGGTCTACGCCGCCCCAGAAACGTTCGCCAACAAAGTCTCGAAGCATTCCGATCAGTACAGCCTGGCGGTGGTCTACGTCGAACTGATGACGGGGCAGAAGCCGTTCAACGGCAAGAACATCCGCCAGTTGGCGATGCAGCACATGACCGAGCCGCCGGATCTGAGCGCGATTCCGGAAGGCGATCGGGAAGCGGTCGCCCGCGCCATGGCGAAGAACCCCGAGGAGCGATTCCCGAACAATGTGGCGTTCGTGCGGGCCTTGGCGGGCCGCAGCGAGAACGTGGCCAGCACGTCGATCCCGGTCACGCGGACGAGCCGCCCCGGTGGCAGTGCGGCGAGCTACGAAGCGAATCGCTCGGCCGTGACGCCGCCGCCGCTGGCCCGGACGGTCTCAGGAAAATTGCCCGGCGGACTGCGGCGCGAGATCGACGAAATCGCCCAGATGACGTTCGGCAAAGACGAGGGCGTCCTCCGGCCCGCGATCCTCATCGGCGTCGGCAGTTTCGGCCGGCGGGCGCTCCAACAAGTGCGCTGCCGGTTGCTCGACCGCGTCGGCCAATTGTCGCACGTGCCCTGTTTGCGCTTCATCTACATCGACCCCGACCCGGACGCCCCCGATAAGGCGCTGTCGGCGCCTCCGGACATCGCCCTGCACTCCGAGCATATTTTCCTGACCCCACTGCAACCGGTGACGAACTACCGCCGCCGGCAGCTCGATCAACTCATGGAATGGCTCCCGCGTGAGAAGCTCCATTCCATCCCCCGCTCGCTCCGCGTCGAAGGGTCCCGCTCGCTGGGCCGTCTGTCGTTCTGCGATCACTACCTGCGCTTCATGACCCGGCTCCGCAACGAAATCGGCACCTGCACGCACCCGGAAACGCTGAACCAATCGGCGGAGCAATCCGGGTTGACCATCCGCGGCAAATCGCCGGACGTTTACTTGTTCGTCAGCGCCAGCGGTGGCACGAGCGGCAGCGTGATGGATCTCGGCTACGCCGTGCGCCGTTCGCTCGAAAAGATGAACCTCCCCAATGCCACGGTTTCGTGCTTCGTGCTCACGGGGGCACCGGAAGATCCGAACTCACCGCCGGACGAACTCGCCAACATCTTCGCTACGCTCACGGAGTTGAACCACTACGCCGACCCGGATGTGATCTTCAACGCGCAGTACGGCGGGCCGGAAGGGCCGATCATCGAAGGGCGCGGCCTCCCGTTCACGGCGACCTATTTGCTGCCGATGGCGGCGCGCACCCCGGAAGCCTTCCGCGATTGCGTGGCCCATTTGGCCGGCTACGTGTCGTACGATCTCACCACGCCGCTCGGCAACGGACTCGAACGGGTGCGGAAGACGCCGCCGCCGGTCGGCCGGACGCCGTTCCGGGGCTTCGGCACCTTCGGCGTCTGGTATCCCCGTGGGTTGCTGCTCCGCTCGGCGGCGCGGCAGATCGCCACCGACATTGTGCGGAGTTGGGCCCAAGCCGTACCGCATCTGCCTCAGACGGCCCAGCACATCCTCGATGGCATCTTGAGCGACAACCGCTTGACACCCGAGCCGATCAAGCAGTTCATCGTGTCCGAATCGGTCACACGCGCCGATGGCAACCCCCTCGAACGGCTGACCCAGTGGATGCGCGACGTCACCGTGCAAGCGGACGCCGGCCAGAAGCGCGGCGACCCCGTCACTTGGGGTGTGGCGGCCTGGGATCAATCCCGCGATTGGCTCGGCATGGAACCGACCAGCGAGAGCGACTCCGCCTTCCGCCGCGGTCGATTGAGCAAGTCGCTCGACGCGGGTCTGCGCCGCGCCGTGGAAGCGTGGGACAACGAGTTGACCGAGCGCATCCGCTGCCTCGAAGATCTCCCCGGCCCCCGGCTCGGGTCGGCCGAGATCGTCGTATCCAAGCTGCTGGAAACGTCGGGCGGGGCGATCAAGTCCATCGAAGAGCAGCTCAATATGTTGGGGCACAAACGCGAACAGGCCAAGATCTCGGTGCAATCGTCGCTCGAAGCGTGCCAAGCGGGTACCACCGGCTTCAGTTTCTTCGGGACGCGGGCCAGCAAATCGGTCCGCAGCCTCGTCGAACGGATCCAAGACTTCGTCGATCTGCGAATTCAAGAAGATCTCACGTTTGCCGCGCTCCAGTTCTACCGGCGAATTTTCTCCCGTTTCGACGAAATGAAACGTGACCTTGCCACGGCTCGGGATCGCCTCGGGCAACTGTCCGAATTCATGGAAGCGCCGATCATTCTGGCGGGCGGGTCGGGCCACAACCAGCCGACCGGCGAGGAGATCCACCAGACGACGCTGCAAGGTTCCAACACCATGCGGGTGGTGCTGCCTCACGGCGAAGATCACCTCGATCGCTCCGCTGCGGAACTGCTCGAAGCGATCCCGCACCAGAAAGTACTCGGACTCGAAGAAGTCCTCAGCAAGATTGTCGTCGAGCCGCGCGGCGGCCTGGTGCAACTCTGCATCGGCACCACCGATTTGGCCCATCAACTGGCGAATCCGCTCATCGACCAAGCGACAGCTTACCTCTCGGCCCTCTTGCCGAGTGAAGACGTGACCGCCGTGGAATACTCAGCGGCTCGGGGCGATGCCGAAGAGATGAAGCGCCGGGTGCTCAGTTACATCAGGGCGGCCGTGCCGTTGACGGGTGGCCCCGCCGAAGAAGAGCGACTCTTCTTGCTGCACCCGGACACCGAAGCGGGCAAAGCCTACGCGAACGTGGTGAAAGGAGTGGTGCCGACGGTACTCGCAGTGCCCGTGGCCGGGCCGGGCACCGACTTGCTCTTCTGCCGCGAGCAGAGCGGCCTGCGGACCGCCGACCTCTACCGCATGATCGACCCTTGCTTCGACGCCTACGAAGAAGCCGCCGCCAACCCGATCCAGAATCCGCACTCCCGCTTCGATGTCACCGAGTGGCTGCCCCTCGTGGAATAAAGCAATCGGCGAGCCGACCGGCTCGCCGTTGCCACTCCTCACTTCTCAAAGATCCCCAGGCCGATCCGACCCGACCGGGTAGAGATACTGTGAGCCAGCAACCGCATGGGGATTTCCGAATGACCGCACAATGGACCGGGATCATTTCCCACTTCCGCCGCACCCTCGTCGATCGGCAACAGGCCGACGACGCGGTACTCCTCACTCGCTTCGCCGCCAGCCGCGACGTGGACGCCTTCGAGATTCTCGTCGACCGCCACTCCGCCTTAGTGTGGGGCGTCTGTCGGCGGAGCCTCACCAATGTCGCCGACCGCGAAGATGTTTTCCAGGCGACCTTCCTCGCGTTGGTGCGGCAAATTAGGACCCTCAGTGTCGACCAACCGCTGGCCCCATGGCTCTATACCGTGGCGGTGCGGGCGTCGCGCAAGGCCGTACTCCGGAACGCCAAACGCCGGACGCTGCCGTTGACCGATCTGCCGGCCAACCTCAACGCGACTGAAGACCGGGAGTTGTATCGGGCCATCGACGAAGAGATCGGCCGCCTGCCCCGAATCTTGCGTGACGTGGTGGTGGCCTGTTGCGTCCAAGGGGAATCGCGCGGTGAGGCGGCCGTCGCACTCGGCTGCACCGAAACCGCCGTGAAATCGCGGCTCGAACGAGCACGCGAACGTTTGCGCACGGCCCTCACTCGGCGCGGCGTGGAACTGCCGACCGTCCTCGTGGTGCTGTTCCTCGGCACCGAGCGGGCCTCGGCCAAGCTGCTTGAAAAGACGATGAGCTTACCGTTCGGCTCCGTTCCCAGCGCGGTCGCTGCGTTGGTAAAACCGGGGCTGACGTTCGCCTCCTTTGGGGCGTTAGCGGCCTCCATTGGGTTGATCTGCGTGGCTGCGGTCGTCACTTCCACCTTGCGGCCCCAGCAGGCCGTGCAAGCTCGGCAACCGGTCGCCGATACCAAGCCGGCCACGCAGCCCGCAGTGCTGATGGACAGTTACGGTGACGCCTTGCCAGCGGGTGCCGTGCGCCGCTTCGGCACCATGCGTTTGCGGCAGCCGAGCGCCCATTATCTCCAGTTCACACCGGACGGAAAAACATTGGTCGCGGGGAGTGGCCATGAACCCCTCGGCGTGTTTGATGCTGCCACCGGACGCAAATTACGCGACATAGGCGAACACTCCATCAACGACCACTACGAGTTCCGCTTGACCCCCGACGGTAAGCAAGTCCTCTGCTTGGGGTACAACGTGACCCTCTGGGATGTGGCGACCGGGAAATTGGTAAAACGCTACGAAATCGGTCGCTGTTCTTCCGTCACCGTCGCACCGGACGGCAAACGGTTCGCGGTTCTACTACTGAACGATCCGAAAATCCAATACGTCGACATCGTCACCGGGAATATCATCGCGGAGAAGAAACTCGTCGTGGAACGCACGCACGAATCCCGCCTGGAATTCGACGATACGGGTAAGGTGCTGGCGATGCAAATTCTATCGACGGAAAAGATCAAGGACGGGCAGTACCGGATCGTGCACCAGCCAATCCAACTCTGGAAGACGGCGGACGGTACGGTCTCGAACGGGCCGACTTCCAACGGTGAAACCCCCAATGATTTCGCTTTGATCCCCGGCACCAAGTCACTGGCGTACTCCGCGAAAAAAGGGCCGATCGTGATTTGGGACACCGAGAAGGAACAGGAGATCCGCACCATCGCCCCGACCGAAACAGGCGCGGTCGTCACGGAACTCGTAGTCTCGAAAGACGGTAAACGGATCGTGGCCCGGACGAAGAACACGGTCGAACTGTTCGAGATCGCGTCCGGCAAATCGCTCTTCAAGCTCGACGTCGATCCGAATCGGTCGGGGTACTTGGTCGTGAATTTGAGCGCCGACGGGAAGCAACTCGCCTGCACCAATCGCTTGGAATCGACCGTCCGCGTTTGGAACGTCGATACCGGCAAGGAGCTTCTCGCCGATTCGGGCCACACCAGCAAACCGGCCATCGAACTCGCGGCGGACGGGGCCACCCTGTCCAGCAAGGTCGCGGGGCTGGAAGCGTTCGATTGGGATCTGAAGACTGGCAAAGGCGTCCGCAAACCCGAACCCAAAATCACCACGACGACATCTCCGTTCGATTGCACCGCGGAAGGCAAACTCTGGAACTTCACCATCGACAATCGAACACAAGAGTTGATCGTCACCGACAAACCCGGCAAGAAAATCGCGACTTGCAAAGTCCCGGATCAAAACAGTCGGGGCATGGTGATCTCCGACGACGGCAAACATCTCGCGGCCAGTTTTCAAGACCGCGATGATACGGTGTTGATCTGGACGCCCGGTGAACGCAAAGAACCATTCGTGGTCACCGGCCATCGCGACGCGTGCCAGCATCTTAAGTTTTCCCACGACGGCAAGACGCTCTTCGCCGGGGCCGGGACGCACAACAACTACAACGTCGACGTGTTGCATCTGTACGATGTCGCCACTGGGAAATTGATCCACACTTTGAAATCGAACGGGTCGCCGGGCCATTCCGAGTTCACCGCCGACGACCGCGTTTTGGTCACGGGCGGCCTGTGGAACGACGCGACCTGCCGGGTGTGGAACACTGCCACCGGCGAACAAACCGCGACCCTGATCGACCCCACCTTGCGGTTGACGACCGAATCGGGCACCCCCAAAGCGTTGGCCAAGATCGAAGGCGTCCAGTTTTCGCCCGACGAACGATTGCTCGCGGTGCTGTCCGGGATCGACGACCAATCGAGCATCGCCGTTTGGGAAGTCGGCACCTGGAAACTCGTCAAATCGTTCGCCCCGTTTCGCCCCCGAGCCAGTCAAGCGTCCATGCTGTTTTCCGCGGACGGGCGCTCCCTGTTCGTCGCCAATCCCGATACGACGATCTTGCAGTGGGATCTCACCGGGAAGTTCGGATTACCGAACGTGGAAAAGCTCACCCCGAGCCAGCTTACGGCTACAGCAACGAAGCTCGGGTCGCCGGACGGCTATTCCGCCATCTGGGACTTGATGGATCACCCGGAACAAGCCATCGCGCTGTTCCGGGGTGCGCTCAAGCCCGCACCGAAGCCGAAGGCAAACGAGCTGGCCAAGTGCATCGCCGAACTCGATTCCAAAGCCTTCCGCGAACGCGAAGACGCCCAGCGCACACTCCTGGCCTACGGCGACGGCGCGTTGCCGGCCTTGGAAGCCGCGTTGAAAGGAACGTTGTCCGCCGAAGCCCGGGGGAGCATAGAAAAGATCGTCGAACAACTTCGGCAGGGTCAGACGCCACTTCAATTGCAACAGCGGCGAATGGTCACCGTGCTCGACAAACTGGCCGATCCCCGTGCCAAGGAATTGCTCAAAGAGTACGCCGGCGGCGAAGAACATGATCGGCTGACACAAGACGCCAAGAGAGCGCTAGCGAACAACCGCAAATGAGCAATCCGCCTACTTCCGTGTCCGGCTGCGCCGGGCCAATTTCGGCGGGGCGTTAGCGGCGGGGGTCTCCTCGGCCAGAGCCGCGAGTTGCTGGCGCTTCTCGATCTCCCCCGCCATTTCCAAGAACCGCGATTGGCTCCGCAACACTGGTTGACCTTCCACCGGGCGTACTCGGGTGTACGTTCCATCGGATTGCAGCAGGCGGGCCTTGCCGGTGTCGGCGACGCTGAGGTTCAAAATGTCTTCGATCAGGCGGGCTTTCAAATCGGGCTGTTCGATCGGGAACGCCACCTCGACGCGCCGCGTCAAGTTGCGATCCATCCAGTCGGCACTGCCGATGAATACTTCCGGGTGACCGTCGTTCTCGAAGTAGAAAATGCGACTGTGTTCGAGGAAGCGATCCACCACCGAGATCACCCGGATGTTCTCGCTGATCCCCGGTAAGCCCGGTCGCAACGAACAGATACCCCGGCAGACGATGTCGATCTTCACGCCCGCTTGGCTCGCCTTGTACAGCGACTTCACCACCGTCGGTTCGAGTAGCCCGTTGAGCTTCACCGTGATCTTCGATTTCTTACCGGCCCGCTCGTTCGCCGCTTCGCGGTCGATCTTTTCGAGCATCACTTGCAGCATCTTGTTCGGGGCGAGAATCAGTTTTCGCATCGGTGGCGACGCGGTCGATGCGGTGAGGTGGTTGAACAGCAGGGTCACATCTTCGGCGAAATCCGGGTTGGCGGTGAAGAAGCCGATGTCGGTGTAGAGCCGCGCCGTCTGCGGGTTGTAGTTGCCGGTGCCGAGGTGGACGTACCGCCGCAGGGTGTTGTCCTCGTCGCGGCGCACCACGAGTGCCACCTTGCAGTGGGTCTTGAGTCCGACGAACCCGAACACGACGTGGACGCCGGCCTTTTCCAGCTCCTTCGCCCAGAGGATGTTGCGTTCCTCGTCGAGACGGGCCTTCAGTTCGATCACCGCCGTGACTTGTTTGCCCCGGTCGGCGGCGCGCTGCAACGCCCGCACCACGGGGCTATCGCTGCTGGTGCGGTAGAGCGTCTGCTTGATGGCGAGGACGCGGTCGTCGTCGGCAGCCGCTTCCACGAAATCGACGACGTGCTTGAACGATTCGTACGGGTGGTGGACCAGGATGTCTTTCGTGCGGATGGCCGTCCACGGGTTCGGCGCTTGCGTGAAATCCCGCAATTGCACGGGCACGAATGCCGGGTCGCGGAGTTCCGTGAAGCCCGGCAGCGCGTGGATTTGGAACAGCCCGGTCGGGTCAAGCATCCCCGGCACACGCGTGACATCCTCGGCGCCCAGGTCGAGCGCCGCAATCAGGAATTGCTCAATCTCGGGGGCGGCGTTGCCCTCAATTTCGAGCCGCACGGCGTGTCCACGGCGGCGCTGCTTGACGTTCTCTTCAATCGCCCGCAACAGATCCTCGACATCGTCATCGAGTTCGAACTCACTGTCTCGCGTCACCCGGAACGCGACGACGTGCTCGATGGCGGTGCCCGGGAACAAGTCGCCCAGGTGCAAGCGGATCGCTTCCTCGAGCGGGGTGAACGCCGCCGTGCGGGCGTCGGTGGTCGCCAGTTGCACCAAGCGGGGCAGGACGCCCGGCACTTGCACCAAGCCAAACCACGGCTCCGGTTCGCTCGGCTTTCGGAGCACCACCGCGAGGTTCAGCGACTTGTTCAACAGGTGCGGGAACGGGTGCGACGGGTCGGTGGCCAGCGGCGTCAGCACCGGGAAGATCTGTTCGCGGAAGAGGTCGCGCAGGTGCTTCAAGTCGGCCGCCGTCAACTCTTTGCCGTACTTGACGATGATGCCACGGTCTCGGAGCGCCGGCAGTACCTCGGTATTCAAGCAGCGATATTGTGCGGCCACGAGTCCCGCGACGGCCTCGTTGATTTTCTGGAGCTGCTCGATGGGGAGCATCTTGTCGGCGCCGGAACCGGTCGTGAGATCGGCCGTGACTTTTTGGTGCAACCCGCCGACACGCACCATGAAGAATTCGTCGAGGTTGCTACTGAAGATCGCCAAGAATTTCAGCCGTTCGAGCAGCGGCACGGTCGGATCGAGTGCTTCATCCAAGACGCGCCGGTTGAATTCCAGCCAGCTCAGTTCGCGGTTGAAATACAGCTCGGGGTTATCGAGGTCGGACGGATTCGGAGCCGGGTTCATGGTGGCTTTCAAGCGGCGCGAGACAGCCCCTCTGTATATTGGAATCAGCACGAAATGAATAGGGATTCGCCTCGGTCATGACACTGCTCGGCCCGCTATTTTGGTACGAATTGATGCGGTTGCCGCGACGGCGGCAGATGCACCTCTGGCGGATGCTCTACGCCGGTTCGCTGTTGCTCGGCCTCGTGGCAGTCTATTTGCGGACGTACCGCGGCATGCGGCCGCTCGACGCGCTGACGAACCCCGGCCCGCTCGATCTCGCCGGCAACGCCGCGTTCGCCGAATCGTTCTTGATGATCTTCCTCGCCCTGCAGCAAATCGCGGTGATCGTGCTCACCCCCCTCTACACGGCCGGCAGCATCGCCGAGGAAAAGGAGCACCGCACCTTCGACTTCTTGCTGTCGTCGCCGCTGCCGCATTACCAAATTCTGCTGGGCAAACTCCTTTCCCGGCTCGTCTTCGTCGGCAGCATCCTCGCGGTCGGCTTGCCGGTGCTGATGCTCACATTCCTCTTCGGCGGCATCGACTTCGAGCACCTCTTGGCGGGCTTCACCGTCAGTGCGATCACCGCGATCTTTTTGGGTTGCGTGGGGATGCTGTTCGGCTGCGTCAAGAAGAACCTGCGCGAGGCGTTGCCGGGAATCGTGCTGGTGCTGTTGGTCCCGGCGATCATCGGACTTTGCGGCCAGTGCTTCCCGCCACTGTCTTCACTTTCCCCGATCACCGTACTGGTGTCGGTGTTCAAAATGTGGCTGACCGGCGACCCGGCCAAGGATACCACTTGGTCGCAGGTTTGGATGTTCGCGGCGCTGCATTTGATTCCGTCGATCATGCTCTTCTTCCTCGCCAAGATGGCGATGGGGGAAAAGTTTCACCCGGGATCGGAGGTAGTCGTCACCATCCCCATTCCGATGGCCGACGCGGAACTGGTCATCCGGGAACTCCGCCGCACCTACGATGTGCCCCCGCTCGGGTTCGACGAAGATCCGCTCGTCTGGAAAGAGTCCCGATTCCACGCCCCCTGGTTCTCCCCGCAACGCGGTTGCTTGTCCCTCCTACTCCTTTCGATTCTCGGCGGTTTCCGTATGATCGGCCTCTTCACGGTCTTCGCCATCCTGGCGTCCGACTTGGCTGAGGGTCGATCGATCTACCGGACGACGAACACTCTGGTGCTCGTCGCCTTCCTGCCCGTGGTGACCGTTTGGCCAGCGTTCCTCGGGGCGCGGGTGGCGACCTCCCTCGGCCGCGAACGATCCGGTCAAACACTTCTGACACTCTTGACGCTCCCCTCGGAACGCATTGAACTTTTGAAAGCGATTGCCCGCGCCATTCTCTATCGCGACCGTTGGTGGATCCGCATTTGCAGTGGAATTCTCGCTCTGGGTGTGGCCTCGGGTGGTGTCCCCATCCTCAGTGCCGGCGCCGTGATGGTGCTGTCCGCCGGCTGCGCCGTGTGGGCCATCGCCTTCGCCATCTGGCTCTCGGTGCAACTCGAGGCACCGACGCGGGCCAGCATGATACTTCTGAGCGTCTGGGGTGGGTTACTGCTCGTACCGTGGTTCGCAGCACCTTTCGTCGGCCCGGAGTATCGGGAGCTGGTTCAACTGGTCTGCCCGCCCAAAGGGATGGTCGAGCTGCTCGACTTCGAAAATCGTGAGACCGCAACCAGTCGGGTGCGGGTGACGTTGGTCACGGGGTTTGGCCTGATGCTGGTCGCCGCAGGGTTCGCCTGGGACGCGGTGCGGACGTTCAACCGAGAGGGGCGGAATTGACGCGGATTCGCCGCCGTACCGAACCGCCACCGTCTCTATACTGTCCACCATGAAGTCGATGTGTCCCCGGAGCCGAGCTGATGGCCGAGAAGATCACCCCGCGTCTCGAGAACTACCCGAAGTGGTACTTGAACGTCATTCAAGAAGCGGGCCTCGCCGATAACTCCGACGTGCGCGGGTGCATGGTCATCAAGCCCAACGGCTATGCCATTTGGGAGAACATGCAGCGTGGCCTCGACCGGATGTTCAAAGAGACCGGGCACGTCAACGCTTACTTCCCGCTGTTCATCCCCATGAGCTACCTCGCCAAGGAAGAGGAGATGGCCGAGGGGTTCGCCAAGGAGTGCGCGGTCGTCACGCATTACCGCTTGAAAGCCGAGAAGGGCCAGCCGCTCAAGGTCGATCCGACGGCGGAACTCGAAGAGCCGCTGATCGTCCGGCCGACCTCCGAGACGATCATCTGGAAGAGCTACAAGAGTTGGATCCAAAGCTACCGCGATCTTCCACTGCTCATCAATCAGTGGGCCAACGTGGTGCGCTGGGAGATGCGCACGCGGCTGTTCCTGCGCACCGCCGAGTTCCTCTGGCAAGAGGGACACACGGCCCACGCCACGGCCGCCGAAGCCGAAGCCGAGACGATGCAGATGGTGAAGGTGTACGCCAAGTTCGCCGAGGAATTCATGGCGGTGCCGGTGCTGGTGGGACCGAAGACGGAGGGGCAGAAGTTCCCCGGGGCACTCTACACGCTCTGTATCGAAGCGATGATGCAAGATGGCAAAGCGCTCCAAGCGGGCACGTCGCACTTCCTCGGCCAGAACTTCGCCAAGGCGTTCGATGTGATGTTCACCACGCCGGACAACAAGAAAGAGTACGCCTGGGCCACGAGTTGGGGCGTGAGCACCCGGCTCATCGGCGGGTTGATTATGACCCACTCCGACGACCAAGGCCTCGTTGTCCCACCCCGTTTGGCTGCGACTCATGTGGCCATCTGTCCGCTTGGCAAGACCGAAGCCGACCGGGCACCGGCGCTCGCCGCAGCACAGAAACTCGCCGCAGAATTGCGGGCCTTGCCACGCGAAGAGTTCTTCGGATACGAACCGATCGGCGTGCAGATCGACAACGACTTGAAGACGTCGCCCGGTTACCGTTTCGCCAAGCACGAAGTGCGCGGTGTGCCGATCCGCGTCGAAGTCGGCCCGAAAGACATGGAAAAAGAGATCCCGACCTGCATCGTCGCCCGCCGCGATTACCTGTACCAGGTGGAGTTGGAACCGGAACTGAACCACCAAAAGAAGAACGAGGTTCCCCTCGTTACCTCCGCCGAGTCGATTGTTCGGGCGCTCAAAGACATGCAACGGGTTCTGTTCGAGCGGGCCAAGAAGTACCGCGACGCCCGCACCGTGACGGCGACCACTCTCGAAGAATTCGCCGCACTCTTCCCCGTGAAGGGTGGCGACAAAGACGAAGAAGAGACCGAACTGAACAAGCTCCAGTTCGTCTACGCCCATTGGGACGGCACCCGCGAAACCGAAGACATGGTGCAGAAGAAGTACAAGGCGACGATCCGCTGCCTGCCGTTCGACGGGCCGATGGAACCGGGAACGTGCCCGTTCACCGGGCAACCGTCCGCGCGGATGGTGCTGTTCGCACGGGCCTATTGAACCGGAGTTCCCGATGGCCAAGTCGCTGTTTCTCGCCAGCAATTCCCTCGGCCGCCGAGAGCTGATGAAGCTCCACGGCTACCGCTTCGAGGTGAGGCCGTCGAACGTCCCCGAGCCGACCGAAGCCCGACTCGGGAACATCGAGCACTACGTCGCGGAACTGGCGTGGCTGAAGGCGCAGGCGGTCGCGGCGACGGTGAACGACGGCATCATCATCGCTGCCGACACGGTCGGCTGGCAGCACGGCAAAGTGGTCGGCAAGCCGGACGACGCCAACCACGCCCGGCGGATCATTCGGGCCTTGTCGGGCACCACGCACGAACTCTGGACGGGGGTCTGCCTGTGGGTTCGCCCCGAAGGCTGGCAAGTCACGTGGCAGGAACTCAGCCGGGTGCAGATGAAGGCGCTGACCGACGACGAAATTGAAACCTACATCGCCACGCGGAAGTGGGAAGGGTGCAGCGGGGCCTACGCCATCGAGTTCCCGCACGATCCGATCATGACCGTCGTCGAAGGGAGCGTCAGCAACGTCATCGGCCTGCCGATGGAGTCGTTGGGCAAGTCGCTGAAGTGGCTTGAAACACTGTAGGACAGGCATCTTGACTGTCCCAAGTCAACGCGTTTCCCAGGGTGCGCCGAAGCGGCGACCCTTGGGCTGTAGGATGCAACCCCTTCGGCCTGGAAGGGTCGAAGCGGCGAAAGGGTGCATCGGTTCTGTTCGAATACCGGCCGCGATAAGACTACCGTCCGGGCTGACGGCGAAATCCAGTACCGTGTTATGCCAGTTCAGTTGAGCTCCATTTAAGTTCCATTCAATACCAGTTTCAGTACGTTCCACAGGATCGACTAATGTAACTGCTTTGAAAACGAAATAGAGATTCATGGCAAGAAAACAGAGCCCATCTCTAAGTCCATACGGGGCTTGGTCTTTCCAGAAAGTTGGTCGCTTGATTGGCAGGAAGTTACTTTCTGTAGAGGGGTGGGTGGTAGTGTCGGAAAGCAGATGTCCACACTCTCTTTTTGACCGAAAACCAAAAGTTATCCTTGACTCTTCTCCAAGCTCAGGGCATAGCACGAATTCGATTCGTTTACAAAGTGGTGGGGGCAAGACGATGCGAGCCATTTTGCTCGGCTGGGGATTGTTCGGATGTGCGGCGATGGCCTCGGCTCAATACCAGTTGCCGGGAGGCACGCCTGTCGGGCGGCCGGTCTTCGAGCCGGTCGGCAAGCAATTCCCAAAAGTCGGCGAACAATTTCCCAAGGTGGGCAAACCGGCTGGGTATTACGGTGCGAACGGAGATTTCACCGTCGAAAAGCCGATTCAGCCACCGGTGGATCTCAAAAACGTCGTCGCCCCGTATCCCGGGATGCCAGGGGAAACGAAGGACTTTTGGGATCGCCTCTACGACCGTTCGATGAAGGCGATGGGAATCAACCAGCCCAAAGTGGTGGAACAGAATTTCACGCCCGGTTTGACCCGGCGTACTCGGGAACGCCGGGACACCGCACAAGGGTTCCGCCGAGATTGAACGTCAGAGCTGGGTGAGCGTCACACGGAACTGGGCTGTGGCGTTGTTGGCGGAACCCACGCGAAGGATGTAGGTGCTGTTTCCCTGGAGAACCACGGTGCCGCTGCTGATGCCGTTCTTCGGTTCGAGTTCCAAGACGCTCACGCCGACCGAATTCTCCAGTTCCAATTTGGCGAAATCGCCGCTGACGCGGCTCAACTGAATCTGAACCGACCGTGTCGTTGGAACAGCGAAGCTGAAATACTTCCGATCCGCGTTGTTCGCCGAGGTGCCGTCGAACGTCGTCACCACCTGAGTGAGGATGCCGGACGGTGCGATTGGCTTGCCCCGTCCTTCGTGGATCCCGGAACGAACGAAGTGCTCGGTTCCGCTTTTCAGGATCCCGCGTTGAACTGCGTCGCGGACATCCGGATTGTCTTCTAGGTAGACGGCGACGTTGAAGGTGGGGCCGATGACCCGATCTTCGAATTGTCCGTGTTCGATGAAGTGCTGGAACGCCGTCACTTGCCCGCCGCGAACGGCGGCGGCCACATCGGGGTTGGCGGCCAAATAGGCCTTGGCGTCGAAGAAACGATTGGGATTCCGATCTTCGAACTGGCCGTTCTTCAGGAAGTGATCGAGTGCCGAAATCCCTCGACGCGTCACCGCATCGCGGACGTCCGGGTTATCTTCCAAATAAGCTTTGGTGTCGAAAAAGCCACCGGTGCTGCGGTTCTCGAACTGACCAATCCTGCGGAAGTGATCTTCCGCAGTCACGGCGCCAGCGCGGACGGCAGCAGCCACGTCCGGGTTGTCCGCCAAGTACTGAGCGCCGTTGAAGACGTCGTCCAGTCCCGCGGCGGGAACATCACGGGCTTCGAGCGCGTTCAAACACAAGCGGGTACGAAATTCGGACATGGGAGAAACCTCGGAAAGTAGAGCGTTCGAGACTTGTGACTCGCTGATTCAATCATTTTACCCAAGCCCGATAACTGCTGCAAATGGAATGCCGGATTGCCGGATTGGGTACAGCAACGATTCTTGGAGGTTCTTTCAATCACGAAGTGGCCAAGCCCAGATGATGAGGAACGCGGATGATTCCGAGCAGATCGATTTCTCTCCGATCCTCTTCCTCCCGGGTATCATCCGTCACAAGAAGGCCAGCGGCACGACGATCGCCAGTTACAGCTACGTGCTGGACAATGCCGGCCGGATGACGTCGAGGACCGAAGGCGGGGCGGCGCAGGCGATCACGTACGACGACCGCAACCATGTGACCGGCGACGCCGGCACGGCCTTCAGCTACGACGCGACGGGGAATCGGACGACGGAGGGGACGACGACGGGCACCATCGGGAACCGGTTGCTGAGCGACGGGACGTGGACGTACACGTACGACGACGAGGGGCAGCTGACGAAGAAGAGCCGAGGGTCGGCCCTGGAGACGTGGACGTACGGCTACGACCAGCGGGGGCAGATGGTTTGGGCCGAGCAGCGGGCGGCGGACGGCGGGACGCTGCTGGGCCGGACGGAGTACAGTTACGACGCGTTCGGCAACCGCATCAAGCGGGTGCAGAAGAACGGCAGCTTGGCGGTCACCTCCGACGAGCGGTTCGGCTACGACGGTTGGGACACGGCCAAGCCGGGCGGGGTGGCGGGCACCGAGAATTTCGACGTCTGGGCCGACCTGAGTTCGGCGAACGCGGTGACGATGCGGCGGATTTATGGTGCGGGGTTCGACCAGCCGCTGGCGCGGGTGGGTGCGACGGGGGTGACGGGGTGGTATCTCACGGATCGTCAGGGGTCGGTGCGGCAGGTGCTGTCTTCACCGTCTTTCCGAGATAGGTTTCCCGACTTCGCGTATCGACGAATCGTTGCACCGCACCCGCTGTGACTTCCGTCACGTTAACATCACCGAGGACTCGCAAGACGTGCTTCAGATGAATATCTTCCATCTTCCGAGTGATCTTCTCTTTCACTCCGGCCGTGAAATGCTCCTGGTACACCCGAAACAATTCCGACAATCGTGTGGAACGCACACATTCGACTTTTTGTTCGAGTCGCCCATCGCTGATGAGGTACAAGTCGACATCGGCCCCTTCGGGCACGATCAAGCGACCTCGTTCTACCAGCCGCAGGTTTTCTTCCAGTCGGGCCAAGCCCGCTTCGGCCTCGTTTCGGTCGGTCGCTTTCACACCGACGTGGTGCTTCGCACCGCCCAGGCGAAAGATGACCCGAAAGCGATTCCCGCGTTGTTCCAAGGACGCCATAGAGCGTTCCTCCCCGTCGAATTGTTCGCGAGGAGACAAGCGATGCGGATCCAACGCGAGTGCCGCGTTGTCCCCAATTTGTCCCCAAAGCCGGTTCCGGGAAGCAAACACGCTTTCCGGGGAATCCCCGAAAAGCCCGGTTTTTAAAGTGATTTCGACGATTCCGACGTGAAAAAATCAAGCGGAGAGGGAGGGATTCGAAGCCGCCGTTTTAGGGTTGGGCCTTCGTTGATCCTTCGCCGCAATTACGTCGATACCCGTATGAATTCCAGACGTTTGACCAAATCCGTGCTGTTGTAGGATTGTACTCGAATGGGTTCCGCATTGCCACATCTGCCCCCTATTTGCCACCCGATTTTCAGCGGTGTCCCACTGTAACTTGAGGGGAGGGATTTGAAGCTTCCATTTTCAAGTTGGCTTTGCATTCCCCGAACGCTGCAAATACATCGATAGGCCTTGAATTCCTAGTCGCTCACTCAAAATCAAGCTTTGAATGCATTGTACTCGGATTGACTTGACGCGGCCAACTCTGCCCCCAATTTGCCCCCATTTCTCTGATTTCGCGAGAAACAGGGGTCACTTCGCGAAGACTGCGATAGAGCCCGTGTCGCTGATGAACAAGTAGTTGCCAGTGTTCTTGTCCACGAAGACTTCGATGCCGAATTTGTTCGCTTTGGCGAACTCGGGGACGCCGCCCGGTCGGGCCTTCAGGCTCATCGCTTTCTTCCATTCCAGCCCTTGCTTCTCTTTGATGTCCCCGGCCGCGACGACGGCGATCGAACCGGTTTCGCTGATGTAGATCAGGCCGCCAGTGTTATCGTCTTTGAAGACTTCGACGCCGTACTTCGCTGTCTTCGGATCGTCTAAGTTAAGCTCATCCGCTTTGCGGACCCGGCAGGTGAGGCCGTAGAGTGGCTTGGGGGCTTTCACTTTGTCCGCTTCCGGGGCCGTGGCCGGAGCGGGGCCTGCGGCGAGCATACCGGCTTCGGTGATGTAGACCAAGCCGCCGGTGTTTTCGTCTTTGTAAACTTCGACGCCGAACTTCTTGGTGTCCTTGGTGAAGCCGTCTTCGTTCGGGCCGCGTACCTTCAAGAGGAGGGCGTAGTGCCAGACAGGGCCTTTGTCTTTGGCGGTCGCGGCGATGCCGCCGAGGGCGAGGCCGCCCGTTTGGCTGATGTAGATGAGTTTGCCCGAAGCGGTGTCGACGAAGACTTCGACGCCGTACTTGGTGGTGTCTTTGGTGAATTTG